>JBBSCD010000025.1:0-25566 GCA_038250645.1 Rhodospirillales bacterium
GAACGCGGCATCTCCCGCCACGTCACGACCAGGTCATCCTGCCGATCCCCTTGCCGTCCCAGCGCCATGTCGATCAATCCTTCGAACCGCTATGGGTGCAGAGAGTCAGAACCAACCGACTTCGTCAACGGGCTGTTAAGGGACTGGGCGCAAGCGGTTGCGCCCGCTATGCTCGCGTGAACCAGCGCGATCAAGAGCCAGTAACTTCGTCGTTAGGAAGGCGCCAGACGATGCCGGATGAAGCACGCGAGGTCGGTTTCGACAAGTCCAGGCTGCCGAGCCGCCACGTGACGGTCGGTCCTCAGCGGGCACCGCACCGCTCCTATTACTATGCCATGGGTCTCGGCAAGGCCGAGATCGACCGGCCCTTCATCGGCGTTGCGACCTGCTGGAACGAGGCTGCTCCCTGCAATATCTCACTCGCCCGGCAGGCGCAGGTGGTCAAGCAGGGCGTCAAGGCTGCAGGCGGCACGCCGCGGGAGTTCACCACCATCACGGTGACCGACGGCATCGCCATGGGCCACGCGGGGATGAAATCGTCCCTGGTCTCACGCGAGGTCATCGCCGACTCGGTCGAAGTGACCATGCGCGGGCACTGCTATGACGCGCTGGTTGGGCTGGCCGGCTGCGACAAGTCGCTCCCGGGGATGATGATGGCCATGGTCCGGCTCAACGTCCCGTCGGTGTTCATCTACGGCGGCTCAATCCTGCCCGGCCGCTACCATGGCCGGGACGTGACCGTGCAGGACGTCTTCGAGGCGGTCGGCCATCATTCCGCCGGCACCCTCTCCGACAGCGAGCTGCGCGGTCTCGAGAGCGTCGCCTGCCCCTCGGCCGGCTCCTGCGGCGGTCAGTTCACCGCCAACACCATGGCCTGCGTCTCCGAGGCCATCGGCCTCGCCCTGCCCGGATCGTCCGGAGCGCCGGCCCCCTACGAATCGCGCGATGCGCTGTGCGAGGCCTCTGGCCGTGCGGTGATGGCGCTGGTGCGCTCGCAGCTCCGTCCGCGCGACATCGTGACCCGCAAGGCGTTGGAAAACGCGGCAACCGTGGTTGCCGCGTCCGGCGGGTCGACGAATGCCGGGCTGCACCTGCCGGCCATCGCCCACGAAGCCGGTATCGACTTCGACCTCGCCGATGTCTGCGAAATATTCCGCCGCACGCCCTACATCGCCGACCTGAAGCCGGCCGGACGCTATGTCGCCAAGGACATGTACGAGGCCGGCGGCATGCCGGTCCTGCTCAGGGCGCTGCTTGACGGCGGCTATCTTCACGGCGACTGCCTGACCGTGACCGGCGAGACCCTGGAGCAAACCCTCGCCGGAATCGTCTTTCCCACAGACCAGGATGTCATCCGTCCCACCAGCACCCCGCTGTCGCCGGTGGGCGGTGTCGTCGGCCTGAGCGGTTCGCTGGCTCCGCAGGGCGCCATCGTCAAGATCGCCGGGCTGCATTCGCTCCGCTTTCGCGGCCCGGCGCGGTGCTTCGACAGCGAGGAAGCCTGCTTCGCCGCCGTCGAGCAGCGTGATTACCGCGACGGCGAAGTTCTTGTCATTCGCTACGAGGGCCCCCGGGGCGGGCCGGGCATGCGCGAGATGCTGTCAACGACGGCGGCGATCTATGGCCAGGGCATGGGCGAGAAGGTCGCGCTGATCACCGACGGGCGCTTCTCCGGCGCAACGCGCGGCTTCTGCGTGGGCCATGTCGGGCCCGAGGCGGCGGTCGGCGGCCCGATCGCGCTGATCCGCGACGGCGACATGATCGCGATCGACGCCGACGCGGGGCGTCTCGATGTCGAAATCGACGAGGGCGAGCTTGAAGCCCGCCGAAAGGTGTGGACGACGCGGCCGACCGACTATCAGTCGGGCGCGTTGTGGAAATACGCGCAACTCGTTGGCGACGCCTGCAAGGGCGCCGTCACTCATCCGGGAGCAGTGGCGGAAACCCACGTTTATGCCGATATATGATGTAGCGGCTGTAACGCGCACGCGCTTAGAGTGTAGGTACAGGTTTGAGACGAAGCGTCGGCAGATTGGCGCTCTGTCGACATGAAAAGTGATGGTCGGGAGATTGACATGAAGGGTTACATCGTCGTTGCAGCGCTCGTGTTCAGCGGCCTTGCGCCGGCGGCCACGGTCCCTGCACAAGCGGCGGCCACCGCGCCGATGCAGACGCAGCAGCAAAGGCTGTCCGCTCTCGATCCGGACGTCCGCAAAGAAGTCTCGGCGCGAATGGCCAAAGGCGAGAAGTTCGACGACGTCATCGAACTCCTCATCCTGAACAAGGCCGCCTCGCAGTATCCCGACGCCAAGTTCTACCGGGTCGTGCCGCCGGCACACACCGTCCTGGTGGCAATGCCCGACAACACCATGCGGTCGGTCGCCTATGATCCGGCGACCTTGCAATTGAAGCCCTAAATCAGGACAAGCCGAAAACGGCAGCTCCGCGGAACATGGATTAGGAGATCGTGTCATGAAGTCTCACGGGATCGGCTTGGCGGCCCTGGCCGCGGCCGCCATTGTTTATGGTAACGCCGACGCCGACGCCAGCGCCGGCAATGTCAGCGCCGATGCAGGCTCCCTCGCCGGACAGCGCGGCGAACTGGACAGCCGGGTGAAACTCGCACTCTATCGCAGCCAGCTCGCCGACGCGCCAGGTACGCTTCTCGCCTGGGGTGGCGGCGGCGGTGAAGGCGGCGGTGGCGGCGGTGGTGGCGGTGGTGGCGGCTCCGGTGGCGGCGGCTCCGGTGGCGGCGGCTCCGGTGGCGGCGGCTCCGGTGGCGGCGGCGGCGGGAGTGGCGGCGGCTCCGCGGGCGGCGGCGGGAGTGGCAGCGGCTCCGCGGGCGGCAACGGCAGCGCCGATGGCGACTCCGCCGATCGCGGCGCAACGGCAGCCGGCACGCGGACGGATTCGCTGGGCCTCGGCTTCCTCGGCGCTACCTACAGCGCGACGCCGGCGCCGGCGCCCGATCCGACGGTGGTGCAGTGGCGCGGCCCGCTGGGCTATGCCGCCGCGCCGAGCCCGGACGCGCGCCTCGCGGCTCTTGACCCGCAGGTTCGCGATCAGGTCATGGCGCGGATGGGCAAAGGGCAGACGGTCAACGGCGTCCTCGACACCACGGTACTCAACCAGACCTCACGGCAGTACGCGGGCGCCAACGCCTACTGGGCTGCCCCCGAGGTTAACGCCATGGTCATCGACCAGGGGCAGGTTCGCCGACCGGTGCAGATCGACCCCCGGACCTTGCAGCCGGTGTCGGCCCAGGGTTCAGGCGACGTTCGTCCCGCAACGGCTGAGCTCAACACTACAGGGGCGGGCGGCTGAAACTTCGGCGGCAGCGCTGACGAGATCCGGTTCAAAAAGGCGACGGCTGGAATCCCTCTCCCAGCGAAGCGCTTGGGAGAGGGGGTCCGCGGCGGCTGGCGAAGTCACGGCCGCCTTGCGCGCCGTCCCCAGGATTGTTTCAATGCATTCGCAGTCCGCAAATGGGCGGAAGGGTCTACGGCCCCTCCGCCCATGTCGCTGATCGGCAGCGTGCGGCCAATGAGGACTTCATCTTTATGACCAACGCGTTTCCGGACCTGCCCGACTGCATCGACGGCCTGCCCAACATCGCCGGGCACGAGGACGACGTACGCCGCGCAGTCGCTGCCGGCGCCGACCATGATGTCTTCCGCACCGAAGGCGGGATCGATTTCGCGCGGGTCCGGGCCGCGGCCGCTGTGGCGCTGCATATGCATCAGCCGTTGATTCCCGCAGGCGGCGCCGATCTCAGCTCGGCCGCCATCGTCGGCAACCTTCAGCACATGCGCGACAACCAGGGCATCGGCGACAACCACAACGCGCCGGTCTTTTCCTGGTGCTACAAACGCATGGGCGAGTTCATCCCGCAGCTCATCGGCGAGGGCAAACAGCCGCGAGTCATGCTCGAATATTCGGGCACGCTTCTCTATGGGCTCGGCCAGATGGGCGAGCACCATGTCCTCGACGCTCTGAAGACCGTGACCTGCGATCCGCAGTACCGCCACGCGGTCGAGTGGCTTGGCTGTCCCTGGGGACACGCGGTGGCGCCATCGACGCCGGTCCAGGATTTTCGCCTGCACGTCAAGGCCTTCCAGCATCACTTCGCCGCGCTGTTCGGCTTCGAGGCGCTGGGCCGGCTACGCGGATTTTCGCCTTCGGAAATGGCGCTGCCGAACCATCCCGATGTCGCCTATGAATTCGTCAAGACGTTGCGGGACAGCGGTTTTCGCTGGGTTCTGGTGCAGGAGCACACGGTCGAGCGGCCGGAGGATGGCTCGGGACCCGTCCACAAGCACCTGCCGCACCGCCTGGTCTGCACCAACTCCAGCGGTGAAACGGCCGAGATCGTGGCGATCGTCAAGACTCAGGGCTCCGATACCAAGCTGGTCGCGCAGATGCAACCGTATTATGAGGCGAAATCCCTGAACCGCTGGGAGCTTGCGGGCAGGCAGGTTCCGCCCCTGGTTACGCAGATCGCTGACGGCGAAAACGGCGGCGTCATGATGAACGAGTTCCCGGCCAAGTACATGGAGGTCGTGCGCGAGAGCAGCGGTTCTGACACGCCGCTGATGAACGCGACGGAGTATCTGGAGCATCTGGCCGCGATCGGCATCGACGAGAAGTCATTCGCGCCGCTGCAGCCGGTGATGCAGAAGCGGATCTGGGACCGGATCAAGCCCGGCGACGGTCCCGACAAGCTTGCCAAGACGATCGACACGCTGAAGAAGGAGGATCACGGCTTCAACATGGACGGCGGGAGCTGGACCAACAATCTGTCGTGGGTCCGCGGCTATGAGGACGTGCTGGCGCCAATGGACAAGGCCTCGTCGAACTTTCACGAGAAGATCTTCAGCAACGGTTCCATTGCGACCGACGAGCAGCGCTACCGCAACGCGCTCTTTCATCTGCTGATGGCGGAAACCAGCTGCTACCGGTACTGGGGCCAGGGCATCTGGACCGACTACGGCAAGGAGCTGTCGCGGCGCGCAAACGCGATCATCGACAACGACTACGCCTGAGATCGTGCGCCTGCCGTATCCGAAGCCTCTTCATAGGGCCGGCAGTTCAACCTGCACGCGGTCTCTTGCTGAACCTGCCTTTACGTGGAAGTATTCGAAGTCGTGAAGCCAATCGCGTAATATGCAGGGGCGACTTGGCCTTTAGAGGAGACCTCCCCTGTCCGGACTCTACCGAAACCTCCTCGTCGCCCTCGCGCTGCTGCTCGTCGCCGGCTTCGTTTCGTCGGCCTCGGCGCAGACTTCGCGGCCGACGGCGATGACCTGCGACCTGTACAAGAAGGAGCTAAGCCTCGCCATCACCAAGCGGCGGCGCGCCGACGCGACCGCCCGAGCCGAGATGGAAGCGCAAGATCAGCCTCAGAATCAGGGTTATGGCATGGCGCAGAATGCGCCGGCCGGGCCGCCGAGGCGTGACTATGCCGAGGTCGACAACCACCGGCGGAAGGCGGCGTTGGCGTGCGCCCAGCGCAAGTTTGAAGAAGGGATCAACGAGTATGCGAAGGCGTTCAACCTGATCGCCACGGAGCCGCCGCGCTACTGAGCGTCATCCCCGCACTCCCGAGCCCCGCCATAGGGGCTGATCGGGAGAGCGGCGCTCCGCCGGCTGTGCCGGCTCGGACGCGGTGTTCGCCGGCACCAACGGCGGACAAGGCGTTGACAAGCCTCTCGCTGCTTCAATAACATGCTTGTTTCTCTGGCTTGCGGGCCGGTGCCGTGCACCGGCCCGTCGCATTTTCGGCCCCTCCCGCTGCGTTATCGGCACGAAGGCGGGCGGCTGCGGAGATCGGCCCGTGAGCGCGTTGATGCCCACCTACGACCGTTTCGACATCGCTTTCGTCCGCGGCGACGGAGCCTGGCTGGAAGCCTCGAACGGGCGCCGCTATCTCGATTTCGGCGCCGGCATCGCGGTTGCAAGCCTCGGCCATTGCCATCCGCATCTTGTCGCTACCCTGCGCGAGCAGGCCGGCAAGCTGTGGCACTGCTCCAACCTTTACAGGATCCCCGACCAGGAGCGGCTGGCGGCGCGGCTGACCAAGGCGAGCTTCGCCGACGCGGCCTTCTTCTGCAACTCAGGCGCTGAAGCGCTGGAGTGCGGCCTGAAGCTGGTGCGCAAGTTCCACGACATGGCCGGCGCGCCGGAGCGTTACCGGGTGATCACCTTCACCGGCGCCTTCCACGGCCGAACGATGGCCACTATCGCCGCAGGCGGTTCGGCGAAGCACCTCGACGGCTTCGCCCCGGCGGTCGAAGGCTTCGATCAGGTGCCCTTCGCCGATCTGGAAGCCGCGCGCGCCGCCATCACCGATGAGACCGCGGCCATTCTTGTTGAACCTGTCCAGGGCGAAGGCGGCATTCGCTTGGCGCCGGAGGGCTTTCTCGCCGGGCTACGCGCCCTCGCCGACGAGTTCAGCCTGCTTTTGTTCTTTGACGAGGTCCAGTGCGGCATCGGCCGCACCGGGCGGCTTTTCGCGCACCAGTGGACGGATGTCGTCCCCGACGTCATCGCTCTGGCCAAGGGTCTGGGTGGCGGCTTCCCGGTCGGCGCCTGCCTCGCGTCGGGACAGGCGGCACGGACGCTGACCCCCGGCAGCCACGGCAGCACCTTCGGCGGGAACCCGCTGGCGATGGCGGTGGCCAACGCGGTTCTCGACGTGGTTCTGGCCGACGGCTTTCTCGACCGCGTCGCCACCACCGGCGCGGCACTGCGCGGCCGTTTGGCCAGCCTGCCGTCGCGCTATCCCGGCGTGATCGCCGAGGTACGCGGTCACGGCCTGATGCTCGGGCTGAAATGCGTGCCTTCGAACCGCGCTCTGGTCGAGCGCCTGCTTGCTGATGGCCTGCTGACGGTGCCGGCCGCCGACAACGTTGTCCGCCTCCTGCCGCCGCTGATCATCGGCGATGCCGAGATGGAAGCGGCGACAGCAATCATCAACGGTGCGTGCGCCGCGCTCGCGGAAAAGGCGGCCTAGATGGGCGAGCGCAAGGGCCGACCGCGGCATTTCCTCGATCTCGATCGGTTCGACACCGCAACGCTGCGGCGTATCCTCGATCTGGCTCTGGCGTTGAAGCGCGAGCGCCACGCCGACGACAGTCAGCGCCTCCTGGCCAACCGGGCGCTGGCGATGATCTTCGAGAAGCCGAGCACGCGCACGCGCGTCTCCTTCGAGGTCGGCATCCGCCAGCTCGGCGGGCACGCTGTTATCCTCAGCGAGGCCGAATGCCAACTCGGCCGCGGCGAAACAATGGCTGACACCGCGCGGGTGCTGTCACGCTATGTCGACGCCATCATGATCCGGACCGACAGCCCGGCCAAGCTCATCGAGCTGGCCGAACATGCCTCCGTACCGGTCATCAACGGACTGACCGACGACTCCCACCCCTGCCAGATCATGGCCGACGTCATGACCTACGAGGAACACCGCGGCATCATCGCCGGACGGACGGTGGCGTGGTCCGGAGATGCCAACAACGTGGCGCGATCGTGGGTGCACGCGGCGGTGAAGTTCGGCTTTCGCCTGCGCCTCGCCTGCCCGCCGCCGTTGCGGCTGAACGGCGCCCTGCTCGAATGGGTTCATGCGGAAGGCGGCGATGTCGCTTATGCCGATAGTGCGGAAGACGCCGTCGTCGGGGCCGATCTGGTGGTCACCGACACCTGGTTCTCCATGGGCGCGGAGGCCGCCGAGAAGCGGCACAACCAGCTGGCGCCGTATCGCGTCAGCGAGGCCCTGATGCGCGGTGCGAGGGCCGACGCCCTGTTCATGCACTGCCTGCCCGCGCACCGTGGCCAGGAGGTCACCGACGGGGTGATCGACGGTCCCCAGTCGGTCGTCTGGGACGAGGCTGAAAACCGCCTGCACGCGCAGAAGGGCATCCTTGCCTGGTGCCTGGGGTAGCGGGCCGGGCGAAGGTGCTTGCCAGCGGAACGCCCTGCCGCCACCTCAGGACGAGCGGGGAGATGCCTTCATGCCCGAGCCCATGAGCCAGTCCCGAGCGGAGGACGCCGGCGCCAGTCCGTTCGGCGACTTCGTTCAACCGTTCCAGATCGAAGCGCCGGAGCTGCGCGGTCGCCTGGTCCGGCTCGGGGCAGCCGTCGATGCGGTCATTTCGCCCCACGGCTATCCGCCCGCGGTCGAAGCACTGCTCGGCGAGGCCATGGCAATGGCCGCGGTGCTTGCCAGCGGCCTCAAATATGCGGGCATTTTCACCCTGCAGATCCAGGGCGACGGGCCGGTCGGCCTGGTCATGGTCGACATCACCAGCGACGGCGACATGCGCGGCTACGCCCGCTATGACCTCGCCGACCTGAATGCGCCCGGACCGGCGCCGGAAGCGCCGGTGCCGCGCCTGCTGGGCGCGGGGGTGATGACGTTCACCGTCGATCAGGGACCGGATACCGATCGCTACCATGGGGTTACGCCGCTGGAAGGCGCAACCCTGGGCGAATGCGCCCACGCCTATTTCCGTCAGTCCGAACAGATCGAAACGGCGATCCGTCTATGTGTGTCCGGAAACGATGACGCCGGTAGCGGCCGCCGCGCCGCCGCGATCATGCTCCAGCGCCTGCCCGGCAATGACGCCCTCGATCCGGACGCCGAGGAGGATTGGCGTCGCGCCGTGATCCTGATGAGCAGCGCGACTCCCGCCGAGCTCCTGGAGCCGAACCTCAGCGCCAACCAGATCCTCTACCGGCTGTTCCACGAAGACGGCGTGCGGGTCTTCCGCCGCCGCGCGCTGCGTCATCGCTGCCGCTGTTCGAAGTCCAAGGTCGAGGCGATCCTGCGCTCGTTTCCGGCAAACGAGATCCGCGAGATGGCTGATGAGAACGGCCGGATCACGGTGACGTGTGAGTTCTGCAAGGCCGTCTATGCGTTCGGCGAAGGCGATGTCGAACCGCTGAAGGCACGCTAGACGGCTCATCTGCCTTTTGGGGGAAATCATGGTCAGGGGAACAACAAGAACGGCGTTCGGCCCGGCGTTGCTAATGCTGGCGCTTCTGGTTGCCGGATGCGCCGCGCCCAATGAGGCGACGGTCCAGCTGGCGGACATCCGCTTCACCGACGCGCCGCCGATCAACCTTGACATCAGAGGCGTCGAGGTAAGCAGGGATGAGACTGCGGGCGCGGGCCGGGGCCGCAACGTCGGCGACGGGCTGACCCATCCGCCCGATGTCGAACTGCGCCAGTGGGCCCTGGACCGGCTGCGGGCCCTGGGGCGAACCGGCGCCGCCCACTTCGATGTGGTGACCGCAAGTGTCGAGGAGGAGAAGCTGCCGCGGGCCAAGGGCCTTGTCGGCCTGTTCGGCAACTCCCCCGGCGCCCTCTACACCATGACGGTGGAGGCGCGGCTTGAGATCGACGCCGCGGACGGACAGAACGCCATGGCCTCCGCCAAAGTCGTCCGGACGAAATCAATGGAAGGCAACCGCACCCGCGGGGAACGGCAACGGTTCTTTTCGGAGCTGACCGAAACTACGGTGGCCGAATTCGATCGGCAGATGGAGCGGGCCATCCGCCAGCACCTCAATCCATGGGTGCTCTGAGCCGGCCGGCGCTTCGCCTGTTCCTTGTCGCGATCCTCGCGGCAATCGTTCTCGCCGGCTGCTCGCCGCGAAGGGCCATCGAGACGGCGCGAGTCCTCGACGATATTGTCGCCGGTGAGGCGCCGAGCTCGCTGAAGGCCGCAACCGCTCCGCCGCAGCGTCGGCTGGTGACGGTCCCGGTGTCAGGCGGCGCCATCGCCGCCGATCTGTACCGTCCGGCCGAAGGCGCCCGCGCGGGCATCATCCTGGTTCCGGGCCTCGCGCCCACGGGCAAGGACGACCGCAGGCTGATCGCCTTCGCCAACACCATCGCTCGGGCCGGTTTCGAGGTGCTGGTGCCCGATCTGGCGCGGATGCGGGCGCTGCAGGTTTCGGCCGCCGATGCGCCGCTGCTTGCGGACGCCGTCGCCTGGATGGCGCAGCGTGATCCGGCGCGGCCGCTGGGGATCGCGGCGATATCGTTCGCGGCCGGTCCGGCCGTGCTTGCCCTCGCGGAGCCGCAGGCATGGGGGCACGTCGATTTCGTCCTCACGGTCGGCGGCTACTACGATCTGCCGGCGGTCATCACCTTTTTCACCACCGGCAACTTCCGCGAAAGCCCGGACGTGCCCTGGCAACACCGTGAGCCGAACGCCTACGGTAAATGGGTCTTTCTCCTCTCCAACGCGCCCCGGCTCGACGATCCCGCCGACCGCCGGGCGCTCGCGACCCTTGCCCGACGCAGGATGCAGGACCGCGACGCCGACGTCTCCGATCTCGTCCGCAAGCTCGGGCCGCAGGGGCGCGCCGTCTACGCCCTGCTCGTCAACGAAGATCCGGACCGTGTTCCGGCGCTGCTGGCGGCGCTGCCGGACAGCGTTCGCGTCGAGCTCCGCGCACTCACTCTCGCGGACCGCGACCTTAAGGTCGGCAATACCCGGTTCGTTCTTATCCACGGCCGCAACGACGCGATCATTCCGGAGACCGAGAGCGAAGCCTTCGCGCGCGCCCTGCCCGAGGGCGCAGTCTCGCTCCACATCCTCACCAGCCTGGACCACGTCAACCCGCAGCCGCCGGGGCTGATCGACAGCGTCAAGCTGTTTGACGCAGTCTACACCCTGCTCAGCTACCGCTACGGCGAAGGCCTGCCGCCGGTCCGCCCGGGGCGGACTCAGCCCGCTGCGAGCCAAAGCTATCGAACGACGATGTCGCCGCTCATGCCGAACAGGCCGTGGAGCGGCTTCGTGCA
Organism: Rhodospirillales bacterium; assembly: GCA_038250645.1. Classification (GTDB taxonomy): domain Bacteria; phylum Pseudomonadota; class Alphaproteobacteria; order Rhodospirillales; family Defluviicoccaceae; genus JAEULH01. Next base: position 10,811 of record JBBSCD010000025.1, read on the forward strand.
CTCCAGAGCATAGGTGCCTGCCTGCAACGGCACAAATTCGATCTCCTGAACCTCGCCGGCAGCGAGGCTAAAACTGCCACCGGAGTGCTCGGCTTCGCTCGCGGCTCGTCCCGGCCTGAACGCGACGGTGCGAAAGAACGCGGGAGCGGTAAAATTATGACGAAACCGCCCCTTGTTCTCCAGCCGCAACACGTACGGCTCGCCAAGCCGGAAGGCGATCTCTGACGGCGCGAACTGGAACTCGCTCAAGATGATGTCGAAGCGCCGTGCATGCGTCCAGTCGGCCTCTTCCGGGCGCGCCTGCGCCTGCGATGGAGGAGTGACGACAGCCGCGCTCGACGGCCGCGGAGCGACGACGCCTAAGACGCAGGCGACAGCAAGGTGGCGAAACGCGTGCATGCATGACCCTCGCGGCATGTATCCGAGACGCGATTATATCCACCGTGCATGGAGGAAGGGAACATGACGATGCACAGCGCCGGCGCCTGGATGAGCGCAGGCGAGGAGTTGAATTTTCGGTCGAGGTCGACGGCGTTATCTGGCAACCTCGGCGAATGCCACCGTGACAAGCTGATATAGTTCGCTGAGGGAGACGCCCATGGCGAGGACGGTCGTGATGACCGCCGTCGAGACGAGAGCAGCAATAATGCCGTACTCCAGTGTGCTCGCACCAGCGTCATTAAGCAGAACTTTTTCGACAAATCTGATCATCAGCATTACGACCCTGAGCGACGAGCGTGATGGCGAAGTTGTAACGCAGAATGACCGCTGAAGCCAGTAACCTCATGACCTCTATTCTGAATACGCGCGATCGAGCGCTGCATGCATAGCATTTGATTTAGCGGAAGTTCCTTAAATCGCGATTAACTTGGCGTAATGACCGCAGTGGTTGCGGCGGTCGGCGAGTGACTCGCCCACGATGCCAGCCGATGAAGGAAGGCGAGGCAGGCTTCAAGCTGAGCGACGGTCACGAATTCGTCGGGCTGGTGCGCCTGCGCGGCGCTGCCGGGACCGATGACCACCGCCGGGATACCGGCCTGCTGGAACTGCCCGGCCTCGGAGGCAAACGCCACCCGGTCGGCGCTGTTCTGGCCGCTGAGCGCCAGCGCCATGGTGACCGCCGGAGAATCCGGCACCGGGCGCAGGGGCGGCGCCGAGACCAGCCGTTCGGTCACGACCGAGGCCTCCGGCGCCACCGCCTGCAACGGCGGCAGCAGGACCTGTCGGGTCCAGGCGTCGAGACCGCGGCTCAGCCGATCCGCGGCGGTCCCATCGTCGGAGCGACACTCCCAGGCAAAGCGGCAGCGACCGGCGATGATGTTGACGGCGGTGCCGCCTTCGATACGTCCGACGTTGATGGTCGTCTTCTCGCCCGTGACCGTCGCCTCCGCTTCCTGCTCGGCAAGGAGCCGGCTAAGCGCGCCGATACATTGCGCCGCGGCGACGATGGCGTTGACGCCGGCACCGGGCTTCGACGAGTGACCGGCAAGGCCGGTGACGCTGGTCGCGAACGAAGCAATGCCGCGATGGGCCTGGGCGACCCGCATCTCGGTCGGCTCGCCGATGATGGCGAACGCCGGCGGCGCGACGGTCGCGAGCAAGGCGTCGATAAGCGCCGGCGCGGCGAGGCAGCCGACCTCTTCGTCGTAGGAGAACGCCAGATGCAGCGGCACCGCCAGCGGCGCGCTGACAAACTCCGGGATAAGCGCAAGAACGCAGGCGATGAAGCCCTTCATGTCGCAGGTGCCCCGACCGTAAAGGCGGCCGTCGCGGGCGACAACCGTGAACGGACCGCTGCTCCAGGCCTGATCGGCGACCGGGACCACGTCGGTGTGTCCAGACAGCACGACTCCGCCAGCGACCTCAGGACCGATCGTCGCAAACAGGCTCGCCTTGGCCCGGTCCTCACTCTCGACCCGCCGGGCCGCGATCCCATGAGCGGCGAGATGGTCCTCAACGAAGTCGATCAGCGCCGTGTTGGAGTACACCGACGTCGTATCGAAGGCGACGAGCCTGGCAAGCAGGTCCTCGGTGGCGGACAGAGTCACGGGTAGCTCCCTTACCCCCGCCAGAACGACGGGCTCAACAGAACGAGAACGGTGAACAGCTCCAGCCGGCCCAGCAGCATCCCCGCCGACAGCAGCCACTTAGCCGGATCGGGAAACTGCTGGAAGGTGCCGGCGGGGCCTGCGATCGGCCCCAGCGCCGGGCCGACGTTGCAGATTGCAGTCGCCGCGCCGGAGATGGCGCTGATCGTGTCCAACCCGAGCATCCCGAGCGCGACGGCGAGGACGGCAAAGCAGACGCCGAAGACAAAAAAGAAACTGAGCACCGAAGCGATGACGGCTTCCGGGATGGGGCGGTGGTTATAATACGGAACGAACACCCCGTGCGGCTGGTAGAGATGGCGGAACTGATTGTTCGCCGCGGCGTACAGCACCTGGAAGCGAAAGATCTTGATCCCGCATGTGGTTGAGCCGGTGCACCCGCCGATGAACATGATAAATAAAAACAACGGCCCGGCGAAAGCGCCCCACTGCCAGAAGTCGGAGGTGACGTAGCCGGTGCCGGTCATGACCGAGACCACGTTGAAGGCGCCATAGCGCAAGGACTCGGGCAGGGTAAGGCCGATCCCGAACCAGATAAAGATCGTGGCGACGGCGGCGGCGGCGGCAACGATCGAAAAGAACCAGCGCACCTGGGTGTCGCGCAGCAGGACCGACCGCTCGCCCTGCAGGGTGCGCAGATACAGCATGAACGGCAGGCTGCCGGTGAGCATGCCGAGAAATATGATGAGATCGATCGCCGGGTTGGCGAAGCCGCCGATCGAGGCGTCTCGGGTCGAAAAACCGCCGGTAGCGATGGTTGTCATGGCGTGAACGACCGCCTCAAGCCAAGTCATCCCGGCGACGTAAAGCAGAAGCGTCCAGATGACCGTCAGCGCCGCGTAGATGAGGCTGAGCGCGGCGGAGATCTGTGCCGCACGCGGCAGCGTCTTCTCCCCGGTCTCGAAAGCCTCGGCGCGGAACATCTGCATGCCGCCGACTCCGAGCATCGGCATCAGCGAGATCGCCATGACGATGATGCCGAGCCCGCCCAGCCACTGGAGAAGGCCGCGCCACAGGTGGATGCCCGGCGGGGCGGTATCCAGGCCGACGATCACGGTCGAGCCGGTAGTGGTAATCCCAGACATCGCCTCGAAGATCGAGTCGGTGATACTGAGATCAAGGTTGCTGAAGGTGAAGGGCAGAGCCGCAAACAGCGTGATCGTCAGCCAGCTCAGGGCGGTCATCACGAAGGCCTGGCGCAGGTTCAGGCGGAAGCGCTCGGTCCGGCAACTCAGCACCAGGGCAAGGCCGGTGAACATGGTAACGGCCGCAGCGGTGGCGAATACCTGCCAGTCGGGATTGGCGTACGCGGCGTCGACGGCCGCCGGAAGGCACATTGCCGCCGCCAGCGTGACGAGGAGAAGACCGACGACGAACAGGATGGGACGGAATTCGATCACCGCCGGCGGCCTCTCCGGAATCTCGATCCGGCACCCGCCGGCATCGGCGCGCCGTCAGGCGAGCAGCCAGTCGCCGCCCGCCGGCTTGCCGACCATCGCGAGCAGTTCGCGCCGGGTCGCGGCGTCGTCGCGGAAGGCCCCGAGCATGCGGCTGGTCGTCATCACCACGCCGGGCTTGTGCACGCCGCGCGTGGTCATGCACTGGTGCGCCGCCTCGATGATCACGGCGGTTCCCCTGGGCTCGAGAATGTCGTTGATGTCGTTCGCGATCTGCGCCGTCATCTTCTCCTGGATCTGCAGCCGCCGGGCATAGACCTCGACAAGCCGGGCGAGCTTGGAGATGCCGACCACGCGGCGGTGCGGCAGATACGCCACATGGGCCCTGCCAATGATCGGCGCCATGTGATGTTCGCAATGGGACTCGAAGCGGATGTCGCGTAGCAGCACGATCTCGTCGTAGCCGTCCGTCTCGGCAAACGTGCGGCGCAGGATCTCCACCGGATCGGCTTCGTAGCCGGAGAAGAATTCCAGGTACGAGGCGGCGACACGGCGCGGCGTATCGCGCAGGCCTTCCCTGTCCGGGTCGTCTCCGGCCCAGCGGATCAGGGTACGGACTGCGGCTTCCGCCTCGTCGCGACCGGGCCGGTCGACCGTGGCGCCTGCGTTCGCCGGCGCCGTTTCGCCCGCTCGCACCGGAGTGACCTTCGCTTCGGACTTCAACACGGCCCCGCCGCGACCAGCCGCACCCGCTGTTGCCGACAACATGCTCTCCTTGCCTGGGAAGGAATGGTTCTCACCCGCCACTGGATATGGCCTAGTGGACCGCCTGCGTCGAGTGCGGGCTGTCGAGGGAGAACGGCGGGATCTGGGCATCGAACTGTTCGCCGTCTTCGGCCACCATCTGGTAGGTGCCGACCATGATCCCCGAGGGCGTCGCGAGCGGCGTTCCGCTGGCGTACTCGAAAGTCTCGCCGGGCCGTAGCGTCGGCTGTTTGCCGACGACACCCTCGCCCCGCACCTCCTGAACCTTTCCCGCCGAGTCCGTAATCAGCCAGTGTCGGGTGACGAGTTGAACCGTCTCGAGACCGCGGTTCTCGATCTTGACGTGGTAGGCCCAGACGAAATGGCGCGCTTCGGGAACGCTCTGGTCCTCGAGATAATACGGCTGCACCGTGATGGTGATACCGCGAGTCGTCTCGGAGTACGATCCCCCCGGGATGTCGTCGGGCGCGTTCAAGGCTTCTCCCCATGCAATCAGGCAGACGCCCGCCTGTGCAGGTTTCGGGCGAGTCCCTTACATTACGGTCCGCCGGCGGTTTGTCCAGCCTATGCGTGCCGCCGCGCCTCGCCTACTGAATGAGCGCGCCGGGACCAATCCGACGCCCATTCGCCCTGCCGCTCACGAAGCCGAGCAGGACGCGCCGCCGAGGACGCAAAACTGGGCGCAGAAGGGGTGATTGAGCTTCACCGGCCTTGTCGCCTCGCCGAGTGTTTGCCCCAGCTCGAACGACGGATCATAGGGCAGCAGCGTGCACGGGACGACAACGGGCGCCCGCGCACCCTTGCGCTTGATGATCATCCGGGAGGTCGCGCACATCAGGGTACCCGGATCGACGTCGAGGATCCCCCAGCAGGCGACCGTGATCTCCGGGACGTCGACCTGCAGGTTCATTTCGGGGAAAAGCACGAGCTGCGCCGGATCCCAAGCGTCGACGCTGAGCCTCTCCGCGGCGAACAGCCGGGCGAAGCCTTCGCGGAGCTCGTCTTCGCGTTCCGGCCAGAACGTCCTGCCCGCAACGGCGACGGTAAATCCGTGGTCCGAGAGCCAGCGGAGCCCGAAAAGAGCCGGCGCCCAGGTGCCGACGCCGCGTACCCGTTCGTGCGCCTCCGGATTGTAGTGGTCCAGCGACACCCGCATGGTCAGCGCCGGCCCGTGCGCGCCAAGGCCGAGCAACCGCTTGAAGTGGCGCTGCATCGGCTTCATGGCGTTGGTCAGAACGAGCACCCGATAGCCCCGCGCGAGGGTGTCCGCGAGCATCTGCGGCAGGTTGCGGTTCATGAACGGCTCGCCGCCGGTGAAGCCGATTTCCTCGACGGACAGGCGCCTGCGGTCGATCTCGTCGAGGTAGCCACGCACGTCTTCCGCCGTCAGATAGGCCAGCCGGTCATTGTGGGGGCTCGACTCGATGTAGCAGTTGTCGCAGGCGATGTTGCAGAGACTACCGGTATTGAACCACAGGGTCTTCAGCCGGCGCAGATCGACCGACGCCCGGCGCTCACCCTTCGCCGTGACATTGGGATCGTGGAATTTCGCCGGATCCAGCGGCGGGCGGGTGACGAAATTGGTATCGGGCATGGACCTCTCTGATTTCTGACACCGACTCGCAAGGCCTCAGCCTCTGCCTCCGACGTGGCGTCGCCGCGGCCCGGATCCAAATGCGAACGGCCGCTGGGCCGCTCACAATCGCGCGAGCGGCGAGGTGCGCGTTGGCGAATACAGATGCGAAGGGCTAAACAACCTCAGGGACGGCCGGGCGACTTTCTTGTCACCGGTTTTCGACCGGCATATAAAATGCTCGAGGTAAGGTCACTGCGCTGCGGGCGTGGTTCAATGGCAGAACGAAAGCTTCCCAAGCTTTAGACGAGGGTTCGATTCCCTTCGCCCGCTCCAGTCGGCCTACCCCACGCCCCTGTGCTCGAGGTATTCCTTCAGGGCGAGCGCGTGGTTGACCAAGGGGTCGCGGGTCGCGTAGACCAAGGTCACCGGCGTCTCCCGGATCTTCTCGATCAGAGCATTGACGGCTTCGGGACGATCGTCGAGTTCGCGGAAGTAGCGTTGCCTGAAGACCTCCCACTTTTCGCGATCATGGCCGAACCATCTGCGCAGTTCGGTGCTCGGCGCAATGTCCCTGTTCCACTCATCGAGTTGGAGCCTCTCCCTGGACAGGCCGCGAGGCCATAGCCGATCGACGAGGAGGCGGTAGCCGTCCTCAGCCGCGGCGTCCGCCCGGGCGTTCTTCAAGGTAATCGTCACGCGTCGCGGCCACGCGGCTGGAGATGCGAGTCCTCAGTCGCCGCCATGGCGGGGCGCCGGCGCCATCGCATCCAGGGCGAGCGTCGCGTGCGCGAAGGCGCCGCCGGCGCGCATCTCCGCCGCAACCCAGATGGCCTCCATGATCTCCTCCGGGCTGGCTCCCTGCTTTCGTGCAGCCTTCGTATGGCCGCTGATGCAATAGGGGCATTGAGTCACATGGGCGACAGCCACCGCAACCAACTGCTTGGTCTTCGCGGACAATGCACCTTCACGAAATACGGCCTTGCTGAACTCCTGGAAAGCCGCTTCGGCCTCGGGCGCCAGCCTGGCGCGCTCTGCGGCTGTCTCTCTTGTCGGTTTCGGATACGGGCTCTCGCTCATGGCTCCACCTCTTCGCGGGATTACGCAGTCGCTGAGCATTTACCTGGAGACGGCCGCCGGATTTTAAACGCAGCAACGAAGCCCGATGCTTGAAAACGCCGCATGTCAACGGGGCGGCTTTGGTCCCTTCGTAGCCGCTTACCAGCGCAGGGCGGAGAAGATGTTCGAGTAGGCATCGGTCCATACGGCTTGACCGTCGGCTGCGGGCAACGCCCGCCAGCGTTCGCTCAGAGCCAGCCGGTCGATAACCTCGCCGCTCCGCGCCACGGCGATCCAGTGCGAGGCCGCGCTGGAAATGCCGTCGGCGCTCGCTTCGCTTTTCTTGCCGCTGCAACCGGCGAGGTCAAGCGCTTCGATCGCTCGGGCGAGAACGGGCTCGAGATCGAAGTGGCGGTTGGAGATGTGCAGCAGAAGGACGCCGTCGGCGGCGAGCTTATCGACATAAAGCGCCAGGGCCTCGGCGGTGAGCAGGTGAACGGGGATCGAGTCGGAGGTGAAGGCGTCGATCACGAGCAGAGAGAATGAGCTCCTGGGCTCGCGTGTCAATGTCAGCCGGGCATCGCCGACAACGATGGAGGTGGGTCCGGCGCAGGCTTCGAGGACCGAGAAGTAGCGCGCATCGGCGGCGAGGCGGACGACCAGCGGATCGATCTCGTAGAACGTCCAGTCATCGGCCGGCCGGCGGTAACAGACGAGGCTGCCGGCGCCGAGACCGACGACCCCGATCCGCGGCGCGGCCTCGCGGGCCTGGATCCGGGCGATCATTTCCGCGACGGGCCCGTCGGCCGTGTAGTAGCTCAGGGGCTCTCGCCGCCGCGCCGGGTCGATGGACTGGGCGCCGTGAAGCGTGGTTCCGTGCATCAGCAGGCGAACGCCCCCGGCATCGGCCGTTTCCGCGATGCGGTAGGCGCCGAAGAAGCTGCGCGCGCGGAGGATCGTGTCCGATTTGGAAACCCCGGTCGCCGAAGCAAGCAGCACCGCGCCGACGGCAAGGGCAAACGCCGTCGGCCGTTCCTTGCGGCCGAAGGCGACGATCGCGCCCACTACGATGAGGGCTGCGCTGACGGCGCCGCCGTGGTGCAGGCCGACGGCGTCGGCGAGCGAGCGCCCGCCGAGGATCGCGATAGCGAGGCCGGCGGCGAGGCCAACATCGCCGCGCGAGGGCGCCCGCGGCCGGCCCGGCAGGATCAGGCAGGCGGCGGCCAGGGCAAGCGGATACTCGTACACGGCGTTGAACACGACCGGCGCGACCAGGGCCGCGGCCATGCCGCCGAGAACGCCGCCCAGGGAGAGATGGAAGTAGAAGACGGTGAGCTGCGCCGGGTCCGGCCGGCGGCGGGCGAGCTCGCCATGACAGAGGAGAGCAGCCAGGGAAAAGACGATGAGGTGCACCGGCAGCAGCAGCCCCGCCGGCTCGACACAGACGAAGATCGCGGCGAGGATCGTCACGGCGAAGGGAAACGTCCTGACCACGATCCGATGCGCCACGATGGGGCGCCGGGCGAAGGCGATGACGAACGTGAGCAGATAAAGCACCAGAGGCCCCACCCACAGCAGCGGAGCTGCGGCGAGATCGGTGGTGATATGGTTGGTGACGCCGAGCAGGAGCGCCGACGGGATGGCGCTGCAGGCGATCCACGTGGCGCGCCGGCGCCAGGCCGGAGCCGCGGCCGCCGCATTGACCGGCGCCTGCGAACGTGCCGATTGGGCGGCAGCGCCAAGTCCTCCGCGGTGGTAGCGCCGCGCAGCGAGAATGCCGCAGGTCATGATCAGCGCCCCGGCGCCCAGGTAAAGCATGGCCCAGGCCTCGCTCTGCGCCGTCACGCCCAGCCGCGGCTCGATGAGAAGCGGATATCCGAGGAGCGCCAGCACGCTGCCGAGATTGCTGGCCGCGTAAAGAAAGTACGGGTCGCCGGCGTGGACGTGGCCGGACCGGGCGAACCAGTGCTGAACCAGCGGCGCCGTTGCGGACAGCGCGACAAACGGCAGGCCGACGGTGAGCGCAAGCAGACCGAGCAGGCGCAGCGCCGGGGCCGTGGCGACGGCCGCGACGTCGCTGGATCCGGAAACCGCCGCGATGGGCAGGCAAACGGCCGCAACCGCGAGCACCGCAAGGTGGATTTCCACTTGGTGGCGCGGATTGCGCAGGCGGGCGAGAAGGTGGGCATAGGCGTAGCCGGCGAGCAGGGCCGCCTGAAAGAATACCAGCGCCGTGTTCCACACGGCCGGCGATCCGCCGAAGGCCGGCAACAGCATCTTCGCGACCATCGGCTGGACCGAGAAGACCAGCGCCGCCGCGGTGAACAGGGTTCCGCTGAACAGCGCCAGCAGCACGGCCTCGGACCGCGGCAGCGCGCCGGCAGCCGCGTTGTCGGCGACGGCCATAGGCACACGCTCCATGATAGTGGACGGCGTCATACGATGCGCAGAGAGGCATTAAAAAACCGCTTGCGCCGGCTCTCCCGGCAGCACCGCCGCGCGGCAAAAGCGCTTGACAGCCGGCGAATGCCGATGACCTACTGCGGCCTCCGCGGGGCCTCGCGACGAGGGCACCCGCCCACCCCTTGAGGGGTAGAGTAAGAGGGCTTCGCCGTATCCCCTTCGGCTTCGGGAGGGCGTTCGGGCGTCGCTCGCAACGACATCCGCAATCGCCGACCGGCCCGCCGGCCGCGGCGAGGCCAGCCGGAGAGGGACACAGATGGACATGCCCGAAACGCAGCGTTGGACCGAGGCCGAGGTGGCCGCTCTTTATGAGATGCCGCTCCTCGATCTGGTGTTCGAGGCCGCCGAGGTGCATCGCCGCCATCACGATCCGCGCGAGATCCAGATGTGCACGCTGGCCTCGATCAAGACCGGAGGCTGCCCCGAGGACTGCGCCTATTGCCCGCAATCGTCCCGCTACGACACACCGGTTGAACCGGAAAAAATGATGAAGGTCGACGACGTGCTCGAGGCGGCCCGGGCGGCGCGCGAGGCCGGCTCGACCCGCTTCTGCATGGGCGCGGCCTGGCGCGAGGTCAACGACGGCCGCGCCTTCGAGCGCGTGCTCGACATGATCCGCGGCGTTCGCGAGCTCGGCCTGGAGGCCTGCTGCACGCTGGGCATGCTTACCGGCGATCAGGCCCGGCGGCTCGGTGAGGCCGGGCTGACCGCCTACAACCACAACCTCGACACGTCGGCCGACTTCTACGGCTCGATCATTACGACCCGGACCTACCAGGATCGGCTGGACACGATCGGCCACGTCGCCGCCGCCGGCATCAAGGTCTGCTGCGGCGGCATCGTCGGACTGGGTGAGGCGCAAGCCGACCGGATCAAGTTGCTGCAGACGCTGGCAAGCCTCGATCCGCAGCCTGAAAGCGTGCCGATCAACGCGCTGGTGCCGGTCGAGGGCACACCGCTGGAGACCCAGGGCGAGCTGGACATCTTCGAATGGATCCGCGCCATCGCCGTCGCCCGCATCCTTTTGCCGAACGCGATGGTCCGGCTCAGCGCCGGGCGGCTGACGATCAGCGCCGAGGCGCAGGCGCTCGCGTTCCTTGCCGGCGCCAACTCGATTTTCACCGGCGAGAAGCTGCTGACGACGCCAAATCCGGAAAAGGATTTCGACCAGAGCCTGCTCGCCAGGTTGGGCCTGCGCGCCCGGGCTCCGGACAAGGAGGCATCCCATCACCACGGCACTGCAGCGGCTGACGCGGGATCTCGACCGGCTCAGGACGGAGTTCCGGCAGCGGTCGCTTAGCCTGCCGCGCGGGCTGGACTTCACCTCCAACGACTACCTCGGACTGAGCCGCCACCCGGCCCTCGCCATGGCCGCGCACGAAGCGCTTGACGCGGGCGACGCCTTTGGCGCCGGCGGCTCGCGGCTGCTCCGCGGCCATCATCCCGAGCATGCCGCGCTCGAAGAGTTCGCCGCGACCTTCTTCGCCGCGGAGAAAGCGCTCTACATGAGCACCGGCTTCATCGCCAACTACACGCTGTTCACCGCGCTGCCGACGCGCCATGACGCCATCGTCTTCGACGAGCGGGTCCACGCCAGCGCCAGGGACGGAGTCCAGGCTTCGCCGACGCGGCGCTACAAGGCCCTTCACAACGACCTCGACTCGTTCGCAGACGCCGTCGGACGGGCCCGTCGCCGCGGTGCCCGGCAGATCTGGATCACGGTCGAGAGCGTCTACAGCATGGACGGCGACCTGGCCCCGATCGGCGGACTGATGGCGCTCGCCCGTGCATTCGACGCGATGCTCATCGTCGACGAGGCGCACGCGACGGGGGTCTTCGGCGCGACCGGACGGGGGCTGTGCGAGGGGCTTGAAGGCGACGCGCTGATCACCCTGCACACCTGCGGCAAGGCCCTGGGCGCCGCGGGGGCGCTGGTCTGCGGACCGGCGGTGGTCATCGACTACCTGATCAATACCGCGCGGCCGTTCATCTACAGCACCGCGCCGCCGCCGCTCATTGCCGCGGTGGTCAGGCGCGCGCTGGCGCTGATCGACGAGGAGCCGTGGCGGCGGAGCCGGCTTTTCGAGCGCACCGCCTTCGCCCGCGCCCGTTTGCGGGCCGCCTTGGGTACAGAGGCGAGCGGTCCCGGAAGCCAGATCCTGCCGGTCATCTTCGGCGGCGCCGACCGCGCGCTGGCCGCGGCCGCCGCGCTGCAGGCCGCCGGCTTCGACGTCCGCGCGATCCGCCCGCCGACCGTGCCCGCCGGCAGCTCGCGGCTGCGCCTCGCCATCAACGCCCTGCACCGCGAAGACGACATCGCCAGGCTTGCCGACTGCCTGGGCGAGACCATGGCCGCCACGGCCACGGCACCGGCGGCGTGAGCACATGATCGCGCCGGTCATCGTCGTCAGCGGCACCGACACCGACCTCGGCAAGACCGTGTTCGCGGCGATGCTGACACGGGCGCTCGATGCCGCCTACTGGAAGCCGGTGCAATCGGGAACCGCGGACGGCACCGACGCGAAAACCGTCGCCCGGCTCGCTGACGTGGGGCCGGAGCGGATCCTTCCCGAACGCTACGTGCTGTCGCAGCCGCTGTCGCCGCACCGCGCGGCCGAGCTGGACGGCGTCGAGATCGACCCGGACGCCCTTGCCCTGCTCGCCCCGCGCAGCGACGGCCGGCCGCTTGTCGTCGAGGGCGCCGGCGGCCTACTGGTTCCGCTCACCCGACAAACCCTGTTCATCGACGTCTTCCGCCGCTGGGGCGCACCGGTCGTGCTGTGCGCGCGCACGGAGCTCGGCACCATCAACCACACCCTGCTGTCGGTCGAGGCGCTCAAGGCGCGCGGCGTCCCGCTGCAGGGCATCGCCTTCATCGGCGAGCCGATGGACGACACGGAGCGCACCATCATCGCATTCTCCGGCGCGCGCAGGCTCGGCCGGCTGCCATGGCTGGACGGGATTACCGCCGAAGCGCTGGATCGGGCCTTCGCCGAACATTTTACCCGCGCCGACTTCGCCCCGGGAGCGGGCCATGCCTGAGGGCCAAAAAGAGAGTATGGCAGAAAGCCCGCACCACCCCCCGTCGCCGATCTGGCACCCGTTCACCCAGCACGCGCTTTCCGGGCCGGCGATCCCGATCGATCGCGCCGAGGGCGCATCCCTCTACACCGGCGACGGCCGGCGCATCATCGACGCAATCTCGTCGTGGTGGGTCAATCCGCACGGCCACGGTCACCCGCGCATCGCTGCAGCCATTGCCGCCCAGGCAGCGCGGCTCGATCAGATCATTTTCGCCGGCTTTACCCACGAACCGGCCGAGCGGCTGGCGCGGGAGCTTATCGACATCACGCCAGACACCCTCGAATTCGTCTTCTTTTCCGACAGCGGCTCCACCGCCGTTGAGGTCGCGGTCAAGATGGCGGTCGGCTACTGGCACAATCGCGGCACGGTCCGCTCGCGGATCGTCGCACTCGAGGACGCCTACCACGGCGACACCTTCGGCGCCATGTCGGTCGGCCACCGCAGCGTCTTCTCGGCGGCCTACGGGCCGATGCTGTTCGGCGTCGACCATCTGCCGTTCCCCTCGCCCGGCGTCGAACAGCGGACGATCGACGCGCTTGACGCGCTGCTGCGCAACCACGGCCAAGAGATCGCGGCGTTCATTTTCGAGCCGCTGGTGCTGGGCGCCGGCGGCATGCGGATGCATCCGCCGTGGGTGCTGACGGCGATGGCCGATCTCTGCCGGCGCCACGGCGTCCTGCTGATCGCCGACGAGGTGATGACCGGCTTCGGCCGCACCGGCACCCTGTTCGCCTGCGCGCAGGCCCGTGTCGTTCCCGACCTGCTCTGCCTGTCGAAAGGGCTGACCGGGGGCGTTCTGCCCATGGGCGCGACGCTGGCCAGCCGCGAGATCTACCGGGGCTTCTACGCCGCCGACCGGGCAAAGATGTTCTTTCACAGCAGCTCGTTTACCGGCAACCCGATAGCCTGCGCCGCCGCACTCGCCAGTCTCGAAATCTGGCGGACCGAACCGGTGATGGAGCGGATCGCGGCCATCGCCGCCTTCCACGAGCGGCGCCTGTCCACCTTGCGCGCTCACCCCGCACTGGCCGATGTCCGCCAGACCGGGACGATTGCGGCGATGGAAATCCGCGTGCCGGGAGGCGGCTATCTCTCTTCGCTCGCACCCAGGCTCTATGACTACTACCTGGAGAACGGGGTGCTGTTGCGCCCCCTGGGCAACGTCGTGTACGTATTGCCGCCGTATTGCATCACCGCCACCGACCTTGAACGGATCTACGATGTCATTGAACGGTCCCTGGACCTTATCGCGGATTGAGGAGACCAGCGCCGATCTGGTCGAACCCGTGCGCCACCATATGGCGGCGCTGTGCGGCCGGCCCGAAGAGCATGCGCGTTTCCTGAACACGCTGTCTCTGCTCGAACACATCGGCAGTCGCAAGATCCTCACCAGCCAGAGCCGCGGTCCGCTGGACTGCGAGACCCTCAAGCACCTCGCGGAAGAGGCGCGCCATGCCTTTTTCTTCAAGCGCACCGCTGAACGCGTGGCGGGACGGCCGCTTGACTATTCCGATGACGACGCGGTGATGCCGGCCTCGGCGCGGATGTACTTCGGCCGGCTCGACGCCGGGGTCAACCGTATGCTTGCCGACGAAGTTCCGGTCGAGGTGCCCTACCTCTACGTCTCCATGATCGTCGAGCTGCGGGCGATCTGGACCTACCGCCTGTATAACGACGTGCTTCTCAACAGCGGCCTCAACATCTCGCTCAAGGGCCTGCTCGCCGAAGAAGAGCTGCACCTGCCGCAGATGGCCGACCGGCTTGCCGAGCTGGGCGAGGATATCGAGGCGACCGTACCCGCTTTCGCCCATCTCGAGGACGGCCTGTTCCGCGGCCTGTGGCGATCGCTGGCGATCCTGCCGACCGTCCACTGATCGACGAACGGCGGTCGCGGGCTCCAGCCGGTTCGCGGCAATCCGCGCGCGCTACTCGATTTGGTCAGCTCGACCCTCAGCTACGGACCAGCCAAGGGGACGACGCGGATCGTCACTGTTGACCCATTGCAGACCATGCGAATGGTCGCTTTATCCCAGGAACGGACAAGGGGCTGGGTTCGACGATTCGTCCGTGAGTGCGCTCGGATCACGAGCGCACTCACGGCACCCGCTCTGGCGACACGTGATGGCCGATTTCACTTCGTTTCAACCAAACTAAGCTTGCTCAATCGGTTAACAGCCCGTTGACGATGTGCCCTTCGTGATCAGGCGGGATCGGTGCTGACGATCACGACGAGGATGCCGAGGCCGGGTTCGTCGATAGCGAGAATGACGATCACCGGCGTTTCCCCCATGTGAACGACGAGCAGCA
>JBBSCD010000026.1:0-24881 GCA_038250645.1 Rhodospirillales bacterium
AAGCGCGAGGATGTGGAGCGCGGTCAGGTTCTGGCGAAGCCGGGGACGATCACGCCGCACACGAAGTTCGCCGCCGAGGCCTACATCCTGACCAAGGAGGAGGGCGGCCGGCACACGCCGTTCTTCACCAACTACCGGCCGCAGTTCTATTTCCGGACGACGGACGTGACCGGGACGGTGGCGCTGCCGGAGGGCACCGAGATGGTGATGCCGGGCGACAACGTGTCGATGGAGGTGACGCTGATCCAGCCGATCGCCATGGACGAGGGCCTGCGCTTCGCCATCCGCGAGGGCGGCCGAACGGTCGGCGCCGGCGTCGTCGCCAAGATCATCGAGTAGAGCCGAGACAACCACAACCGGACCGGCCGAAACGCCAAAAACCGGCGACGGGCGGGACAGGACACGGCACACATGGATAAGCAGAATATCCGGATCGGCTTGAAGGCCTTCGATCATCGCGTGCTCGACCAGTCGGCGCGCGAGATCGTCAGCACCGCCCGCCGCACCAGAGCTCAGGTGCGCGGTCCAATTCCGCTGCCGACCCGGATCGAACGGTTCACGGTGCTGCGCTCGCCGCATATTGACAAAAAGTCACGCGAGCAGTTCGAAATCCGCACCCACAAGCGGGTGCTGGACATCATCGATCCGACGCCGCAGACGGTCGACGCGCTGATGAAGCTCGACCTCGCCGCCGGCGTCGACGTCGAGATCAAGCTGTAGAGCATCCTGTGCCCGGATGGGCACAGATAAGATGCTCGATGCTTTTGTAATCGATCAACTTTCTGCTTTCGGACGGTTCTGTCCGAAGGCAGGTTGATCTAGGGCCGAGGGTACGATGAGAACCGGTCTGATCGCACGGAAGCTGGGGATGTCGCGGGTCTTCCGCGACGACGGCAACCACGTGCCGGTGAGTGTGCTGAAGGTCGACACCTGCCAGGTTGTCGCCCAGCGGACCGCCGCGCGCGATGGCTACACCGCGCTGCAGCTCGGTGTCGGCACGGCGAAGGTCAAGAACGTGACCAGGCCCCAACGCGGCCACTTCGCCAAGGCCAATGTCGAGCCGAAGCGGGTGCTGGCTGAGTTCCGCGTCAGCGACGAGGCGATGATCGACGTTGGCGCGGAGGTGACCGTCGACCACTTCGTTGTCGGCCAGCATGTGGACGTTACCGGCCGCTCGATCGGCAAGGGCTTCGCCGGCGGCATGAAGCGCCACGGTTTCAGCGGACTGCGCGCGACCCACGGGGTCTCGGTCAGCCATCGCAGCCTCGGCTCGACCGGGCACCGGCAGGATCCGGGCAAGGTGTTCAAGGGCAAGAAGATGGCGGGCCATCTCGGTGACAAGCAGGTCACCGTGCTCAACCTCGAGGTCGTCGCGACCGATGTCGAGCGCGGCCTGATCCTGATCAGGGGCGCCGTCCCCGGCGCCGAGGGCGGGCACCTGCTCATCCGCGACGCGGTGAAGAAGCGCATGCCGGACGATCTGCAGATGCCCGGCGCGATCCGCAAGGCCGCCGCGGCGGGCGGATCGTCGGAACCGATCGCCCCGCCGGAGGTTGCGCCGGAACCGGTGCCGGAGAGCGATGACGCGCGCGGCGAGAGCGGGGAATAGCGGTCGTGGAGCAGAACGTCGTAAATCTGGACAGCGAGACCGTCGGCACCGTCGATCTCGACGACGGCATCTTCGCCGTTGCGGTGCGGCCGGACATTCTCGCTCGCGCGGTCGCCTGGCAGCTTGCCAAGCGGCGGGCGGGCACGCATAAGGTCAAGGGCCGCAGCGAGGTGGCGCGGACCTCGAAAAAGCCGTTCAAGCAGAAGGGGACCGGCCGGGCGCGCCAGGGCTCGCTGAAAGGTCCTCACATGCGCGGCGGCGGCGTCGTATTTGGCCCGGTGGTGCGCGACCACGCCCACTCGCTGCCGAAGAAGGTGCGCAAGCTGGCGCTGAAGTCGGCGCTCTCGGCGAAACTTGCCGCGGGCGAGCTGATCGTTCTCGACCAGGCCGCGCTGGACTCGCCCAAGACCAAGGCGCTGGCGGCGCAGGTCGAGCGGCTCGGCTGGCGCAAGGCGCTGCTCATCGACGGCGCCGCGATCGACAGCAACTTCGCCCGGGCGGCGCAGAACATCGTCGGGCTCGACGTGCTGCCGTCGCAGGGCGCGAACGTCTATGACATCCTCCGCCACGAGACTGTGGTTCTGACGACGGCGGGCGTCGAGGGTTTGACGGAGCGACTAACATGAACCGCCGGTTCGGCAAGGCCCAGGTGTCGATCAGCAGCGAGCGCAAGCTCGAGGTGATCCGCCGGCCACTGATTACGGAGAAGACGACCCTGCTTGGCGAGCACAACCAGGTCGCCTTTCTGGTCGCGCTCGACGCGTGCAAGCCGGAGATCAAGGCGGCGGTCGAGGATCTGTTCAAGGTGAAGGTCAAGGCCGTAAACACCCTGATTGTTAAGGGCAAGAACAAGCGGACGCGTGGCCGACCCGGCCGGCGCTCCGACGTAAAGAAAGCGATCGTGACGCTGGCGGAAGGCCACTCGATCGACGTGACGACGGGCTTGTAGGCGGGGCTGTAGGCGAAGATGGCACTCAAGAACTTCAGACCGACGACGCCGGGTCAGCGCGGGCTTGTCCTGATCGACCGCTCGGCGCTGTGGAAGGGCAAGCCCGAACGCAGCCTGACCGAGGGTCTGCACGGCAGCGGCGGTCGCAACAATACCGGGCGGATCACCGCGCGTCGCCGTGGCGGCGGACACAAGCGCCGTTACCGTGTTGTCGACTTCAAGCGGCGCAAGTTCGATGTGGCGGCGACGGTAGAGCGTCTCGAGTACGACCCGAACCGGACCGCGTTCATCGCCCTCGTCCGCTATGAGGACGGCGAGCTCGCCTATATTCTGGCGCCGCAGCGCCTAGGGGTCGGCGACAGCGTGATCGCCGGCACGGCCGTGGACATCAAGCCCGGCAACGCGCTGCCGATGCAGAACATTCCGGTCGGGACGATCATCCATAACGTTGAAATGAAGAAGGGCCGCGGCGGTCAGATCGCGAGGTCGGCCGGAACCTACGCGCAGCTCATCGGCAAGGACCAGGGCTATGCCCAGTTGCGCCTGAGCTCGGGCGAACTGCGGGTCGTGCGCGCGGAATGCCTCGCGACCATTGGCGCCGTCTCCAACCCCGACCAGCAGAACATCAAGATCGGCAAGGCAGGGCGGACCCGGTGGCTGGGCAAGCGGCCCTCGGTTCGCGGCGTGGCGATGAACCCGGTCGATCATCCGCATGGCGGCGGCGAGGGCAAGACCTCGGGCGGTCGTCACCCGGTGACGCCATGGGGCAAGCCCACGAAAGGCAAGCGGACCCGCAACAACAAGAAGACGGACCGGCTGATCATGCGCCGCCGTCATCTTGCGAAAAAGTAGCAGGAGGATAGGGCGTGCCCCGCTCGGTTTGGAAAGGTCCATTCGTAGACGGCTTTCTGCTGCAGAAGGCCGACAAGGTTCGCTCGTCGAAGCGCAACGAGGTGATCCGGACGTGGTCGCGGCGCTCGACGGTCCTGCCGCAGTTCGTCGGCCTCACCTTCGGTGTCTACAACGGCCGTAAGTTCATTCCGGTTCTGGTGACCGAAAACATGATCGGGCACAAGTTCGGAGAGTTTTCGCCGACGCGGACCTTCTTCGGTCACGGCGGCGACAAGAAGGCGAGGCGAGGTTGAGCAATGGGTAAGCCAGGCGCGGAGCGCAAACTCGCCGATAGTGAAGCGGTCGCGGTTGCCCGTCACCTGCGTCTTAGCCCGCGCAAGCTGAACGTGGTCGCCGGGCTGATCCGCGGGATGAGCTGCGATCGGGCGTTGGCCGAGCTCCAGTTCTCGCGGCGGCGGATCGCCGGCGATGTCCGAAAGGTCTTGCAGTCGGCGATCGCGAACGCTGAGAACAACCACCAGCTCGATGTCGATCGGCTGTTCGTCGCCGAGGCGAGCGTCGGCAAGACGTTGGTAATCAAGCGCTGGCACCCGCGGGCGCGCGGACGGGTCGGCCGGATCGAGAAGCCCTTCAGCCAACTCCGGCTGGTGGTTCGCGAGCGCGAGGAGCACGTCTGATGGGACAGAAGGTCAACCCGATCGGCCTCAGGCTCGGGATCAATCGCACCTGGGACTCCCGCTGGTACGCCGACGAGCGCTACGCGACCCTCCTGCACGAGGATTTGAAGATCCGCAAGTACGTGCGCGAGCGGCTGGCTCAGGCCGGGGTGTCGCGGATCGTCATCGAGCGGCCGGCGAAGAAGGCGCGCCTGACCATCCACACCGCGCGGCCCGGCGTTGTCATCGGCAAGAAGGGCGCCGACATCGAAAAGCTGCGCAAGGATCTGGCGAAGATCACCAAATCCGAGGTGCATCTGAATATCGTCGAGATCCGCAAACCCGAGATCGAGGC
Source organism: Rhodospirillales bacterium (assembly GCA_038250645.1). GTDB lineage: Bacteria > Pseudomonadota > Alphaproteobacteria > Rhodospirillales > Defluviicoccaceae > JAEULH01. The sequence continues at coordinate 4,422 of JBBSCD010000026.1, forward strand.
CCAGCTCGTCGCCGAGAACGTGGCGCAGCAGCTCGAACGCCGCGTCTCTTCGCGCCGGGCGATGAAGCGGGCCGTCCAGTCGGCGATGCGCCTGGGTGCGCAGGGGATCCGGATCAACTGCGGCGGCCGCCTCGGCGGCGCCGAGATCGCCCGCACCGTGTGGTATCGCGAGGGCCGGGTGCCGTTGCACACGCTGCGCGCGCACGTCGACTTCGGCCAGGCCGAGGCCAAGACCACCTACGGCATCTGCGGGGTCAAGGTGTGGATCTACAAGGGTGACATCCTCGCCAATGACCCGATGGCCCTCGACAAGCGGGCCACGGAACAACAGGGCGCGCGCTGATCGCGCGGCCGACGAAGCATATGAAATAGGCGTTCAGTCATGCTCAGCCCCAAGCGGACAAAGTACCGCAAGCAGCATAAAGGTCGCATCCACGGCAAGGCCAAGGGTGCGACCGAGCTCAACTTCGGTGCCTTCGGCCTGAAGGCGCTGACGCCCGAGCGCATCACCGCGCGTCAGATCGAGGCGGCGCGCCGTGCCATCACGCGGCACATGCGCCGGACCGGGAAGGTCTGGATCCGTCTCTTTCCGGACGTGCCGGTGAGCAGCAAGCCGGCGGAAGTGCGCATGGGCGGCGGCAAGGGCTCGCCCGAGTTCTGGGTCTGCCGGGTCAAGCCGGGGCGGATCATGTTCGAGGTCGACGGCATTCCGCGCGACGTCGCTAGGCAGGCGTTGACATTGGCGGCCGCCAAGCTGCCGGTCAGGACGCGCTTCGTGTCCCGCTTCGGTGAGGAGGGATAGGGCCGTGAAAGCGACGGATCTCAGGCTCAAGACGGATGATGAACTGGCCGATCAGCTGATCAGCCTGCGCAAGGAGGCGTTCAACCTGCGCTTTCGCGCCGCCAGCGGCCAGCTGGAGAACACGGCGAGGGTTCGCGACGTTCGTCGGACCATCGCCCGCGTCAAAACCATTCTCGGGCAGCGCAAGCAGCCAGGGGCGACGGGAGCATAGCGGGGAACAGATGCCCAGGCGAGTGTTACAAGGCGTCGTCGTCAGCGACAGCGGGGAGAAGACCATCGTCGTTCGCGTGGAGCGGCGGGTCATGCATCCCCTCTACAAGAAGACCATACGCCGGTCGAAGCGCTACCACGCGCACGATCAGGCAAATCAGTACAAGGTCGGCGATACGGTTCGCATCCGCGAATGTCGGCCCATTTCCCGGCTCAAGCGATGGGAAGTGGTCCTCGAAGGCGAATAGCCGGCGATCGGGCTTGAGGGGTAAAGCGAGATGATCCAAGTCGAGACAAACTTGGATGTTGCCGATAATTCCGGCGCACGGCGCGTCCAGTGCATCCGCGTGCTCGGCGGTTCGCGCCGGCGGTTCGCCGGCGTTGGCGATATCATCGTCGTCTCGGTCAAGGACGCGATCCCCCGCGGTCGGGTCAAGAAGGGCGAGGTTCTGCGCGCGGTGATCGTGCGGACGGCGAAGGACATCCATCGCGCCGACGGTTCGGCGATCCGTTTCGACCGCAATGCGGCGGTTCTGATCAACAAACAGGGCGAACCGATTGGCACCCGCATATTCGGACCCGTAACCCGCGAGTTGCGGGGAAGGGGTTATATGAAGATCGTTTCGCTCGCGCCGGAGGTGCTGTGATGGCGATCAAACTGAAGATCAAGAAGGGCGATCGGGTCATCGTTACGACCGGCCGCAGCAAGGGCCGCGCCGGCGAGGTTCTGAAGGTCATGCCGAAGGAGAACCGGGCGGTCGTCCAGGGCGTCAACATGGTCAAGCGGCATCAGAAGCCGCGGATGGGCGGAGGCGAAGGCGGTATCGTCGAGAAGGAAGCGGCGGTCCACATCTCAAATCTGGCGCACGTCGATCCCAAGGGCGGCGGGGCAACGCGCGTCGGCTTCAGGATCCTCGACGACGGCCGGAAGGTGCGCTTCGCCAAGCGCTCCGGCGAGATGATCGACAGATAGGAAAGGCGCGATGGCACGGCTTCGCGAACGCTACAAGACCGAGGTGCGCCAGGTTCTCCAGGACGAGTTCAAGTACGAGAACCCGATGGAGATCCCGCGGCTGACGAAAATCGTGCTGAACATGGGCGTCGGCGAGGGCGTGCAGGATCGCAAGAAGGTCGAGGCGGCCGCGAGCGACATGGCCCAGCTCGCCGGGCAGCGACCGGTCATTACCAAGGCGAAGAAGTCGATCGCCGGCTTCAAGCTCCGCGAAGGTATGCCGATCGGGGTGAAGGTGACGCTGCGCCGCGACCGGATGTTTGAATTTCTCGACCGGCTGGTGAACATAGCGCTGCCGCGGGTCCGGGACTTCCGCGGCGTCTCGGCGAAAAGCTTCGACGGGCGCGGCAACTTCGCCATGGGCGTCAAGGAGCAAATCATCTTTCCGGAGATCAGCTACGACAAGGTCGATCAGATCCGCGGTCTCGATATCGTGATCTGCACCACCGCGAAGAACAACGCTGAGGCAAAGGCCCTGCTCAAGGCGTTTGACATGCCGTTCAGCAAATGAGTGCGCGAGGGAGAAGAGAATCGGATGGCTAAAAAGAGCCTGGTCGAGCGAAACAGAAAGCGGATGAAGCTGGCGGAGCGATACGCGGAGCGCAGGGCCGAGTTGAAGCGGCTGGCGGGTGACCGGAGCGTAACCGGCGAGGAGCGTTTTGCCGCCCGGATCCGGCTGGCCGAATTGCCGCGAAATTCGTCGCCGGTGCGCGTTCGCCTGCGCTGCAACCTGACGGGTCGGCCGCGCGGCAATTATCGCAAGTTCGGGCTGTCCCGCATCGCGCTGAGGGAACTCGCGTCGGCGGGACAGATCCCGGGCATGGTCAAGTCGAGCTGGTAAGGAAGCGCCCACGATGGCAATGACCGACCCGCTGGGCGATATGCTCACCCGCATCCGCAACGGACAGACCGCGAAGAAGAACGCCGTCGTCTCGCCGGCGTCCAAACTGCGAAGCTGCGTCCTTGACGTTCTCCAGCGTGAGGGCTTCATCCGCGGCTATGCTGAATCCGAGGTGCGGCCTGGCATTCGCGAGCTCAGGATCGAGTTGAAGTATCACGAGGGCCAGCCGGTCATTCGCGAGATCAGCCGCGTCTCGAAGCCGGGACGACGGGTCTATTCGAAGATCAAGGATCTGCCGAGGGTCTATAACGGCCTCGGCGTGTCGATCCTGTCGACGCCTAGGGGCGTCATCTCCGACGCCGAGGCGCGGGACGCGCACGTCGGCGGCGAGGTTCTCTGCAGGGTTTTCTAGGTCAGGAAGGTCGAGCCCACCATGTCGCGCATTGGCAAGCACCCGGTTCCCGTGCCGAGCGGCGTCACCGTTTCGCTCGCGAACGACCGGTTGACCGCGAAGGGCCGTTACGGCGAACTGACCGCGGCTCTCATGGAAGAGGTCGTGGTGACTCACGAGGACGACGCGATCGTCGTCAGGCCGCGCGACGACTCCAACAGAGCCCGCGCCATGTGGGGAACCGCGCGTACGGTTGTCGCCAATCTGGTGACCGGCGTCGACACCGGATTCACCCGCAAGCTCGACATCGCCGGGGTCGGCTACCGCGCCCAGGTTCAGGGCAGCGATTTGGTGCTGCAGCTCGGCTACAGTCACGAGGTTCGTCATTCCATCCCTGCGGGGATCAAGGTCGAGTGCCCCGACCCGACGCACATCACCATTCAGGGCGCGGACAAGCAGCTCGTCGGCCAGATGGCCGCGGAGGTTCGCGCCTACCGTCGTGCCGAGCCGTACAAGGGCAAGGGCATCAAGTACGACGACGAGATCGTTCGGCGGAAGGAAGGCAAGAAGAAGTAAGCCATGGCCGATATCAGAGCATTGTTCGAACGACGGCGGCGGCGGATCCGTCGGCGCCTGGTCGCGGCGGCGGGCGAGCGTCCGCGCCTTTCCGTCTTTCGCTCCAACAGACATATATACGCCCAGGTCATCGATGACCGAGCCGGCCGGACGCTGGCTTCGGCGTCGACGCTGGATGCGGCGCTGCGCGACGCGGGCGCCGCCGGCGCCGGCGCCGATGCGGCCGAGGCGGTCGGCAAGCTGTTGGCCGAGCGCGCCCTTGCCGCCGGGGTCACCGCAGTGGTCTTCGACCGCGGCGGCTACCGCTATCACGGCCGGGTCAAGGCGCTCGCCGATGCCGCCCGCGAAGCCGGGCTCGGATTTTAGGGAGAACGGGAATGGCGCGTAGACCATCCGGCAAGCGCAGCGAGCGCGGCGACCGGCCCCAGGGCGAGGACGCTGATCTCACGGACAAGCTGGTTCACATCAACCGTGTCGCCAAGGTGGTCAAGGGCGGACGGCGGTTCTCCTTCGCGGCGCTCGTCGTCGTCGGTGATGGCCGCGGCCGGGTCGGCTACGGCACCGGCAAGGCCCGGGAGGTTCCGGAAGCAATCCGCAAGGCGACGGACCATGCCAAGCACAGCATGATCCGCGTTCCGTTGCGTGATGGCCGGACCCTGCACCACGACGTCAACGGACACTATGGCGCCGGTCTGGTGGTCCTGCGCTCGGCTCCCGCCGGCACGGGCGTTATCGCGGGCGGGCCGATGCGGGCGATTTTCGAGACCATGGGCGTTCAGGATGTCGTCGCCAAGTCCCTGGGCACGGCTAATCCGCACAACATGATCAAGGCGACGTTCGCCGCCTTGCGCAATATCTACTCGCCGCGTGCGGTGGCGGCCCGGCGCGGCAAGAAAGTCGGCGACATCATCGCCAGGCGCGGCGATGCGTCTCCTGCGGCCGATGGCCCAAGGGCCTGAGCATGATGGACGACACCATGAAGGCATCCGTTCGGATCACCCAGATCCGCAGCGCGATCGGGCGCAAGGCCGATCAGCGGGCAACCCTCCACGGTCTGGGGCTCAACAAGATCGGCCGGAGCCGGGAGCTTGAGGATACGCCGGCGGTGCGTGGCATGATCGCGAAGGTCCGCCATCTATTGCGCGTCGAAGACGGGAACTAGGGCGTCGCGGCTGCGGCGAACGGGGAAACGCGTTGTCATGAGACTGAACGAAATCCGGGATAATCCGGGGGCTCACACGCCGCGCAAGCGGATCGGCAGGGGTATCGGTTCGGGAACCGGAAAGACCGCCGGCAAGGGTCACAAGGGACAGAAGGCCCGCAGCGGCGGCGGCTCGCCGCCGGGCTTCGAGGGCGGGCAGATGCCGCTCTATCGGCGCCTGCCGAAGCGCGGGTTTCGCAATCCGTTCCGCAAGGAATACGTCGAGGTCAATCTCGGCGCACTGCAGCAGGCCATCGAACGCCGGCGGCTCGATCCGACGGCGCCGCTGGACGAGGCGGCGCTGCAGGCGGCGGGCCTGTTCCGGCGCCGTCGCGACGGGGTCCGGCTACTTGCCAAGGGGGTGCTATCCACCGCGGTGACGGTCCATGTGGCCGGCGCGTCCAAGGCCGCCGTCGCCGCAGTCGAGCAGGCCGGCGGCAGCGTCGTCATAGCACCCGCCAAAGTTCGTCCGTCCGGTCCCGCGTCCGGCCGGACGAAGGGTGCGGACATATCCGGCGCGACCGGCGAGCAGCCGGCAGGCGCGGCAGACTAGGGCCGGGAGAGGGCTATGGCCTCCGCTGCCGAACAGCTCGCCGCGAGCCTCAACTTCGGCGCCTTCGCCCGCGCGACGGAGCTCAAGAAGCGGATCTGGTTCACGCTGGCCGCGCTGATCGTCTATCGGCTCGGAACCTATATTCCCATTCCGGGCATCGATCCGACAGCCATCACCGATATCTTCAACCGCCAGGCCGGCGGCATCCTCGGCATGTTCAACATGTTCGCCGGCGGCGCGCTGGGGCGCATGACGATCTTCGCGCTCAACATCATGCCGTACATCTCGGCCTCGATCATCATGCAGCTGATGACCGCGGTCGTGCCCAGCATGGAGGCCCTGAAAAAGGAGGGCGAGGCCGGGCGCAAGAAGATCAATCAGTATAGCCGCTATCTGACGGTTCTGATCACGGCCGGCCAGGCGTACGGCGTGTCGGTCTGGCTCGAAGGTCTGCAGTCGGGAGTCGGCCCCGCGGTTCTAGATCCCGGCTATTTCTTCCGCTTCTCGGTGGTCGTCACCCTGATCGGCGGAACCATGTTCCTGATGTGGCTGGGCGAGCAGATCACCGCGCGCGGGATCGGCAACGGCATATCGCTGATCATTTTCGCCGGGATTGTCGCCAACCTGCCACGGGCCTTGGCGGCGACGCTGGAACTGGGCAGAACCGGGGCGCTGTCGACGGCGTTCATCATCGCCCTTCTCGTCATCATCATCGGCGTGATCTTTTTCGTCGTGTTCATGGAGCGGGCGCAGCGGCGCATCCTCATCCAGTACCCCAAGCGCCAGCACGGCGCCAAGGTAATGGGCGGCGAGAGCACGCATCTGCCGCTTAAGATCAACACGTCGGGCGTCATTCCGCCGATCTTCGCCTCTTCGATCCTGCTGATGCCGGTCACGCTCATCGGTTTTGCCGCCGGACAGGGGCCGGCCTGGCTGACGTCGGTTGCGGCCTACCTTGGCCACGGCCAGCCGCTCTATCTTCTGCTCTACGTCAGCTTCATCGTGTTCTTCGCCTTCTTTTATACGGCGGTGGTGTTCAGCCCGGCCGAAACGGCCGACAACCTCAAGAAGTACGGCGGCTTCGTCCCCGGCATCCGCCCCGGCAGGAACACCGCCGACTATCTCGACAAGGTGCTCACCCGGCTGACCGTGATCGGCGCCGCCTACCTCTCGTTCGTCTGCATCCTGCCGGAAATCATGATCTCGCGCTTCGCCGTGCCGTTCTACTTCGGCGGTACAAGCCTGCTGATTGTCGTGACGGTGACGATGGATACCGTCGCTCAGGTGCAGTCCCATCTCATCGCCCATCAATACGAGGGTCTCATCAAGAAGGCGAAACTGCAGGGGAGGGGGAGACGCTGATGAACATCGTTCTGCTCGGCGCGCCCGGCTCGGGCAAGGGCACCCAGGCCAAACGGCTGGAGGATGCGTTCGGCATCGCCCAGCTCTCCACCGGCGAGATGCTTCGCGAGGAAGTCGGCAAGGGCAGCAAGATCGGGCAGATGGCCGACTCGTTGATGCGGGCCGGCCAACTGGTGCCGGACCATCTGATCATCGCCCTGATCGAAACCGTGCTCGACGGTCCGGCCTGCCGCGATGGCTTCATTCTCGACGGCTTTCCTCGCACGGTTCCGCAGGCGGAAGCGCTCGACGTGATGATCGAGACAAAGACGCTGAAGCTCGATCGCGTGCTCGAGCTCGAGGTCGACGACGAAGCCATGGTGGAGCGGATCAGCGGGCGCTTCTCTTGCGCCAAGTGTGGCGAGGGCTATCACGACAGCTTCAAGCCGCCGAAGACACCGGGCGTCTGCGACGTCTGCGGCGGCACCGAGTTTGTCCGTCGCGCCGACGACAATGCGGCTACCGTGCGCGAGCGGCTGAAGGCCTATCACACGCAGACCGAGCCGATCTCGACGTACTACGAGAGGCAGGGCATCCTCACCAGGATCGACGGGATGGGCGACATCGATCAGGTCACTAAGGACTTGACAAAAGCGATAAAGGCGCAACCTCAGGGTTGACGCTGGGTCGGGAACACCTATAATCGCGGGTTCTTCACTCCCTGCGATTTTCAATTGGCGTTTGTGTAAGGCAGCGAGGAGATCGTTCGTGGCGCGTGTTGCTGGTGTAAACATCCCGACGCAAAAACGGGTGGAAATTGCGCTGACCTACATCCACGGGATCGGCCGGAGGACGGCGAAGGAGATCTGCGCGCGGCTCGGCATTCCGGCGTCGCACCGGGTTCAGCAGCTTTCCGACAATGAAGTGCTGCGCATCCGCGAGATGCTCGACAGCGATTATCGCGTCGAGGGCGACCTGCGCCGCGACGTGGCGATGAACATCAAGCGGCTCATGGACCTCGGCTGTTATCGTGGGTTGCGTCACCGCCGCGGCCTGCCGGTGCACGGTCAGCGAACGCACACCAATGCGCGGACTCGCAAGGGTCCGGCCAAGCCCATTGCAGGTAAGAAGAAAGTCACTAAGTAGATCAGTAAGGATCGAAGATGGCCAAGCCCGGCACGCAACGCGTCCGTCGGCGCGAGCGACGCAACATTACGTCCGGCGTCGCGCATATCAGCGCTTCGTTCAACAACACGATGATCACCATTACCGACGCCCAGGGCAATGCCATTGCCTGGTCCTCGGCCGGGGGTCAGGGGTTCAAGGGATCTCGCAAGTCCACGCCGTATGCCGCTCAGGTTGCCGCCGAGGATGCCGGCCGCAAAGCGCAGGAGCACGGGATGAAGACCCTGGAGGTCGAGGTCAAGGGCCCCGGTGCCGGGAGGGAATCGGCGTTGCGTGCACTGCAGACGGTTGGCTTTTCGATCACCGCCATTAGGGATGTTACTCCAATCCCTCACAACGGGTGTCGTCCGCGGAAGCGCCGGCGCGTCTAGGCCGTTGCGGCTGGCCCGGCCGGCTGCGGCATGGCGAACGCGCCCGGGCGCGGCAGCCCGTCCCGACATATCGCCGCCGACTGTATTGTGCCGGTGGCGTAAGACATGAGGGAAACCCCCGTGATTCAAAAAAACTGGCAGTCTCTGATCAAGCCGACGAAGCTTGAAATCGTTCCTGGCGCCAACCCGCGGTGCATCGCGACCGTCGTTGCCGAGCCCCTGGAGCGCGGCTTCGGCCTCACCCTTGGCAACGCCATCAGGCGGGTTCTGCTCTCGTCGTTGCAGGGCGCCGCCGTAACGGCGATCCAGATCGAGGGCGTTCTACACGAGTTCTCGATGGTACCGGGTGTGCGCGAGGACGTCACCGACATCGTGCTCAACATCAAATCGCTGGCGCTCCGCATGGGCGGCGAGGGGCCGAGGCGGATCCGGCTCGTCGCCGACGGTCCCGGCGAAGTGACCGCGGGCATGATCCAGACCAGCCACGATATCGAGGTCATGAACCCGGACCTCTTGATCTGCACGCTCGACCAGGGCGCCCACCTGGCGATGGAGCTGGTGGTCGAAGCGGGCAAGGGCTATGTCCCCGTCTCGGCGACCCGCAACGAAGACGCCTCGATCGGACTGATCCCCATCGACGCCATCTTCTCGCCCGTGCGCAAGGTTGCCTACAAGGTCGAGAACACTCGGGTCGGGCAGGTCACCGACCACGACAAGCTGTCGATGGATCTGGCGACGAACGGGGCGGTGAGCCCGGAGGACTCCGTCGCGCTGGCCGCGCGCATTCTCCAGGACCAGTTGCAGCTCTTCATCAATTTCGACGAACCGCAAACGGCGTTCGAGGAGGAGCGGCGCGACGAACTGCCGTTCAACAAGAACCTGCTGCGCAAGGTCGATGAGCTCGAGCTTTCGGTGCGATCGGCCAACTGCCTGAAGAACGACAACATCATCTACATCGGCGATCTGGTCCAGAAGACCGAGGCCGACATGCTCCGGACCCCGAACTTCGGACGGAAGTCGCTGAACGAGATCAAGGAAGTCCTGGCCCAGATGGGACTCCATCTCGGCATGGAGATCCAGAACTGGCCGCCTGACAATATCGAAGAGCTGGCCAAGAGGCTCGAGGAGCCGTACTGATCAGGCCGCCGGACGGGCGGCAACGAAGGGGAATGAACGGCCATGCGCCACAGGATGAGCGGTCGCAAGCTCGGCCGCACGAGCAGCCACCGCAAGGCGATGTTCGCCAACATGACGGCATCGCTTCTGCGCCATGAGCAGATCATGACGACACTGCCAAAGGCGAAGGAGCTGCGTCGGTACGCCGAGCGGATGATCACGCTGGGCAAGCGCGGGGCGCTGCACAACCGGCGTCAGGCCGCGTCCTTCATCACCGAGGACGATGTCGTCCGCAAGCTTTTCGGGCCGTTGGCGGAACGCTACCGCGAGCGCGCGGGCGGGTATACCCGGGTGCTGAAGGCCGGCTTCCGCTATGGCGACAACGCGCCGATGGCGGTGATCGAGCTCGTCGACCGCGACCCCGACGCGAAGGGCGCCGCCGACAAAGCCCGGGTCGAGGCCGAGCGCGCCGCAGCGGAAGAAAAGGCCGCCTGAGTCCGCCAGCGGCCTCGGACAATCCTTGGCCGCGACTGAGGACGGCCGCACGTGAGCAGGCGTAAGCACGAACCGGAACCCGAAAGCCTGTTCTCGGCCCAGGCGCCGCGACCGCTCGCGGACCGGCTGCGGCCGGCCGAACTCTCCGAAGTTGTCGGTCAGGACCATATCCTCGCTGCCGATGCCCCGATCGGGCGGATGATCGCAGCCGGCAAGCTGACCTCGATGATCCTGTGGGGGCCGCCCGGGACCGGCAAGACGACGATCGCCCGCCTGCTCGCCGCTCATACCGACCTCCATTTCGAGCCGTTGTCGGCAGTCTTCTCAGGCGTTGCGGATCTGCGCCGGGTCTTCGACGCGGCCCGTCTTAGGCGCCGAGACGGCCGCGGAACCCTGCTCTTCATCGATGAGATCCATCGCTTCAACCGCGCCCAGCAGGACGGCTTTCTGCCCTACGTCGAGGACGGGACGATCATCCTCGTCGGCGCCACCACCGAGAACCCGTCCTTCGAGCTGAACGCGCCGCTTCTGTCACGAACGCAGGTATTCGTCCTTCACCGGCTCAATCATGCAGCGCTGGCGGAGCTTCTGGCGCGGGCGGAGACGAACCTGTCGCGGCGGCTGCCGCTGGACGAGGACGGCCGCGCCGCATTGCTGGCGATGGCCGACGGCGATGGCCGCTACCTGCTCAACATGGTCGAGGCGCTGGCGGCCTTCCCGCCCGAGCCATTGCTCGATGCGGCCGCGCTTGCCGATTCCGTCCAGCGCCGCCTGCCGCTTTACGACAAAGCGCAGGAGGGGCACTACAACCTTATCAGCGCCCTGCACAAGTCGTTGCGCGGGTCCGATACGGACGCGGCCCTCTACTGGTTCGCCCGGATGCTCGCCGGCGGCGAGGACCCGCTCTATGTCGCCCGCCGGCTGGTCCGCTTCGCCGTCGAGGACGTGGGTCTTGCCGATCCGCAGGCGCTCGTTCAGGCGCTTGCCGCCTGGGACGCCTTCGATCGGCTCGGCTCGCCGGAGGGTGAACTGGCCCTGGTCCAGTGCGTCATCTACCTGGGCACCGCGCCCAAGTCGAACGCGGCCTACAGGGCCGAGGCGGCGGCAAAGCGGGCGGCGCACGACACCGGCTCGCTGATGCCGCCGAAGCATATCATCAACGCGCCGACCCGGCTGATGCAGTCGTTGGGCTACGGCGCCGGCTACGTTTACGACCACTCCACCAGCGACGGCTTCTCGGGACAGAACTACTTCCCCGACGGCATGGAGCGGCTGCAGCTCTATCATCCCGGCGGCCGGGGCTTCGAACAGGAGATCGCCCGGCGTCTGGCCTACTGGCAGCGGTTGCGCGACAAGACCGGAGAAGACAGCGGTGGCTGACCCGCCTTCGCCCGGCGGCAGCGGCGCCGGCGAAGAGGCGGTGGGCGCGGACGAAGGTGGGCTCCGGCTCGATCGCTGGTTCCGTCGCCACTACCCCGGCGTTCCGCATGGGCGGCTGGAGAAGCTGCTGCGCAGCGGCCAGATCCGTGTCAATGGTCGCAGGGCGCGTGCGGGCGATCGTCTTGAACCGGGGCAGAGGATCCGCATCCCGCCACTGGGTGAAGCCGCGATCGTCGCGCATCGGTCCGACCGGCCGGCAGGGGCGGCGAGTGCCGCCGCCGGATCCCCAGGCGAGCAGGCGGCGCTTCGCTCCCGGGTTCTCTTCCAGGACGACGCCGTCATCGTCCTCGACAAGCCGCCCGGCCTTGCCGTCCAGGGCGGCAGCGGCACCCGCAGCCATCTTGACGGCATGCTCGATCTCCTTGCCGAGGGCGCAGAGCGGCCGCGTCTCGTTCATCGGCTCGACAAGGACACGTCGGGCGTCATCGTCCTCGCCCGCAACGCCGCCGCCGCGGCTTCCCTGGCCCGGGCCTTCCGCGAGCGAAGCGCGCAGAAGATCTACTGGGCGATTGTCGTCGGCGTACCCGATCCGCCCGCTGGGCGGATCGATCTGCCCCTTGCCAAGCGACCCGGTCGAGCGGGCGAGCGAATGCAGGGCGACATCGGCGGCGATCCCGCCGTCACCGACTACGCCGTTGTCGAGCGCGCCGGCCGCCACGCCGCCTGGCTTGAGCTGAGCCCGCTCACGGGTCGGACCCATCAGCTTCGCGCCCACTGCGCCGTGATCGGGACGCCGATCCTCGGCGACGGCAAGTACGGCGGCCGCGCCGCGTTCCTGAAGGACGCGGCGGACATTCGCGCGCTTCACCTGCACGCGCGACGGATCACCATTCCCCACCCGAGCGGCGGCACTCTGACTGTCGAGGCGCCGTTGCCTGCCCATATGCGCGCCCTCTGGAAGCGCCTCGGCCTTGCCAATGTCACGGCCAAGCCGCCCCGACGGGACAAGTCAGGCGCAGCCGTTGCCTCAGGCCGGTCCTCCTCGGACCGAGCCTCAGGCCTCTCAACGGCGAAACACGGTCATCAGCGCCGGCAGCACGATCACGGTGCACGCCAGCGTCAGCCCGATCGCGATCGCCAGAAGTAGCCCCATGCTGGCGATACCAGGGTGCGCCGACAGCGCCAGGGTGCCAAACGAGGCGATCGTCGTCAGGGCGCTGAAGACGACGGCGCGCGGGGTGCACGAGGTCATCATGGTCCCGGCTGCGCCTTCCTGCCGCTCGCGGATGACCAGGTTCAGGCTGGCGGCGACGCCGAGCCCGAACAGCAGCGGCAGGACGATGACGTTGGCGAAATTGAACGGCAGGTCGAACGTTGCCGAGGCCGCGACTGTGAGAAGGGCGGCAAGGAGCAGCGGCGCGAACACCAGGGCGATGTCGCGGAGGTTGCGCAGGAGGAAGACGAGAAGCAGGGCGATACCGAAGACGGCGATTCCGGCGGCCTCAAGGAAGGCGGTCTCTACCGCCTGCCCGGCCTCGACGATGATAACTGGCGCGCCGATGGCGTCGGGCGCGACCTTCTGGACGGCGGCTACAAACCGGTCGAGGGCCTGGGTGTCTTCCGCGACCGGTTCGCGCGGATAGATCTCGACCCGCGCCTTGCCGTCGGCGGCGACCCAGCGCCGGCGCAGATCATCGGGCAGATCATCGAGACCGACCGGCCGCGCCTCGAGCAGGGTGCGCAGCGTATCGAGCTGTGCCGGAAGTCCGGTGAGGAGCGCGCGCTTAAGCGTTTCGAGCTGCGCCTCATCGCTTAGCCCGGCCGCGAGGGCGTCGAGCGCGGCGAGGAAGCGCCCGGCCGCCGCGGCTGCCGGCTGATGCGAGCCCGCGAGCGCGCCGAGAGCGACCTTCAGTCTATCGAGAGCGGCCATGGCCTCAGGCGTCGGCGGCGGCGGGGCGACCGAGCCGCTCAGCGACGGCTCCAGGATCAATGCCAGGGTGTCGATCATCGACAGCTTGTCCTCCTGGCCGGCGGGCACGAAGTCGGCAAGGGTGCGGGCGCCCGCGACCGGCGCGAGTTTCCGCGCTTGCGTCGCAATCGCTTCCGCGGCCGGGAGATCGTCCGCCAGCGCCACAATCGCGTAGGCTTCGTTCAGTCCGGAACTCATCAGGTCGCGCAGGGTCTTGACCGATTCCGCGTGGGGATCCTTCAGGTGCAGCGGATCGAAGTCGAAGTGAGCTTCGGGCGCGATCGCAAGCGCGACCGCGGCGACGGCGCCGGCGCTGGCAAGGACGCGCCACGGTCGCGCCCCCGCCCAGACCCGGAACCGGCTCAGGACATTGCTCTTGAACTCGTCGACGTCTGCCGGCGCCGGCCTGCCGGGCACGACGGTGAGGAAGGCCGGCAGCACCGTCAGGCTGGCGGCGAGGGCGATGGCCATGCCGGTGCCCGCGATCAGTCCCAGCTCGGCGAGACCGACATAGCTGGTCGGCAGAAAAGCAAAAAATCCGATGGCGGCGCACACGGCCGACAGCGTCAGCGCGCCGCCGACCCCGGTCGCGGCGCGGCTCAGCGCCCCGGCATGGTCGAGACCGAGATCCCGGCCCTCCCTGTAGCGCAGCGTGTAGTGGATCCCGAAATCGACGGCGAGACCGATGAAGAGGACGAAGAAGGCGACGGACAGCAGGTTCAGCGTCCCGACCAGCGCGAGCGCCGCCGCCGCGGTCAGCGCAAGCCCGACGAGAACCGTCAGCAACGTCGCGAGCGACAGGGACAAGGCGCGAAAGCAGAGGAAGGCGAGAAGGGCGACGACGGCGAACGAGATCAGCATCGGTGTTGCGCTGTCGAGCTGGGCGCTCTTGAGCTCCTCGTCGGCCAGCGCCGCATCGCCCGTCAGCCGCACCGAGACGCCGTGGGCCGGATCGAGATTGAGTTCGCCGGCGAGCGCGCGGGTGGCGGCGATGGCCGGCGCCGCCGGCTGAAGCGAGGCGAAGTCGAGAGGCGGATTGAGGACGATGATCCGCCGCATCTGTTCGCGATCGGGCGCCATGCCGAACATCAGCGACTGCCATGACAGCGGGGCGAACCGGCCGGCGGTCGCCGCATTGGTGGCGCGCGCCATGTCATCGAGTGCCGTGGCGATGGGCAGGCCGCCGGCGCCGCTTGCGGAATCCAGGTTCTCGAGGGCCAGCGACAGCACGTCGAAGAGGCCGCGCAGGCTGGGATCGCCGGCCATGGCGCCGATGAACGGCTGGGCCGCGCTGAGCTGATCGACGACGGCTTCCAGTCGGCCGGTATCGAGAAAGAGCAGGCCGTTGCGGCGAAAGAACGGATCGCCGGCCGGATCGAAGACCGGACCGAAAACGTTCGGGTGCCGGCGAAAGCCCGCGGCCAGCTGGTTGCCTGCGGCTTCGGCGAGTTCGGGCGTGTCGCCTTCGACGACAACGACGATCGTGTCGGTATTGCGCGGGAAGGCGGCCGTCATGGCCCGATCAGCCTTGCGAAACGGCAGTTCGGCGGACAGCATGTCGACGGTGTTGGTGTTGATCGCCAGGTTGCGCGCGACGTAAATCCCGGCGCCCCCGGTGGCGAGCACGGCGGCGGCCACGACAACCCAGGCGTAGCGTTGCATCAAGCCGGTCCAGCGATCGAGAAGGCGGATCATGGTCTGTCTCATCGGCGGCTGAAGGCTTCGGGAGCGGAGGAAGTGCGGCGAACATCCGATGTTCGCCCGCTGCGACAACGCGGGCGCGCGAGGCGTATAGCCGGAGCCGGCGGCTCGCGCAACGTCGCCGCGCCGCCGTGACGACGACATGGCAAACGGCCCGGATTGCGGATAGTTTTGCGGGCCGCTAAGTCAATGGCGATACACTGAGCTCGGTCTACGGTCCCCGAAGGAGAAAAGGAGAGGTGCTATGGCCATTTTCGGGCCAGGGTCGCAGGATCCCTGGGACGACGCCCTGGGCGCGCTCCGTCGCATCCAGGACGAGATGAATCGGACGCTAGGCGGCGCCGGCGCGGTGGCGACCGAGTACCCGCCAGTCAATATCTGGCGCGGCGAGAACGGGATCATCGTCGCCGCCGAGATGCCGGGGGTGAGCATGGATGACGTCGAGATCGTCGTCCACCAGAACACCCTGACGATCAAAGGCCGCAAGGACGCCGAAGCCGGCGCCGCCACGGTGAGTTTTCACCGCCGCGAACGGGCGACCGGCAGCTTCGCCCGGACCATTTCATTGCCGTTCAACGTCGACGCCGGTCAGGTCAAGGCCACGGCAGAGGCCGGCATCGTCAGCATCGAACTGCCGCGGCCCGAGGCGGACAAGCCCCGGCGCATCCAGATCACGACCGCCTGAGAGGAGAATCGGGAATGGCTGACACTTCGACCGGAACAGGCGCCAGCGTGCCGCGCGGGGCCGAGGCGACGCGGACCCGTCCGGTCCATACGCCTGTCGCCGACATCTACGAGACCGAGGAGGCCCTCGTTCTTGTCGTCGAACTTCCTGGCGTCCGGCCTGACCAGATCGACGTGAGCCTCGACAAGCGGGTATTGACCATCGTCGGCCACGGCGACGTTTCACGGCGCGAGGGCTACTCCCTCGCGCTGTGCGAATACCACCCCGGCGATTTCGAGCGCTCGTTCACCTTGTCGGACATGATCGATGACATCGCCATCGAAGCGGTGATGAAGGACGGCGTGCTGCGCCTGACCATGCAGAAGGCCAAGGCGGGGCCGGCGAAGACGATCAGCGTCAAGGTCGGCTGACGGCGATTGGGATCGAAGACAGGATGGGGCTGATGCCGTTGACCAAGCCGGGGGCGCGTTTGCGCGCCCTCGCTTCCGCCCTGCTGCTTGCCCTGCTTCCCGCCTGGCCGATGGCGCCGGTCCATGCCGGGATTCCGGCCGCGGCGCTCGAAGGCGACGTTCCGTCTCTCGCTCCGGTGCTCGACAAGATCACGCCGGCGGTGGTCAACATCTCCGTGACCTCGGCGGCGCCGGTGCAGCAGAACCCGCTGCTTCAGGACCCGTTCTTCCGTCGGTTCTTCAATTTGCCGGACGGCCCGCCGCGCGCGCAACCGCGCATGAGCGCCGGATCGGGCGTGATCGTCGATGCCCGCCGCGGCTACGTCCTGACCAACAACCACGTCGTCGAGAACGCGACGGAAATCGCCGTGACGCTGAAGGACAGGCGGCAGTTCAAGGCAACGCTGGTCGGCCGCGATCCGGAAACAGACATCGCGATGCTCAGGATCGACGCCCGCGACCTGACCGCGCTGGTGATGGGGAACTCCGAGAAGCTGCGCGTCGGCGACTTCGTGCTCGCCATCGGCAACCCGTTCGGCCTGGGCCAGACCGTCACCTCCGGGATCGTCAGCGCGCTGGGCCGGAGCGGGTTGAACATCGAGGGCTATGAAGACTTCATCCAGACCGATGCCTCCATCAATCCGGGCAACTCCGGCGGCGCCCTGGTCAATCTCAAGGGCGAGCTGATCGGCATCAACACGGCCATCGTCGCGCCGGCCGGGGGCAATGTCGGCATCGGCTTCGCGGTTCCCGCCAACATGGCCCGCTCGGTCATGGAGCAGCTCGTCAGTTTCGGGGAGATCCGGCGCGGCCGGCTCGGCGTCGCCATCCAGGACGTGACCCCGGATCTGGCCGAAGCCCTGCGCCTGGATCGGCCGGTCGGCGCGGTGATCACCAACGTCGAGGCGGGATCATCGGCGGAGAAGGCGGGGATTAGGCAGGGCGACGTCATCGTCGCGGTGGACGACGACCCGATCGAGGGCGCCTCGGACCTGCGCAACAAGATCGGGCTCGAGCCGGTGGGCAAAACGATCACGCTCGATGTCATCCGCGATGGTCGCCGGCGGACGCTCAAGGCAGAGGTCGTCAAGATGCGTGCCGAGAGCGCGGCGGCGGGCGCTGTTTCGCCCCTGCTCGAAGGCGCCGTTCTGAGCGACATCGACCGGAACTCGCCTCGGTTCGGTCGGATCGATGGCGTTGTCATCACCAGCGTCAAGAAGGGCAGCCCGGCATGGCGGCACGGCCTGCGCGACGGCGACATCCTCGTTGCCGTCAATCGCGACAAGGTCCGCTCGCTCGCCGAAGCGACCGCGGCTCTCAGCGACGCCGGCTCGGTCGTCGCACTGAACATCCTGCGCGGCAACTCGATGCTCTACGTGGTCGTCCGCTGAACCGCGCGATCCCCCTCACCTCGATCCTGCCCTGATGGGAGGAAAAGAAGCAGCAGCCGCAACCTTTCCTCTCCCGCCGGAAGAGGAAGGGGCCCGCGTCAGCGGGAAGGTAAGGGAAAGACTATCATGAAAGTTGCCTTGCCCGGCTACATCAGGAACCAGGCGCCGAGCCCGAGGAAGGCGAAGAAGCCGACGACGTCGGTGACGGTGGTCAGGAATACCGCCGAGGCGACGGCCGGGTCGATATTCATCCGCTCGAGCGCCAGCGGGATCAGCGCGCCGGAAAGCCCGGCGACGATCAGGTTGAAGATCATGGCCATGCCGATGACCAGGGCAAGGCCGGGGCTGCGAAACCACGCCCAGGTAATAAGCCCGCTGATGACGGCGAAAAGAACGCCGTTGATCGCGCCGACAAGAGCCTCTTTGCCGACCACGCGCCAGGCGTTGGCTTCCGTCAGTTCCTTCATCGCTAGCGCGCGCACCGCCACGGTGAGGGTCTGGGTACCGGCATTGCCGCCCATCGAGGCGACGATCGGCATCAGCACGGCGAGGGCGACCATCTGCTCGATGGTGGCGTCGAACAGACTGATGACCGAGGAGGCGAGGATGGCGGTGGCGAGATTGACCAGCAGCCAGGTGAACCGCGACCGCGACGTTTCAATGGCGGCGCTGTAGAGGTCGTCCTCGCGGACGCCGCCGAGGCGCATGATGTCGTCTTCGTGCTCCTCGTCGATAACGTCGACGACGTCGTCGATGGTGATCACGCCGACGAGGCGGCCGCCGCTATCGACCACCGGCGCCGACGCAAGGTCGCGCTGGCGGAACAGGAAGGCGACGTCCTCTTGGTCCGTCGTCGCCTCGATGACCTTCATCTCGGTGGTCATGATGTCGGCCATCGGCTGCGCCCGGCGCGCACGGAGCATGTGGCTCAGGCTGACCGCGCCGACCGGCCGGTGCCCGGGGTCGACGACGAAGATGTCGAAGAATTCCTGCGGCAGGGTGTCGGGGTCGTCTTCGGCGGTCGCCCGCAGGTGGTCGATCGTGTCGCCCACGCTCCAGAAGATCGGCACCGCCACCAGCTCGCGGCGCATGAGTCGGCCGGCGCTGTATTGCGGGTAGGCGAGGGCTTCTTCGATAAGGGTGCGGTCGCCCGGCGAGATCGCCTTGAGGACCAGTTTCTGCTGATCGTCCTCAAGTTCGGAGATGATGTGGACCGCGTCGTCGGTCTCAAGCTCGCGGACGGCGTTCACCGTCTCGGCGATACCGAGCTCCTCGATAACCTCGTCGCGGACCCTCTCGTCGAGTTCGGCGAGAACGTCGGGGGGGAAGTCGTTGCGCAGCGCCTCGACGACGCCGCGCCGGTTCTCCCCGCTCAGCTTCTGGAGCAGATCGGCGACATCGGCGTCATGGACCGGTTCTAGAAGGGTGCGGACCTCGTCGTGGTCTTTGCGCTCAAGCGCGTCTTCGACCGCGTCGACGACGGCCTCATCGAGCTCGAAGCCCTCCTTGGGCTTGTCCAGGCGGTCCTGTTCGACCGCGTCCGCCGGCTCCGACACCGCCTATGCCTCCCGTCACGCCCATGGCGCCGCAGCAGCCCCTATAATGTCTCCAATGAATGGGCCCGGGCCTTAGTCGGGTGCGGGCACGCCAGCCTGTGGCTTGTTCTTTTTTCTGTGACGGATAGCAAGTGCCGGATCTTACAAGATTGGTGCGGTCGAGAAGACTCGAACTTCCACGGGGTCTCCCCCACAGCGCCCTCAACGCTGCGCGTCTACCGGTTCCGCCACGACCGCAAACATCTTGCAATATAGGAAAAGGCAACCGATTAGGTAAGCAGGGAATACCAAAACCCGCCAAGGAGCGCAAGACTTGCCGCCCGACGCGCACGACAGCCAAGCATCGCCGCCGGTGCCCGTGAGTGAGCGTGAGGGCGACGTCGCCGGCGCGATCCCGGCCGTCCCCTATGGTCGCTTCGGCGGCGCTGAGTGGTTTTCGAGCCCGGCGCCGGTCCCCTATCCGGTGGCGCTGACGACGATGGAGGCGCGGGTCGGCGCCATTCTCGATGGCCGCAGGGGCGACGCGGTCTGGCTGCTCGAACATCCGCCGCTCTATACCCGGGGAACGAGCGCGCGGGCGGACGAACTGCTCGATCCGCGCTTTCCGGTCTTCGCCGCCGGTCGCGGCGGCCGGTATACCTACCACGGTCCGGGCCAGCGGGTCGCCTATCCGATCCTCGACCTTCGCCATCGCGGCGCCGATGTCCGGGCCTATGTCTGCCGGCTGGAGGGCTGGATCATCGAAGCGCTGGCCCGCCTCGGCGTCTGCGGCGAGCGGCGGACGGGGCGGATCGGGATCTGGGTCGAGACCGCCGGCGGCGAGGCCAAGGTCGCCGCCATCGGGGTGCGCGTCCGCCGCTGGATCAGCTTTCACGGGATCGCGCTGAACGTCGATCCCAACCTCGACCATTTCACCGGCATCGTTCCCTGCGGCCTTGCGGGCTACCCGGTCACCTCGCTGCATCGCCTGGGGGTCGCCGTCTCCATGGCCGAAGTCGACCGCATCCTCGCCGAGACGTTCGCGGAAACGTTTGCCTATAAAGCAGACTAACATCCGTTTAGCAGCCCGTTGACGATGTGCCCTTCGTGATCAGTCGGGATCGGTGCTGACGATCACGACGAGGATGCCGAGGCCGGGTTCGTCGATAGCGAGAATGACGATCACCGGCGTTTCCCCCATGTGAACGACGAGCAGCAGAAGTTTCCCGCGGGCGGCGGCTTCCTTTGGCGTTCCG
>JBBSCD010000027.1:0-24444 GCA_038250645.1 Rhodospirillales bacterium
AGCATCAGCCGCCAAGCGCACTGCGAAGCGATGCGCCGCGAACCGGTGATATCCGCTCGGCTAATCGCGGCGGATGACCGCTCTCAAGCGTCAATCGACGTTGGTTGAACCGACCGCGAGCAGGTCGGCGACATCGACCATTCCGGCGCCGACGCTGCTGACCAGAAACAGGCCGGCCGCGGAAGAGCCGCCCATGCCGGTGTTAGCCAGGATCATGTCGCCGCTCCGGAAGACTTCGCCCGCTTCGTCGAAGTAACCCTGATTGTCAACCGAGCTCGCGGCGTCGGTGGTGCGATAGTGCCAGAGTGTGAACCCGTTGGCATAAGCGAGGACACTCAGATCTTTTGCGTTGTAGGACATTCTCGGTCTCCGCAGTCTAGGCTTCGCGGCAGGGCATCCTGATGACGCCGGCGGCATCGATCAGGCAGGAGCCCTGGCTCATCATGTTGTTGACGAAATGGGCGGCGCGGTCGCCGTGCCAGGAGATGTCGGTCTGCACGTCGGAACCGGACGCGTGAGCCACCGCTGTCTTGTGGTACCAGAAGCAGGAGCGAACGCCGGCGTCGAGCGGAAGCGCCGAATGCGGAATCCAGAGCGTGCCGAGCCAGCGCTTGGCCTGCGAGCCCTTCCACGGAAGCTCGTCGTCGCCGACGTAGTCGGCGTTGCCGAACTCGGGGATGTTGAGCAGCTCGCTCCACTGCTTCCAGCCGACAACCGCATAGCGCTGGCCGTCGTCGGGAACATCGACCTCTCCCAGCGTTTCGAAGGCAGTGAGCGCCTTTGCCTTGGTAAGGCCGTCGGTATCGGTGCCAACGGACACAGTCGCACCGGCGAACTGCGCGATAATGAGCTCGTCGGTCTTCCGGCCAAGGGCGTAAGCCCCAGCCTTGGCTACGACCTGTTGCTCGTTGATGTTGGTCTTCAACTCGTCAAGCCGGTCAATCCAGTCGCCGGCGTAGAAGTCCTGCAAGACGCACTCGACCGGCGTGTGGTCGACGTTCATGACGGGAACCTTGCCGTGCCGTGCTTTCGTGCTGGCCGTGCCTTTGCCAACCCTCTGGAACGTGGTCGATGCGCCGATCACGTTATCCTTGGTGCGGACGGTCGGTCGCAGCTTCGCTCCCATCTGCTGGTAATTAATATGCACGAGAGCTTCGAAATTCTTGATGAATGACTGAGTTATGCTAAGCGACAATTAGGTATCTCCTGAATCGAAGTTCTTGTCTGAGGAATCAATTGAGAATTCAGGTCGTATCAACCGGCGCCGGCGGGCGAAGCCGCGATCGACGCGAGTTGGGCGGACCGCTCTCGCCACTCCCGGAGGTCGCGAGAGGATCGCTCAGCCGGGGTGAAAGACGAGGCGTCGGCTGCCGGGAGCCGACGCCCCCGGGGGGAGCAGCGCGACCAGACGCGCTCACCCCTCAATTGTCATAGATCTGCCGGAAGCCCTCGCGGACCTTTTCCACCAGGCTCTTGTCCTGGTCGCGCCAGTAGCGCGGATCGCGCATCATCTGTTTCAGTTCGGCTTCCGTCGGCAAGGTCTTTTCCCCGCGGGTGTTGCCCAACAACGCCGGCTCCCCGCCCGCCATCATCTTGTGCATCGCCAGGACGCCTTCACGAGTGGTAGCGAGAATCCCGTACACGTCGGCGGGAAGGTGGCCTTTGCCCCAGACCTGCATCTGCCGCGAAACCTCCCGCCAATGCTCGTCGCCGCCGAAGTCCTGCTTGAGCCTCGCGACCTGCCCTTCCGCCTCGTAGGCCGAGGCGACTTCCGCAACCATCGGAAGAAGGTGCGAAGCGGCAAGGTCATAAACGAGCTGAGCCTGGTTTTGATCGAAACCGGCCGCGTGCAGCTTTGCATTCACCTCCGCGTCAGTGGCGAGCAGGTCGGTGTTGAGCGAAAGTGCGTATCCGTCGGGGCTATCCGGGATCTCCCGCGCAGGTCGACCTTCCAGCTGCGTTTCGAGCTCGAGATAGGCCTCGATAAGTGCCTCGGTACGAACGTCGCCGGTGTCGCTGTCACGGAAGCGGTCGGGTAGGGAGCGTTGCATCGGAGGATCTTCCGTCCGCTGTTGTGCCTTCTCTAGGAGAGACGACTGAGCGGCAGGCTCGAATTCGGAAGCAAGCGCCTGCTCGGAAGAGCGGATATCGTTCTCGGTCATGCTTTATCTCCAGGCTCGCCTGCAAAACTAAGGTGTTACGCCACCGCCTCGCTGGGTGAGAGCAATGATGCTGGCGACGAGTTGTCTTTGACCCTCGGCATGGCGCAGCAGCGCTTCGGATGCCTCCGGTCCACAGATGCGGGAAATTGTCCGGTGGCGTAGGTGGGCAAGAACGCGCTGCCCGTCCGGCGTCGCGAAACAGCGCGCAAACGTCGCCGCGAGATCATCATCCGGCTCTGCGCCGGGACGTGCAGCGGGAGCCGCGCGATGAGCCTCCGCGAAAGGCGTCCAGTCATCCGTTGTCGTCATTTGCCCGCGCGCCACCCATGCGCGACCGTGTCAGCAAGAGCTCCGATGTCAGCCTCAGGCACCGCAGTCTCCTCGCCAATCTCCCGCACCAGTTCGCCTTCAACTCCGAGCGCCCGCGCAAGCCAGCGAGCGGCCGCCATCTGGTCCACGGCAAGCATGGCTTCCGGTCCCATCGCACGGACGCTGTCGAGCCAAAGCATCGTATTCTGGACGCCCTGCTGCGCCTGGTGGCGCGCCTGCGGCGAGCGATGTTCGAGTGAAACCATGCGGTGATCGAGCGGCAGGTTTGGGATCTCGCCGCGACGCGCCAGGATCATTCGAGCCCGGACAACCAGAGGCGCCAGCAGTTCGGACTGGAGGCGACCGTAAGTAGCCCCAAGCAGCCGCGCCATTTCCGCTGCCCGTGCAAGCACTTCTGTAGCTGTCATACGCGGACCGTTCACTGGTCCAAGCTGGTCGACCAGCATGGCCTTGCGGATGCGTGCATGGACCTGATCGAGGACAAGCTCGGACACGTCGAAGCGGCCGGGCGCGTCGAGGGGCGTCAAGCCAGCCGAGCCGACGGCCTTCGGAATGACCGCGCCGGGCACCAGCTTAATATTCGCCGGGTTGATCACGCCGTCGTCGTCGACCTGCCAGATACCGGTGACTGCGATCGATGCATTCTTCAGGACCAATTCGACGATCTTGTTCGCGGTCTTGATATCGGGCAGCGCCTTCATCACCGGAGATCGGCCGTAATTTTCTCCCGGAGCCTTTGACCAGCGGAAATTGATGAACGGCGAGGACATGAAGCTGCCTTCCGCCAGCACCATCAGCTCGCCATCAGGAGCTTGCTCGTTTTCGGCCACGGCCAGGTACGCGTAACCTCGTCCGTCGGGAATGACGGCCTCAAGAATGGCAACGTTGGCGTCCGACTTTTCCCGCACAAGGTCGGCGAGATGATCGGCGTCACGGGCGTCGGGGAAGCGGGCGAGCACATGCGCCGGTGTCAGCTGGCTCCGGCGAAAGGTCGTGTCGAGTCGGCCGGACGCACCCTCCTCCAGCACGACCTGGGAAAGTGGAACCGCGGTAAAGCGAAAAGCAGATTCATCGCCGGTCGCGGTCTCCTCGAACATCAGACATGCGGTGCCGGCGGTTACAAGGTCGAGATAGCACTGGTGCAGCTCGACGACGAAATTGGAGCGATCGAAGTGAGCTTGAACGATCCGGCTCATTCGCTCGAGTTCCGGGGCCAGGACACTGCGCAGGGCCGCGTCCGCGTCCGGCCCAGCCGAGAAGCCGAACCACGTCGACCAGGGCGGAGTCAGCTGCGCCATCAGGCTGGCAGCGAGTTGATCGACCGCATCGGGTGCCGTCGCATCGAAAAGCTTTTCGGTTTTCTTCTCGCCCGGGCGCCCTTGGCGAATGATGCTGTCGCGCTGGGGCAGCGCGAAATCGTAGCATTCCTGCCAGTGCGCTTCCCACGCCGCGCGGCGCTGACGTGCGCGCCCGTAATGCTCAAGAACGCTTTTCGGATCGAGCCGGGGCTTGGTCATTGCATGTACTGCGCTATCAAGCACAGGACCGGCTTCCGCGCGTCGAACATCGCGTCGTCCTCCTTCAAGCGGCCTGTTGCGGATACTGCGTCGCGAGGCGCTGGCTGGGCCGGCACCGGCTGGACACACCAGCCCGAGCGACAGGTGGAGATTACTAGGCCCATGGGCCTACGTCAAGGTTTTTTATCTTATTGTCCAGAAGATAGTCGTATAGCTGCCGCGGCGTGATGACGGGCCATGCGTGGATCCCCAGCACCCGCTTGACCGCCTCGACACAAGTGGCCGGCGCGAACGGCGCCATCCTGGCCGGCGCCTCCCGAACGGTGGTTTTGACGGTCTTCAGGCCATGGCTCTCATACCAGGATGCGAGGTCATCTGCGGAATAACCCTCGACAATGGCGAGGCTGGTCCTGTGGGAAAGCGGATCCAGGATGACCCAGCCGCCGCCCAGAGCGACAGCAACGAAGCAATGACGGAAGCCAGGCTGCAGGAGGCGTAGCCAGTGCAGTGTCGTGCCACCCGCGAAGACGACAACAGCCGGCACTGCGGACGCGACCGCGGGCAGTGTGGCGCATGCCGCCGCTGTTGCCCCGGCTTGGGCCACGGCGGTTACGGTCACTGGATGATCCCTTTCGCCCGCAGCGGGGTTGAAAGCCGATCGATGGCCTCGGTCCAGAACCGTGTCGCCGTCACCTGCTCGGAACAGCGCGGATCCGGCGTGCGCTGAAGGCGACCGTAGTGCACCAGAACCTTGACGTGAGCGGATCGGATCACGCCATTGCGCAACAATCGGTCGGTAGCACAATAGACATCGTCCGGATCGCATGGTCTCGCCGTCGACTCCAGATCACTGTCGAGCTTGGCGCCGTCGCGACGCATCTGTTGGCAGCGGATGAACCAGAACCACGCCTCTTCGGCGCTGTCAAAGGCGGTGGCCGGCTGATGTGCGTATGTTTTCGGACCATAAGGATGACGGCGCATGATGGACGTTCCCCCCAGAACGTTTGATGAACTTGCGCCCATATTATAGGAACTTGTGCCGTAGTCAAGCCGTGTATGTCTATATATTCCTAGTGCACATGGCTGCGACCTGTATGACAATGTTCCCATGCTTGAGCATTCCGACATCTGGCAGGCAATCGATCTTCTTGCGAATCAGCGCGGCATGTCGCCATCGGGCTTGGCCAAGCGAGCTGGCCTCGATCCGACTACATTTAACAAAAGCAAGAGAATAACCAAGGACGGGAAGCTTCGCTGGCCGAGTACGGAGAGCATTTCAAAAATACTGCAGGCAAGCGGAACACATATGGCAGAATTTGTCTCTCTCTTGGGCGGCGGTTCTGGCCAGAACACCTTCCAGAAGGTACCGCTCATCGGACTGGCTCAGGCTGGAACGGAAGGATATTTCGACGATGCCGGCTACCCGGCTGGATCTGGTTGGGATGAAATCCTTTTCCCGGAGGCGAGCGATCCACATGCCTATGCCCTGGAGATCAGCGGCGACAGCATGGAGCCGCTCTACCGGGACGGAGACGTGATTATCGTCTCACCTACGGCGAGCCCTCGCCGGGGCGACCGGGTTGTCCTGAAGACCCGCGAGGGGGAAGTGATGGCGAAGCTCCTTCGCCGCCGGACAGCACACAGGATCGAGCTGGAGTCGCTCAACCCGGAGCATGAAGATCGAGTCATCGCCGTCGAGAACGTCGATTGGCTTGCCCGCATAGTCTGGGCCAGCCAGTAGAGCCCGCAGGCGCTGCGGATGCTGCTTGACAATGTTATAAGAATATAGTCTTATTCGAAATGCACATCATCTCCCGCCGGCCCTGTCTGCTCGAACCCGTCGAGGCGCTTTTCCGGCACTACGACGGGCCCGTTCCCGCGCATTCGCTGGAGGAGTTGCTTGCCGGCCACGACTTAGATCAGTGGCGGCGGACCGCTTTCAGCAGAGAGGTGAATCGCGCGGCTCGAGACCTGACAGGCTCGATTTCGGCACGGCGCGAGCGTCTCGCGGGCGTTCCGGCCCGCGAACCACAGGACGATCAAGTGCTGGCGGCACTCTCTCGTCGTCTTAGCGACTTCCGCGACCTCGGCCTGTGCTGTGTGGCCGAGAACGCGCATTCGGCAGTCGGCCGCCGCACCGGGGACTCGCCTTCCTATAGAAGCCGACCCTGATCGCTGCCACACCGCGGCGACTTGCGCGGCCGCGGCGCTCTCGGCCGACCGCTGGAACGAGCGTCGACACGAACCGCGGCCTCGCCGTCCTTGAAGCGAAGGGTGAGTCGATCTCCCGGCGTGATTGCGTTGATCGTCGTGGTCAACCGGCCGCCGGCGCCGTAAGCAAGCACATAACCGCGGCGCAAGGTGCGTTCGTACGAACACCCTTCGAGCAGGTCGCTGGCGCGCGCCAGTCGATGGCCGCGATCGTGGATCAAGGCTTCCATCGCCGAACGCAATATCCTCGTCTCGGCGGCAAGCCGGTCGCGCTCGCGCTCGAGTCGCTGCTGCGGACCCGCCAGCCGTGCCGCAAGGTGATGAAGATTGCGATCGAGGCGACCGGCATACGCGGAGAAACACGCGCCAAGTCGCTCGGCCCGATCGTCAAGACGCTGACAGGCGGCTTCGAGAAGATGGGGCGGCTGTGGCAAACCGCGGCACAAACCTTCAACCTGCAAGCGCCGTTCGGCCAGTGAGCGTAGGACGACTCCGCTCAGGCGCGTTTCAGCAACGCGCACATGGTTCAGCAAGTCGAGTCGGACCGGAACGGCCATCTCGGCTGCCGCCGTCGGCGTCGGCGCCCGCCTATCCGCGGCAAAGTCGAGGAGGGTGATATCCGTCTCATGGCCCACTGCCGAAATCAGGGGGATCGCGCTCGCCGCCGCCGCTCGAACGACGGCCTCCTCGTTGAAGGCCCACAGATCCTCCAGGCTGCCGCCCCCGCGCGCGACGATCAGCACGTCGGGGCGGGGAACAGGCGGGTTTGACGGCAGCCTGTTGAAGCCGGCGATTGCCGAAGCAATCTGCTCGGACGCACCCTGACCCTGAACCTGAACCGGCCAGAGCAGCACGCGGCGCGGGAAGCGGTCGGCGAAGCGGTGCAACATGTCGCGGATCACGGCGCCGGTCGGCGAAGTGACGATCCCGATGACGTCCGGCAGGAAGGGAAGCTTCCGCTTGCGGTCTTCGCTGAACAATCCTTCCGCCGCCAACGCTTTGCGTCGATCGTCAAGCAGCTTGAGCAGCGCGCCTTCGCCCGCAAGCTCGATCGAATCAACGATAATCTGATACTTCGACCGGCTGGGGAAGGTGGTCAGCCGACCGCAGACGACCATGTCCATTCCGTCGCCGGGTCGGAGGGGCAGGCGCTGCGCCGTTGTCCGCCAGCACACGGCGTCGATGACCGCGTCGGCGTCCTTCAGCGCGAAGTAGATATGTCCGGACGCAGCGTGCTTGCAGCCTGAAACCTCACCGCGCACCCGAACCTGGGCGAAGCCGCTTTCGACATGGTGTTTCAGCGCCAGAGATAATGCACCGACCGTGAGGACGGGCGGGTTGTCCGGAACGACGCCGGTGGTAGGATCGGCTTTCATGCCAGCGCTGGGGAACCTCTCATGAACGTCTTGGTTGTCGGATCCGGTGGAAGGGAGCATGCGCTGTGCTGGGCTATCGCCAAGTCGCCACTGTGCGACCGGCTGTACTGCGCCCCAGGCAATGCCGGCATCGCCACTGTTGCCGAGTGTATCCCGGTCGTCCCCGACCGGCTTAAGGAAATCGTGGATATCGCGATCGATCATGCGGTGGATCTGATCGTGATCGGTCCCGAGGCGCCGCTGGTCGCCGGCCTCGCCGATCAATGCGAATCGGCCGGCATCGCAGTCTTCGGTCCCACGGCGAGGGCGGCGATGATCGAGGGATCCAAAGGCTTCATGAAGGATCTGTGCGCTCGTTACGGTATCCCGACGGCGGTCTATGGCCGCTTCGACGAGCCCGACGCGGCCAAGGAATTCATCCATCGTCACGGCGCGCCCATCGTGGTCAAGGCCGACGGCTTGGCCGCAGGCAAAGGGGTCATTATCTGTCACAATGAAAATGAAGCCTTCGCAGCGGTGGACCACATCATGATCGAGGCCGCCTTCGGGAAGGCCGGCAGCGAGGTGATCATTGAGGAGTATCTGCAGGGTGAGGAAGCCAGCTTCTTCGTCCTGGTCGACGGGAACGACATCGTGCCGCTGGCCTCGGCGCAGGACCACAAGGCCGTCTATGACGGCGACCAAGGCCCGAACACCGGCGGCATGGGCGCCTACTCGCCGGCGCCCCTGTTGGATGAACGTCTGACCCTATCTGTCATGGACACCATCGTCCGCCCGACGGTGGAGGCTCTGAAGGCCGAGGACCGACCCTACAAGGGGGTTCTGTATGCCGGCGTCATGGTAACAATAGACGGTCCGAAGGTGCTCGAATTCAACGCCCGCTTCGGCGATCCGGAGTGCCAGCCGCTGCTGCTTCGGCTGAAGTCTGATCTTCTTGAAGCGCTCGCCGCCTGCGCCCATGGCCGGCTGCGGGATATCAGGCTTCAGTGGCATGCGGATGCGGCGCTCGTCGTGGTGCTCGCGACCCGCGGTTACCCCGGCTACTTCGCCTCCGGCTCACGAATTCGCGGCTTGGCCGATGCCGCCGGCAACGATGAAGACGTCGTCATATTTCATGCCGCCACCGCCCTGGAGAACGGTCACCTGATCGCAACCGGCGGGCGCGTTCTGGGCGTGACCGCGCGCGCGCCGACGGTCAAGGCCGCCCAGGCGCTCGCCTACCGCGCCGTTGACCGTATCGACTGGCCGGAGGGCTTTTGCCGCCGCGATATCGGCTGGCGCGCAATCGCCCACTCATAAGCGCCTGGCCCGAAAGAACTCCCGCAGAAGGCTTTCCGCTGCAGCTCGGTCGATGCCGCCGTAAACCTCGGGGCAGTGGTGGCAGGTCGCCTGGGAGAAGATCCGCGGTCCATGGTCGATACCGCCGCCTTTGACGTCATAGGCGGCAAAGTAGAGCCGACGGATCCTGGCGAAGGCTATGGCAGTCGCGCACATGGCGCACGGTTCGAGCGTCACATAAAGGTCGCAGCCGACAAGCCGCGGCGTTGCCAGCGACGCCCCTGCCGCGCGCAGTGCAACAATTTCCGCATGCGCGCTTGGATCGCACAGCTCTTCCGTCCGGTTGCCCGCCGACGCCAGCACCTGCAGGGATGACGGCACTACGACGACGGCGCCGACCGGCACTTCGCCGCGTTGCCCGGCGCGGCGCGCCTCATCCAGCGCCAGCGCCATGAAGCCGCTCGCGGAAATCATATCCTCTCGCTTACGTCAGGCTCGATGAGACGCGCTTGCACGCATTCCCGGGTGGACATATGGTCCGCTCATGCCTCAACCAAGGATCGGCATTACGATTGACGCCGAGGCCGCCGGCGGGTACTCGCGCTTTCCCTGGTTCGCGCTGCGGCAGAACTATTGCGATGCCGTTGCCCGGGCCGGTGGACTGCCGCTGTTGCTACCGCACGAGCCTGGGCACGTCGACGCCTATCTCGCGGTCATCGACGGGCTGGTCGTTTCCGGCGGCAACTTCGATGTCGACCCCGGGCTCTTCGGCGCGGCGACCCGTCACCCGATGGTCACGACCAAAGACAAGCGCACGACGTTCGAGCTGGCGCTGACGCGGCTGGCGGTGGCCCGCGACCTGCCGGTGCTGGGGATCTGCGGCGGCCAGCAGCTGCTTCACGTCGTTCTCGGCGGGACCTTGATCCAGCACATCCCGGACGAGGTCGACGCTCCGCTGGCGCACGAACAGCCCAACCCGCGCGATGAGCCGGGGCACAAGGTCAGGATCGTCCGCGGCAGCCGGTTGCACGCAATCGTCGACGCGGACGAACTCTGCGTCAACAGCGCCCACCATCAGGCAGCGAAGGATGTCCCGGTTGGGGTCATTGTCAACGCCCGCGCTCCGGATGGCGTGATCGAGGGTATTGAGGCTTTGGAACGGCGCTTCTGTCTCGGCATCCAGTGGCATCCGGAATTTGAACTGAGCGACGGCGATCGGGCGATTTTCCGCGCCTTCGTCACTGCGGCTGGCTCGCGATGACCCGCGCCGAAAAGACACCGCCTGTCGCGAAGATCAAAGGCGATCGCATCGCCAAGGTCATTGCTCGCGCCGGCCTGTGTTCGAGGCGCGAGGCCGAACGTTGGATCGGCGAAGGCAGGGTGAGCGTCGCGGGCACGGTGATCACCACCCCGGCGCTAAGCGTCGGCCCGGCGGATGCGATCGTGGTCGACGGCCGGCCGCTGCCCGCGGTGCAGTCGGCCAAGCTCTGGCGTTACCACAAGCCGCCGGGAGTGCTCACCACCCACCGCGACCCGAGAGGTCGGCCGATCGTATTCGACCAGCTGCCAGAGGCGCTCGGCCGGGTTATCGCCATCGGCCGACTCGACATGGCCTCGGAAGGCCTGCTGCTGCTGACCAACGACGGCGCCCTTGCCCGCTGGATTTCCCTGCCCGCCACCGGCTGGTTGCGCCGCTATCGGGTCCGCGCATTCGGCGAGGTCGACGACAGCGCGCTGGCGCGACTGAAAGCCGGCATCGCGCTCGACGGTGTTAACTACGGCCCCATAGAAGCTCACATCGATGGTCAGAAGGGAGCCAACGTCTGGCTCAACGTGGCGCTGAGGGAGGGCAAGAACCGGGAGATACGGATCGTCCTCGCGCATCTCGGCCTGCAGGTCAACCGTCTGATTCGTATCTCCTATGGCCCGTTTCAGTTGGGCAATCTGCCCCGCGGCGAGATCGCCTCGGTCCCGCAGAAGGTTCTGCTCGAGCAGATCGGCCGCCGCGGACAGCGATGAGGATCGTCGCCGGGAAGCATCGCGGCCGAACCATTCGCGTGCCCCGGGCCGAAGCGCTGCGTCCCAGCAGTGACCGCCTCCGCCAGGCGGTCTTCAACATTTTGGATCACCATAACGCTGCCGCCGCTTATGTCGGCGAGCCCGTCATCGACCTCTTCGCCGGTACCGGCGCCTACGGCCTCGAATCGCTGTCACGGGGCGCCGCCTTTGCAACCTTCATCGACCATGACGGCGTGGCCCTGCTCGGTATTCGCCGCAACGCCGCCGCGCTGGGCGAGGCCGGTGCGATCGCGTTGCTGAAGTTGGAAGCGACACGGTTAATCGCGCCACCGCGCGTCGCCGCGACGCCGGCGGCGCTGGCCTTTCTCGATCCGCCCTACGGTTCCGGCCTTGCCGTTGCAGCGCTGCAGGGGCTGAGAAGCCATGGCTGGCTGCGTCCTGACGCGACGGCCGTGGTCGAGGTCGCGGCAAAGGAACCCTTCCTGCCGCCACCGGGTTACGAAACCGCCGAGGAGCGAACCTACGGCGCCGGCCGCGTCGTCTTTCTCAGGTTGATGCAGGTTTAGGGCAAGGCGCAGGGCAAAGGTCGGTTACCAGTGGAGAATGAGTTTGTCGCCCGTCACCTCATAGCCGTCGAGCCGGCGAAGAAAGTCCATCCCCAACAGCGACTGGTGCAGAGGCCCCTCGTTGACCAAGGCCTCCACGTTGCGGACGGTCAGGCTGCCGATCCTGAGATCGCGCAGAACCACCGGCGCGGTTCGGACCAACCCGTTGGCGGTTCGCGCCCGCGCGGTGAAGTTATGCTCGCGAACGTGCAGGCCGGCGCGTTTGGCGTCCTCCCGGCGCAGCACAATGCTCGTCGCGCCGGTGTCAACAAGGAAGCGAACCGTCGCCCCGTTGACCCGGGCGTCGAGCGCGTAATGGCCGTCCCGGCCGGCCCGGATGGTCATCGACCGGCGCAGTCCTGATTGATCTCGATCGGACGCTGCGGCTCGCACGGGCCTCTCAGCGACCGCGAGATCGGAAGGATCGGGCGCAGTGCGATCATGGCTGTAGATGGCAAAGGCAATACAGCCGATTGCCGCGCCAATCACGCTGTTGCGCAACGCCCAGAGAATCATGCAAGCCCTTTGCAGCCGGCCACTACCACACGCCGTATGCCGGGCCATCCAATCGGGGCCGTCATCGACAGAGGCCCGCAGGATCGCGCAGAAAGCTTAACGGCGACCGAACAGCTTCTCGATCTCGGCGAGGCTGAGTGCGACGTAGGTCGGCCGACCGTGGCTGCACTGGCCGGAAAAGGCCGTTGCCTCCATCTCTCGCAACAGCGCGTTCATCTCGCTCAGGTTCAGCCTCCGACCGGCGCGAACGCTGTAATGACAGGCCATCGTCGCGATGATCTTGTCGAGCCGCTCGTTTAGAGACAGGTGCGCGCCCCCGCCGACGAGTTCGTCGGCGATGTCCCGGATCAGGGCACCCACCTCGAAAGCGCCAAGCAGCGCCGGCACCTCGCGGACGATAATCGCGCCCGCTCCAAACGTTTCGATGACCATGCCAAGCGCCTCGAGCTCAGCGACGCGCGCCGCGAGTGCCGAGACCCGGCCCTCGTCGAGTTCGACCACCTCGGGAATGAGCAGACCCTGGCTCGCCGGCGCGCCGGCCGCCATCTCCCGCTTCAGCCGCTCCTGGGTCAGGCGCTCATGGGCGGCATGCTGATCAACGACAACAATTCCGCCGGCGGTCTCGGCGATAATGTAGGTTGCGTGGAGCTGCGCTCGCGCCAGTCCCAGCGGCAAGGCGGGCTGCGCCGGATCTGCGCCTTCTTCCCCTGCGGGGGGTGCCTGCCAACCCGTGGCTGATGCTGTCGGCGCGCCATGGTAGGGCGCAGGCTGTTCGCGCAGCCCGGGAAACGACGGCGTCGCCACCCGACCGCGCGGGGACGAAGCGAGCGGTCCACGCCCATCTGCCAGCGGCGTTTGCGCGCCCTCGGCCGCTGCCGGCGTTGGCAACGATACGGCAGTGCGCTGGGCGGCACCGGCAAGGGCGTGACGAAGTGTCGAGACAATCAACCCACGGACAAGACCGGCGTCCCGGAACCGCACCTCGGCTTTAGTCGGGTGGACATTGACATCGACATCCTCCGGCGCGGCGTCGACGAACAGCGCCGCCATGGGGTGGCGATCGGACGGGAGCAACCCCTGGTAGGCGCCGCGGATCGCGCCATAGAGCAGACGGTCGCGCACGGGCCGGCCGTTGACAAAGAGGAACTGCATCGAGGCCAGACGGCGGTTGAGCGTCGGCAAGCCGGCGAACCCGCCGAGCGTAATCCCGTCGCGTTCACCGGCGACGACGACGGCGGAACGCGCAAATTCCGAACCCAGAATCTTGCTCAGCCGGTGCAGGCGCGCCTCCTCGAAGTCGCCTCCGCCCGCGGGCAGGCTCAGGAGAGGCCGAGCGCCGTCACCGACGAAAAAGCCGACCTCGGGGTGCGCCATCGCCAGCCGCTGGATCGCCTCGACCGCATGGCGGGTTTCGGTCGCGGCGGCCTTGAGAAACTTCAACCGCGCTGGTGTCGCGAAGAAGAGGTCGCGCGCTTCGACCCGGGTCCCATTGGCGTGAGCGAGCGGCCTCGCCTCGCCCTTGTATCCGGCATTGGCTTCCAGCGCCCAGCCCGTCTCGTCGC
The DNA here is from genome assembly GCA_038250645.1 of Rhodospirillales bacterium. Taxonomy (GTDB): domain Bacteria; phylum Pseudomonadota; class Alphaproteobacteria; order Rhodospirillales; family Defluviicoccaceae; genus JAEULH01. The sequence goes on from JBBSCD010000027.1 coordinate 13,577, forward strand.
CGGGCTGACGCGTTGCGATGGTCAGCCGCGAGACGGCCGCGATGGAGGGCAGCGCCTCACCGCGAAAGCCGAAGGTGCCGATCCGGCTCAGAGACTCGTCGGCGAGCTTGGATGTCGCGTGACGTTCGACCGCAAGGCAGAGATCCTCCCGCGCCATTCCGCAGCCGTTGTCGGCAACGCAGATCAGGGCGCGGCCGCCATCGCGGATGAGGACGTGAATCTCGCTTGCACCGGCGTCGATGCTGTTCTCGACCAGCTCCTTGACCACCGACGCCGGCCGCTCGACGACCTCGCCGGCGGCGATCCGGTTGACGAGGGAGTCCGGAAGCCTGCGGACGATCATCCCGCCGTCTGTCGCATCTCCTTGTAGACGTTGATCAGCCCGTTGGTCGAGGAATCGTGACTGGTCACCGGCGCCTCCGTTTCCAGTTCAGGGAGGATGCCTTTCGCGAGCTGCTTGCCGAGCTCAACGCCCCACTGGTCGAAAGAATTGATCTGCCAGACGATGCCCTGGACGAAGATCTTATGCTCATAGAGTGCGATCAGCATGCCCAGGGTGTGAGGATCGAGCACCGGAAACAGGATCGAATTGGTCGGGCGGTTGCCGCTAAAAACCTTGTGCGGCGCGAGGGCGTCGACCTGGTCCGCGGTCATCCCCGAGGCCTCAAGCTCGGCGCGCGCCTCGGCTTCGGTTTTGCCCCTCATCAAAGCTTCGGTCTGGGCGAAGTAGTTGGACAGCAGCATCGGGTGGTGCGCCCCGATAAGATTGTGACTCTTCGCCGGGGCGAGGAAGTCGCAGGCGACGAGCCGGGTGCCCTGGTGCAGGAGCTGGTAGAACGAGTGCTGGCCGTTCGTCCCGGCCTCGCCGAACAAGATCGGCCCGGTCGCGTAATCGACGCGGCGGCCGTCGCGGGTGACGGACTTGCCGTTGCTCTCCATGTCCGCCTGCTGCAGATAGGCGGGCAGTCGATGGAGATACTGGTCATACGGCAGAACCGCAATCGTCTCCGCGCCGAGGAAATTGGCGTTCCAGATCCCGATCATGGCAAGAAGCACCGGCAGATTGGCCTCGAGCGGCGCGGTCCGGAAGTGCTCGTCCATGGCCCGGCCACCGGCCAGAAGCGCCTCGAAACGATCCATTCCGACGGCAATGGCGATCGACAGGCCGATAGCCGACCACAGGGAGTAGCGCCCGCCGACCCAGTCCCAGAACTCGAGCATGTTGGCGACGTCGATGCCGAAGCCGGCGACCGCCTTCCCATTCGTCGACAGCGCGACAAAATGCCGGGCGACGGCGGCTTCCCCCAGGGCCTCGACCAACCAGGCGCGAGCGGACTGCGCGTTGGCGATGGTCTCCTGCGTCGTGAAGGTCTTGGAGGCGACGATGAACAGGGTCGTCTCCGGCGACAGGTTGCGCAGCGTCTCGGCAATGTGCGTTCCGTCAACGTTGGAGACGAAGTGGACGTTGAGGCCCGGCTGGTGATAGGGCCGCAGGGCCTCTGTAACCATGACCGGACCGAGATCCGAGCCGCCGATCCCGATGTTGACGACGTCGCTGATCCGCTTGTTCGTCTGCCCGGTCCATGAGCCGTCGCGCACCGCGTCGGAAAACGCGCGCATGTGGGCGAGGACACGGCCCACGCCCGGCATGACGTCCTCGCCGTCAACCTCGATCGGACGGTCGAGCCTGTTGCGCAAGGCGACATGGAGGACGGCGCGACCCTCCGTGTTGTTGATCGTCGCGCCGGAGAACATCCGCTCCCGCCAGCCCTCGAGTCCCGCTTCGCGCGCAAGCTGAAGAAGGAGGTGGACGGTCTCATCTGTTATGCGGTTCTTGGAGTAGTCCAGGAGAATACCGCCAGTGGAAACGGACAACCGATCAAAGCGATCTGGATTGGCCGCGAAGAGATCCCGCATCGTCACGGCCGATAGACTCGCCGCATGATCTTCGAGCGCTTTCCAAGCGGAAGACGTAGCGATGGAAGGCATGATTGTCCCTTTATCTTTAGCACCTATCAGATGCGCTTGATTGTGCGTGGCCGCTCGCCGATCCGGCCACTGCGGGATTGTGCTCGCAATAAAGTGCGTGAGGCAAGCCAAACCAAACCGGCACCCTGTGCGGGCGGTTGGGACCGGGCGAAATGTCTAATGGTGTCCTAATGTAGGTTCATCTAATTTACTACGCGTCGAGAGAAAGTGGCAAGCTGCCCTGGAGGATCCCATGAGCGACAAGAACTACCCTGAGATCGTCGAGCACCTGACGAAAACGCTGCGGACCATGCATCGCGATATGCCCGGCCCGATGAAGGGCTTCGGCAGCCTCGCCGACAGTGCGAAAGCATCTGGAATACTCGACGCCAAGACCAAGGAGCTCATTGCGTGCGCCATTTCCATCGCGTTGCGCTGCGATGGCTGTATCGGCTTCCACACCCGCGGCGCGATCCGCGCGGGCGCCAGCCGGGAGGAATTCCTGGAGATGATCGGCGTCGCATTGATGATGGGCGGCGGCCCGTCGAGCGTCTATGGCGCCTACGCGGTCGACGCCTTCGACCAGTTCAACGCATCGCATTGACGCGAAAAAGCCCCCGAGGAGCGGTTCCCCGGGGGCTTGCGGTTTTCGGCTTCGTGCCGACCCAGGCCGGCTAATTGCTGCGGGCGACGCCGAACAGTTGGAGGATCCAGATGAACATGGTGACGAAGCTGCCGTAGAGCATGAACGCGCCGAAGATCGACTTTTTGTGCGCCATGTCACCCGCATCGCTCTCGTAGTACCAGGCCTTGATCTGCTGGGTTTCGTATGCCGTCAGCCCGGCGAAAATCACCGGCACAATGATTGACATCAGCAGGTGCAGGCCGGTGGACTGCACGAAGATGTTGACCAGGAGCGCGATCAGGATACCGAAGGTCGCCATGACCAGAAAACGGCCAACGGCAGACAGGTCTTTCTTCGTCGTGTAGCCAAACAGGCTCATCCCGGCGAACGCCGCGGCGGTGATGAAGAAAGCGCGGGCGATACTCGCCTGGGTGTAGAACAGGAAGTATGGCGCGATGAGCGCGCCCCACATCGCTGCATAAATCCAGAAGCACGCCTGTGCGGCAGCGACGCTTCTGGTCGTCATAATGCGCGGCGCAATGAAGCCCATGCCCAGGATGCCGATGAACAGTACCCAGACGAAGGGGCCGCCGACCACCGCCTGCGCGACTGCGGGATTCGCCGCCACAAGCATGGCAACCACACCGGTCAGCGCTACGCCCAGTGCCATGTAGTTGTAGACCCGCAGCATGTACTCGCGCAAACCTACATCGATCCGCGCGGCTTCCACCTGCGGTGCAGACATCGTTCTCGCGCCGAGATCGAACCTTCGATCAGGTCCTAATGCCATTGTTGCCTCTCATCCTCAGGTTGGGTCTGTCGCGAGTAATATGGCCGCCAGCGGCACGGCTTCAAGACCGCGTCGCCATGCAACGACGCCACCGCGCCTCCTTAACCGCCCTGTTGCGGCGACAAGGGCGCAACAAGGGCTCATCCGTTGTCATCGACAGCAAGAACAGCCTAGACTTCGCCGGTTTCCGCGGTGGGGCCGGGACCCCGTTGCCGGCCTGCCCAGCTGTCGGGAGGTTTGCGTTGATTCGCCTCTTCGTCGGAATTCCCCTGCCCGAACCCGTGACGAGCGAGCTCAAGCGCGCCTCCTCTGGGCTGCCCGGCGCCCGCTGGATCGACACTTCGGCAATGCACGTCACCTTGCGCTTCATCGGTGAAGTCGACGGGTCTACCGCCGAGGACGTGCATCAGGCTCTGGGGCGTGTGCGCGCGCCGGCTTTCGATATGTCGATCGCCGGCGTTGGCTGCTTTGAAAGCGGCGGAAAGGTGCACACGCTCTGGGCTGGAGTGGAAAAACACGACCTGCTCGTTCGTCTCAGGGACAAGGTGGAGGTCGCTGTTAACCGGGTCGGGCTTCCGGCCGAGCGGCGGAAATTCAAGCCTCACGTCACCCTGGCTCGCTTCAGAAATGGTATGGCCGCACGGATCGGCCATTACCTTGAAATGAACAACGACCTGCAGGCCGGGCCCGTCTGGGTCGACCACTTCACCCTGTTCCGCAGCCACTTGGGTAGTCAGGGCGCGCACTATGAGCGGCTCTGCGAATATCTCTTGGTGCTGCCCAACGCTGAGGGGCGCCGCCTCGCTCCCCCCTAAGGGCGGCGCCCCCGGCGTCAGCTTCCGGTTCCTGAGAGCCAGCGCGACGCAACCGGCACACTCGCCTGCCCAACCCGACCTTTATTTTTCTTTATCAGGCCGCTGGCGACTTTCTCAGGAGTTCTATCTCCGCACTCAAAAGCAATTCAATTGTGCCAACATTTTGGTGAAAATACAACAGTTGAGAAGCGCGTGGTTGGGTCAACGCAGCAGTAATGCGCCAAGCTGATCCATCCGCCGAACGGCTATGGCCGCGCCTGCCTCGGCCAGTCGCCGCGCGTAGGCGTTGTCCGCATGCCCGCCGCCGGCGTAGCCGATGACTCGCATCCCTGCGGCGCGGGCGGCGCGGACGCCGGCAACGCTGTCTTCGACAACGACGCAGTCCTGCGGGCGAACGCCCATCCGCCCAGCTGCGAACAGAAAGAGGTCGGGCGCGGGCTTGCCGTGCTCAACCTGCTCCGCCGAGAAGATGTTGGGTGCGAAGTAGCGGAGCAAGTCCGTGGCGGACAGCGTCACATCGAGCTTTTCCAGGGATCCGGACGAGGCAATGCAGCGAGGCGTCGTCAATGCTTCGAGCACAGCCTCGACGCCGGGCATGGGCTGCAGATGCTTGCGAAAGGTGGCATAGTCGCGTTCGCGCAGCCGCTGGCGGAAGTCGCTGGGCAGCTGTCGGCCTGATCTCGACTCGTGGAGCCGGACGATGCTATCCAGCGAAATCCCGGTGTAACGCTCGATACAATCTTCGGCCGTGGTCGCAAAGCCGTTGTCGGTCAACTCATCGGCGAGAGCGGCGGCGGCGATCGGCTCGCTATCCACCAGCACCCCGTCGCAGTCGAAGATGACGAGCCGTGGCGGAGCGGCCATCACGATCGGCCGACGCCGGATGTCGTTGACCGCGTTGCGGCGGCGGGTTTCGCTGCCGCCGGCATTTCCAGCTCGGCGGGATGGATCTGCCGCAGCCAAGGTAACAGACCCGCGCATCCCGCCTCGATCAGGTCGAACATCGTTTCGAAACAGGAAAGATCGGTCTCGAGTTATGGATCCGGGATATCGAGGCGCGACGGGTGACGCGCGATTTCGAGGAAAAGGCGGATCCGTTCACGATCAGCCGGCGGGCAGAGGTCGCGAAGATCTTCGAGATTGGCGCGATCCATGGCGATGATATGGTGGAACCGGCTGAAGTCGGCTTGGCTGACCTGGCGGGCACGCCTGTGGGATAAGTCGAGGCCGCGGCCCACGGCGATCCGCTGCGCCCGCGGGTCGGGCGGGCGTCCCACCTGCATAGCGCTGGTCCCGGCGCTGTCGATGAGGATGAGTTCGTCCAGATCGTAGCGGCCGACGAGCGAGCGGAAAACCGCCTCCGCCGCCGGGGACCGGCAAATGTTGCCGAGACAGACGAATAACACCTTGATCATCCCGTTCATCCTTGTAGCTTTATCTTCGTGCCGAATCCCACGGCCTTCACCGCTGCCGCCGACATGAACACCCTTGGCTCCTGCTCGCGCAAGATTGTCATCCTGACCGGCGCCGGCATCTCGAAGGAATCGGGCCTCGATACCTTCCGCTGCGCCGACGGGATCTGGGCCAGGGTCAGGCTTGAAGACGTCGCAACGCCGGAGGGGTTCTTCCGCAATCCGTCGCTCGTGCACCATTTCTACAATGCGCGACGCAGCGCGTTGACCGATCCACGGATCGTCCCCAACGCCGCTCATCTCGCCCTGGCCCGCCTTGAGCGTGAATGGTGGAACGATGTCCTCATTGTCACGCAGAACATCGACGATCTTCACGACCGGGCGGGGAGCCGGAACCTCATCCACATGCACGGCGAGTTGAAGAAGGTCCGCTGCCAGCGCTGCGAAGTTCTTCTTGATTGGTTGGAGGACCTTGCGACCCGGAACGTCTGTCCCTCCTGCGGGCGCGACGGGCAGCTTCGCCCGCACGTCGTCTGGTTCGGCGAGATGCCGCTGGAGATCGAGCGCATCTACGCGGCGCTGGAAGACTGCGGCCTGTTTCTGTCGATCGGAACGTCCGGCAACGTCTATCCCGCCGCCGGCTTCGTCCGTCACGTCCAAACCTGCACGGACGCTCATACGGTCGAGCTTAATCTCGAGCCGTCGACAGGGGCCACGCTGTTCGCCGAGACGATCTACGGGCCGGCGACGGTCTCGGTGCCGGCCTTCGTGGATCACCTGCTTGCCGAGGCCGGCGCGGTCCACGAGCGCGGCTGACGGCGCGCGGCGCGATCCACGCGTCCGTCACGCTACGCCGGTCGGCGCTTGGCGAGGCGCAGGCGCAGCGCGTTCAACTTGATGAAGCCGCTGGCGTCACGCTGGTCATAGACCATATCGCCTTCGAAGGTCGCAATCGCCTGGTCATACAGGCTGTCAGGCGCACGGCGACCGATGACAATGACGTTGCCCTTGTAAAGCTTGATCCGGGCCACGCCGGTGACGACCCGTTGGGTGTGATCGATCAGCGCCTGCAGGGCCTCGCGCTCCGGCGAGAACCAGAAACCGTTGTAGATGAGCTCGGCGTAACGGGGCATGAGTTCGTCCTTGAGATGCGCCGCCTCGCGATCAAGCGTCAGGCTTTCAACCGCCCGGTGCGCATGCAGAAGGACCGTGCCGCCGGGCGTTTCGTAGACCCCGCGCGACTTCATGCCGACGAAGCGGTTCTCGACCAGGTCGACCCTGCCGACACCGTTCTCCCCGGCAATCCGGTTCAGCCGGTCAAGCAGCGTCGCCGGCGACAGCGCCTCGCCGTTCAGCGACACCGGATCGCCGGCCTCGAAGCCGATTTCGACCGTCATCGCCCGGTCGGGCGCGGCCTCGGGCGCGACCGACAGCTGAAACATCTCCTCGCCCGGTTCGACCCAGGGATCCTCGAGCGCTTTCCCCTCATAGGAGATGTGCAGCAGGTTCGCGTCCATAGAGTAGGGCGCCTCGCCGTGGCGATCCGTCGGCACCGGTATCTGGTGCGACTGCGCGTAGGCGACCAGCTTGGCGCGCGAATTCAGATCCCACTCCCGCCAGGGCGCGATGACGCGGATGTCCGGCTTGAGCGCATAATATGTCAGCTCGAAGCGGACCTGGTCGTTGCCCTTGCCGGTCGAGCCGTGGGCGACCGCATCCGCACCCACGGCCTCGGCAATTTCGATCTGCCGCTTGGCGATCAGCGGCCGCGCGATGGAGGTGCCGAGCAGATATACGCCCTCGTAGAGGGTGTTGGCGCGCAGCATCGGAAAGACGTAATCGCGAACGAAGGTTTCACGCAGATCCTCGACGAAGATCTGCTTCACGCCCATAAGCTCGGCTTTTCGACGCGCCGGCTCAAGCTCCTCGCCTTGGCCGATGTCGGCGGTGAAGGTGATGACCTCGCAGTCGTAGGCGTCGCGGAGCCAGCGGAGGATCACCGACGTATCCAGCCCGCCGGAATAAGCGAGCACGACCTTTTTCACGTTCTTGTCCGGCGCCATGGCGCTCCCTCCGCGCATCCTGTGGGAAAGCGGCGCAGTATAGGCAAAGCCGCGGTGACGGCAAGCAAGGCGCGGCGCGGATATCGGACGGAAGCGGGGGATCCCGGCGCGCAGGCAATCGGCGACAACGCCATTGCAGGCGCCACGGCGGGCAGCGGATTGTCCGTAGGCCAGGCGCCGGCGCGCCGATCAAGTGCAACACGAGATCGAGCGTTGTGCCCTCTTCGTCGTAGCCCAACGTGTCCTGGTTCTGCCTGCAGTCGTTGCTCACCGCGCCGGGGCGAGCGACGGTGTTGAAGTTGTGGTCAAGCGCGGCCTGCACCTTGCTCAGGGCGCTTTATTCGCCGGACCTTGGAGCGCCGGCCGCCTCCGCAGACGGTCCGTCGCGCGGTTCCGGCGGCTGTGTCGGCGTCTGTGTCGGCATCTGAGCGGCCGCAACTGCCTCTTGCGGCGCTTCTACGCGCGCGCCGATACGTGACAGCAGCGCCTCCGAAACAAGCCCGTCCTGGGGAAGTCCGGCTACGGCCTGGTAGCTCGTAATGGCATTGGCCGTCTGTGGTCCGGCAACGCCGTCAACCGCGCCCTTATAGTAGCCGAGCTGGTTCAACCGTTTCTGGACGGCGACGACCCAGGGGGTTGGCGGGGCCGTGCTCGCGGCCGCCGCATTTGCTGGAAGCGGACCGACAGTGGGGGAACCGTTAACGGGGAAAGGCCCGGCCGACTCGGCCGGTGCGGGCCCGGTGTCCGCTGACATTGGAGGGCGGGTTAGCGCAGCCCGCGACGGGGGGAGACGAAAAACCGGCGGGGGTCCGGCATGATTGTCCGTCGGAACGTCCGCCATGCCTTGAGACGCTTTGGCCGGCGAGCTCCGGGCCGGGCTCGCGACGACGGCGTCGCCGGGCCGCGCGGGGGCGGCTAATCCACCCCGGTGGTTGGCGCCGGACGACGCGGCCGGTGTCGCCGCATTGCTGCCGGCGGGTGGCTGAGCCCGCACCGCCGCAGCCGCAATCGCCGCCGCTTGTGGCGGATCGAATTGCGGCGCCTCCGGTGCAGATGAGGTGGAGATCGCCGCCCGCTCCGATCTTGCGGCCATCAGCCGTTGCAGCATGTCGTGGTGACCGGCGAGAGCCGCCACGGCTAGCGGTCCCAGCCCGTTCTTGCCCGGCGCATTGGGATCGGCCCCGGCCTTCAACAGGATCTCAACAATCTCCGGCGTGCCAAAAAGTACCGCCTTGTTGAGCAGGGTCTCGCCATCGGCGTCCACGCTGTCGGGATCGACGCCGGCGAGCCCGCGCTCGATGGCGGCGGCGTCGTGGTTTCGGATCGCCGATGCGATGACGGCCACGGGATCATCCCCAGCAGCGGTCTCGGTCTTTGCCTGGGGTCCGGCATCGGCAGCGTCGGGCAGGAGGGCAATGCTTTGCGGGCTGTTCCACAAGACCGCAGCACCCGCCGACACGAGCGCAATAAGTGTAAGTCCGGCGATAAAGCCGATGCGCAGCATCGCTGCCTGCCCTGGAAGTGGGTCTCTAACCTGAGAGGGTTGCCCGGAAGCTCCGTCCGGAACCCTGTCAACTTTGACGTGAACTGTCAACGTCCACTCCCGAACCCGCCAGCCGACGTCCGATCGCTCCGCAAACAGGTTTGTCCAGCCCCGGACAATGAGCCTTCGATCCGCATGCAACACCCGCTTGGGTGTTACAACCCCGCTCTCTTTATGGTAGTATAAACTATTAATATCTCATCCAAGGATTGGTATGCAATCGCTCCGCGAGCACTCGATCCGGCAAGCTTGCATCGCGCCGACGGCCATGCCGAGTGAGCATGACCTGATCGGGCTGAGCGCCGACTCCATGGCGCGACTTCTCATCGATCTGGCCCGGAGTAATCCGGCGCTGGCCAATCAGCTCCGGCGCCGGCTCGAGGCGCTGCCTGCCGCCCCGCTGGCAAGCCGGGAGCCGACGACGACGACAGACGAAGCGGCCCTTGTCGGCGACAGCCCGGCCATGCAGCGGGTCAGGCGTGAGATCCGGCAGTTCGCGGCGAGCGATGCCGCCGTTCTCATCACCGGCGAGACGGGGACCGGAAAGGAGCTTGCGGCGCACGCCGTGCACCTGCAATCGCGGTGCGCAAGCGGGCCTTACATCGCGATCAATTGCGCCGGGCTACCGCCGACGCTGGTCTCGTCCGAGCTGTTCGGCCACGAAAGAGGAGCCTTTACCGGCGCCAACCAGCGCAAGACCGGACGCATCGAAGCAGCGCGCGGCGGCACCATCTTCCTCGATGAGATCGGCGACTTCCCCTTTGAGATTCAGGCTCACCTGCTGCGCTTCCTGCAGGAGAAAACCATAGAAAGAGTCGGCGGCTGCCAGCCGGTCCCGGTCGACGTCCGGGTCATCGCCGCCGCCAACAAGGATCTCGCGGCCGAGGTCAGGGAGGGGCGGTTCCGTGAGGATCTCTACTTCCGCCTTCACGTCCTGCGTCTTCACCTGCCGCCGTTGATCGATCGCGGCCAGGACATCGAGCTGCTGAGCCGACACTTCCTTCGCCTGTACCGCTCCTCTCCCACCGGGCGATTTTCCGCCCAAGCGCTGGATGCGCTTCGCGCCCACCGGTGGCCCGGTAACGTGCGCGAGCTTATGGGCCGGGTGCGCCGGGCCGCGGTCATCAGCGAAGGCGGCGAAATTGGGCCGGGCGAGCTTGGCTTTACCGACGGCGAGCGGCGGCGGCGCGTCCGCAATCCGGCGGGGCAAAGACCGCTCCTGCCGAACGAAGTCGGATTGATCCGGAGTAACGCGCCTTCGACGGAGGCGCGGCAGGCAAACGACGGAGCGCCAGCGGGTACGCCTTTTACCATTCATGCAGAAGCGCTGCCGGCGACCCTCAACGAGGCCAAGCGGGACGTCGAGATCTGGATGCTGCGCACCGCGCTTCGCTCGGCCGGCAACAATGTGACCCTCGCCGCCGAACGGCTCGGCGTGTCGCGGGTCACACTCTACCGCCTGCTCGAACGTCACGCCTTGCGCGGCGAAGCCGGCGCCGACGGGGAGGACACCTAACAGCCCGTTGACGAAGTCGGTTGGTTCTGACTCTCTGCACCCATAGCGGTTCGAAGGATTGATCGACATGGCGCTGGGACGGCAAGGGGATCGGCAGGATGACCTGGTCGTGACGTGGCGGGAGATGCCGCGTTCG
>JBBSCD010000028.1:0-23820 GCA_038250645.1 Rhodospirillales bacterium
ACGATCAGCGCGTCGTAGCTGTCGCCCAGCGCCATGGCCAGCCCGTCAGGCCCGGTCGCCGCGTGATCGGCGACATGGCCGCTCTCGCTCAGGCCCTTGCGGAGGTAGTCCGCTGTCTCGGTGTCGTCTTCAATCATCAGGATGCGCATGTCGCTACCTTAGCGCGAAAAGCCGCGACAGGGTATGGGGTGGCGCACTTAAAAAAAAGGCCTCGTTCCCGGGGGCTGGGAACGAGGCCGGCTGGCGCAGTGTGTGGGTGCGGGAGTGGGCGCCAGCCTGCGTCACCGCGGAAGCGGGGGTCAGGCGGGGGGGAGGTGCTTACGCATCCGCCAGCTCCACGGCGACAAAACGCTGCTGACCGTCACGTTCAACCAGCAGAAGCACGGCCTTTCGCTTCGCCTTGGCCGCTTCCTCGACGGCGGAGGCGACGTCGCTGGGCGAGCTCACCGCCTTCTGGTTGACGCTGGTAATGATATCGCCGGGACGAAGTCCTTTGTCGGCGGCGCCCTTGTCGTCGGCGACCTCGGCGATGACGACGCCCTTCGTATCGTTGTCGACGCCGAGGCGCGCACGGGCCTCCGCGTCAAGGGGCGCGACCGTCAGGCCGAGGCGCGACAGCGACGTTCCGCCGCCGGCGCCATGACCGGTCTTGTCGGTCTTCGCGGCGACAACCGGCTTGGCTTGCTGGGCGCCGATTTTGGCCGTGACCGTCTTCTCTTTGCGCTCGCGGACGATCTGGATCGACACCTTCGAGCCGATTGCGCTGTCGGCCACCGCCCGGCTGAGGTCGCGGAGAGTGCTGATTTCCTTGCCCTCGTAACTGAGCACGACATCACCCTGGCGCAGTCCCGCCTTCGCCGCCGGGCTGTCCGCCGTCACCTCGGTGACGAGCGCGCCGGCGGCCTTGTCGAGACCGAGGCTTTCCGCGATCTCGGGCGTGACCGGCTGGATCATGACGCCCAGCCAGCCGCGCTCGACCGAGCCGGACTGGCGAAGCTGGGCAACGACTTTTGCGGCCATGTCCGATGGGATGGCGAAGCCGATCCCGATGCTGCCGCCATTCGGGCTGTAGATCGCGGTGTTGACGCCGACAACGGCGCCATCGACGTTGAACAAGGGGCCGCCCGAGTTGCCGGTGTTGATCGGCGCGTCGATCTGGATGAAGTCGTCGTAGGGGCCGGCGCCGATCTCGCGTCCGCGGGCTGAGACAATGCCCGCAGTGACCGTGCCGCCGAGGCCGAACGGGTTGCCGACCGCGACGACCCAGTCGCCCACGCGGATCTTGTCGGAGTCACCCCATTTAACGGCTGGCAGCGGCTTCTTCGCGTCGACCCGCAGGACCGCAAGATCGGTCTTATCGTCGGCGCCGACGAGCTGGGCCGCAAACTCCTCGCCGTCCTTCGTCCGCACACTGATCTCGATGGCGTCGCTGACCACGTGATTGTTGGTGACGACAATGCCGGACGGATCAACGACAAACCCGGACCCAAGAGCCCCCAGCTCGCCGTGCGGCGGCGGCTCGCCGTGCGGCGGCGTCGGCCCCGGTATCTGATCCTTGAAGAAGCGCTCGAAGAAGTCGCGGAACTGTCCCTCCGGGAAACCTTCCGGCAGGCCCTGAGGTCCGCCCTCCGTGGCGGCCGTCATCTCTTTCTTGACGACGATCTGGACGACCGCTGGATTTACCTGCTCGACCAGCTCGGCAAAACTCTCCGGCGTCGAACGCGCCCAGGCCGGCAGCGGCGCCATCGCCGGTGCGAACGCGAGCGATCCGGCCACCATCAGGGCGGCGGCGCTCAGCGCGCTGCGCGTGTTTCCGGGCCTGTGCGAAACGGACGACATGGGCGATGCTTTCCTTTGCCAGCGAAACAGCGATGAATCACCAAGGCATAGTTGCGACTCCGGCCTTACTTGCGCCTTACGGGAACATTACGGATCGTCCATGATCCGTGGCGCAACGGCCGCCCACTCAGCCCGGTCCCTCATCGCGGTCAGTGAGAGGATCTGATCCCTGAGCCGATCCCACGCATTTTTGTGGGGATGCGATAGAGGCTGGAGGGCGTGGTGATGTAGAGCACGTTCAGGTCGGCGCCGCCCCAGGCTACATTGGTCGCCCGCTCCGGCACCCCAATCGTCCCGAGCAGGGTGCCGTCCGCGTCGAGTACGCACAAGCCGCCCGGACAGACGGCGTAGACATTGCCCGCGGCGTCGACCTTCATGCCGTCAACCCCGCCGTTCGCGTTTGCTGCGTTGAAATCGGCGAATTCCCGGGCACCGCTGACGGAGCCGTCCGGGCCGACGCCGAAAACCCACACCTTCTTCGTCGCTGAATCGTTGACGTAGAGCCGGCGCTCATCCGGGGAGAGAGCAAGTCCATTGGGCGCGGCGAAGGCGCGCGTCAGCAGGCGGACCTCCCGCGTCTCCGGATCGATGCTGTAGACGCCGGCGAAATCGAGCTCCGCGGCGCGCTCGACCGGACCCGAGGGCGGCCGAAGCCCGAAGGTCGGGTCGGTGAAGAAGATGGTCCCGTCGGAGCGGACGATGACATCGTTGGGGCTGTTCAGCCGCTTGCCCTCGAACCGGTCGGCAATCGTTTCTGCGGGTGCATCGCCAACCTGCCGCGTCACCGCGCCGCTCGCATGCTCGGCAGCCAGCAGAGCGCCGCTTCCATCCCAGGTATGCCCATTGGCCCAGTGCGAGGGATGCTTGAACGGGCGCTTCACCCCCGCCTCATCGACGACGTAGACGGTATCACCCCGGACGTCGCTGACGAGCAGCGTCTCGCCACCCCATAAGGGACCCTCGGCGAATTCGAACCCGGTCGCGACCCGTTCGATCCTCGCGTCCGGCGGCAGAATGTCAGACAGATCCTGCGCATCGGCGGGCTGTCCAAAGGGCGCTAACAGCAGGATGACAAAAGGGATGAAACGCATTTCGCGTTATCCTCACCGGGATGACTGATTTAAACGTAGGTACGCCGCGGTGTTTCGACGACAGGAAGCGCCGGGCATAGGCGGCAAGCGGCATTCGCCGTCGGCTCGCTGACGTGCCAGCAACAACCGCCGCCTTCCGCGGCTTGCCGCATGTGGCGCGCGCCGTTATCGTTGCTTTGACCGACCGCCCGCCGACGGAGGCGGCAGCGGACGGAAACGACTTAAGGACAGGAACTGCGGGAATGTCGAGCGAAGGCCTTCATGCGCCGAGACAACGGCTGACCATTCAAACCCTGACGCATCATCAGGCCATCGCCTCGCTGATGGAGGAGCTTGAGGCGGTGGACTGGTATCGGCAACGAGCCGACGACTGCGAGGATGCCGCGCTGAAGGGCATTCTCCTCCACAACATGCGCGAGGAGATGGAGCACGCTTGCATGGTCATGGAGTGGCTCCGTCGCAGCGATGCCGACTGGGCCGAGCAGATGTCGACCTATCTGTTCACTGAGTCGCCGATCACGGAGATCGAAGAGGATGAAACCGGCGGTGGCGGCGCCGGCGGCGGGAACCGCGGCATCGCCGAAGACGAAGCGCCCGCGGTGAAAGGCCGCACTTCGCCCCCGGCAGGTTTCACCGTCGGCCCGCTGAAAGATAACGGAGAGTAGCGTCATGGACCACTTGTGCCGCACCAAGGCGCCGTTCGGCGACGGTATCTGGGATCGGATCGACGCCGCCGCCGTGGCGGCCGCCCGCGATCGGCTGACGGCGCGCCGCTACCTCGACGTTGAAGGCCCCTACGGCGCCGGGCTGACCTCGATAGAGGTCGGCAACGATGAGTACTGCCGCCAGCCGGCCGACGACGAGGCGGGCGCCGTCATCGGCCACGCCATCTCGGTGCCGATGATCCGCAGGCGGTTCCGGCTCAGCGTTCGGCGTATCGCCGCCTACCTCGACAACGGCATGCCGCTCAATCTGGCGCCGGTCGAAGAGGCCGCCGAAGCGGTCGCGGCGCGCGAGGAGGAAATCGTCTATCTGGGCCAAAGCGATTTCGGCCTCGCGGGCCTGCTCAACGCCGCCGGCCGTCAGACCATCGAGGCCGGCGACTGGTCGGACGTCGATCAGGTATTGAACGATGTTCTGCTCGGCGTCACCCGTCTTGACGACGCCGGCTTCCGCGGACCCTACGCGCTGGTTCTGACGCCGGCGCTTTACAATGGCCTGTTCCGCCGCTATCCGGGCAGCGACATGCTCCAGCTCGAGCACCTGCGCCGGCTGTGCACCAAAGGCATCTTCAAGGCCTCCATCGAGGGCGGGATCCTCGTCGATCCGCGGGTCGGCAGTTTGGTAGTCGGTCAGGATCTCCGCGCCGGCTATGGCGGCCAGGATGGGATCCACTACCAGCTGTTCGTCAGCGAGAGCATCGTACTGCGGCTGGAGGACGCGGCCGCGGTCTGCACCATCGCCCAGAACGCTTGCCTGAGAATTCACGTTCGTGCTGGTCGCTCGTTCCGTCGCCGCAACTCGACTCCATCAGGGCTTACGGAACGGAACCAAAGCCGCGCTCACGCGTCCCGCGGTCAGCGGCGGTCTTTAGTCGTCAGGGATATCGGGAATATCCGGGAACGGCGTGTAATCGTCGGTCCCCGGTTCGGGCTGCGACGCGCCGGGATGTACTACGCTCTGGATCTGGGACGCGCGCATCTGCCGATAAAGGCTGCGAAGGGCAGCGTAAAAGTCGAGCGAATTCCTCTTCAGGTCCTCCAGTTCGGCGTCGACCCGGGCGCGTGAATTCGCGGCGCCGACGCCGAGGCGCGCCCAGGAGAGGTCCGACAGGCCGGAGTTGAAATTCCCGAGCACGCCCAGCGGATCGAGGACCGCGCTGTCGACGGCGATGCCCACTGCATCCCGCGGGCTGGACGGACCGAACGCTGGCAACACCACATATGGGCCCTGTGGCACCCCCCAGACCGCCAGTGTCTGGCCGAAGTCGTTCTCGCGCCGAGGGTAGCCGAAATCGCTGGCGCGCTCGTCCAGGCCGCCGACGCCGAGCGTACTGTTGATGATGAAGCGCATGGCGGTGTTGCCGGCGGCACTGAAGTTCAATTGCAGCAGATCGTTGAACAGGATCACCGGCGACCGCAGGTTGGCGAGGAAATTGTTGGTGCCACGCTGGAAGGGCGGCGGGATGATGTCCTTGTAGAAGATCGCCGCCGGCCGCAGCGCCATAGCGTCCAGAGCCTGGTTGAAGCCGAAGATCTGCCGATTCAGCGGCTCGAACGGATCATTGAGCGCCCGGAACTCAGCGTATGCTGCGGCGTCGCTCCGATCGGGCGGGGTTGCGCATCCCGAGAGCCCAGCGAGCAGAAGCAAGCTCAGGATGATCGCGGCATAACGGCGCTTCGCCATTCTGATGCCTACGCGTCCAACATCGAGACCGGATGGCCGCATCTGTTGCCGCGGCGACAGATACAAATGGCACTTGCGGATTTGCGAGACATGAGGCTGCTGTCCGACGGAGGCTGGCGATCGTTAACGACGCCACTAACATAAGTGGCGGACCGGCGCGAGTCCCGGATCCGCCCACTGGTGGAAAGAGATCGCAATGCGCGTGTCCGATCATGAGTCCACAACGACAGCGGGGCGACCGGGAGCGGAAGGCCGGCCGGCACGATCCAAGCTTTGGCGATGAACCGCTTCGGGCGGACTTGACAGCCCGACGAAGAGCAGGGCAAACCACCGCCATGCGCACTCACCTACCGGTTTATTTCGAATGAACCCTCCGCAACGCAGTGTGAGCTACGGTCGGGCTGTGCCCCGTCTTGTCGAGGCGGCGATCGCCGGCGACGGCCGCCACATCGGCCTGCCTGTCGCTGCGCCGCTACCGCGTGACGTGGCCGTCTCGTTCGAGTTTTTCCCGCCCAAGACCGAGCAGATGGAGCGTATCCTTTGGGCCTGCATCGAGCGACTGGCGACGCTGGAGCCGGCCTATGTCTCGGTCACCTACGGTGCGGGCGGCTCGACCCGCGAGCGGACGCACGCGACGCTGGTTCGCATCCGCCAGGAGACGCCTCTGGTGCCGGCGGCGCATCTGACCTGCGTCGCCGCGCGTTGCGAGGAAATCGACGAGATCGCTCAGCGCTATTGGGATGCCGGCATCCGCCACATCGTCGCGCTGCGCGGCGATCCGCCCGAGGGCAGCGCATGCTACACGGCGCACCCCGGCGGCTATGCGTACGCCAGCGATCTGGTCGCGGGGCTCCGGCGCACCGCCGACTTCGAGATCAGCGTCGCCGCCTATCCGGAAAGCCACCCGGAGGCCGTTTGCTCAGAGGCCGACCTGGACAATCTCAAGCGCAAGATCGACGCCGGCGCCAGCCAGGCCATCACCCAGTTCTTTTTCGATGTCGACGTCTATTTCCGCTTTCTTGATCGCGCGCGGGCCGCGGGGATCACCGTCCCGATCATTCCGGGCATTCTGCCGGTGACTAACTTTGCCCAGGTCGTCCGCTTCGCCGGGATCTGCGGCGCGGCGGTGCCGCCCTGGATGGCCGATCTGTTCGCCGGGCTTGACGATGAGCCCGAAACGCGCAAGCTGGTTGCGGCCTCCGTGGCCGCCGAGCAGTGCCGGGCGCTGCATGCCGGCGGGGTCAAGCAGTTCCATTTCTATACCCTCAACCGGGCTGATCTGACCTACGCCATCTGCCATGTCCTGGGCGTCCGCCCCCGCCGGCGCGAAGCAGAGGCGGCGGCTCCACTTGCCGGCGGCGGATCATGAGCAGCGGGCGCAACCAGCGCCGCGAAGCGCTGAAGGCGGCGCTGGAACAGCGTATCCTCGTTCTCGATGGCGCCATGGGGACGATGATCCAGCGCTATCATCTCGACGAGGGCGACTTCCGGGGCCGGCGCTTCGCCGACTGGCCACGGGACGTCAAGGGCAACAACGACCTGCTCAGCCTGACGCGGCCCGAGCTCATCGCCGCCATTCATTCGGCCTATCTGGAGGCGGGCGCCGACATCGTCGAAACCAACACCTTCAACTCGACTTCGATCTCCCTTGCCGACTACGGCATGGAGGCGCTGGCGCGCGAGTTCAACCAGGCTGGCGCGGTGTTGGCGCGCGGCGCGGCCGATGCGCAGGCGGCAAAGACGCCGGACCGGCCCCGTTGGGTGGCCGGCGCCCTCGGCCCGACCAATCGCACCGCTTCGATCTCGCCCGACGTCAATGACGCTGGCGCGCGCAACGTTACCTTCGACGAGCTGCGCGCGGCTTACCGGGAGGCGGCTGAAGGCCTGATCGCCGGCGGCTGCGACATTCTTCTGGTCGAAACCGTCTTCGACACGCTCAACGCCAAGGCGGCGCTGTTCGCCATCGACGAGGTGTTCGAAAGCCTGGGCCTGCGCCTGCCGGTGATGATATCGGGCACGATTACCGATCTCTCCGGGCGGACGCTGTCCGGCCAGACCCCCGAAGCCTTCTGGAACTCGGTCCGCCACGCCCGGCCGCTCGCCATCGGCCTGAACTGCGCGCTCGGCGCGAGCCAGCTCCGCGCCCACGTCGCCGAGCTCGCCCGGGTTGCCGATACGCTCGTCTGCGCGTATCCCAACGCCGGCCTGCCAAACGAGTTCGGCGGTTACGACGAGGAAGCCGCAACCACCGCCGCCTTCATCGGCGAATGGGCCGAAGCCGGCCTTGTCAATATCGTCGGCGGCTGCTGCGGGACAACGCCGGACCACATCGCCGCGATCGCCGCCGCCGTGGCCGGCAAGCCGCCCCGGAAGCCGGCGAGCGTACCGCCGGCGCTGCGCCTTTCCGGCCTCGAACCGTTCGCGCTGGCCTCATGAACGGCACCTTCATCACCATCGGCGAGCGGACCAACATCACCGGCTCGGCGAAGTTCCGCAAGCTTATCCAGGCCGGCGACTACCAGGCCGCGCTCGACATTGCCCGCGATCAGGTCGCCGGCGGCGCTTCGATCATCGACGTCAATATGGACGAAGCAATGCTCGACTCCGAGCGGGCGATGACGACCTTCCTTAATTTGATCGCCGGCGAGCCGGATATTTCCCGAGTCCCGGTAATGATCGACTCATCGAAGTGGTCGGTGATCGAGGCCGGGCTGAAGTGCGTGCAGGGCAAGTGCATCGTCAACTCGATCAGCCTTAAGGAGGGCGAGGAGGCCTTCGTCGCCGCCGCCCGGCTTGTTCGCCGCTACGGTGCGGCCGCCGTGGTCATGGCCTTCGACGAGCAGGGCCAGGCCGACACCGCGGAGCGCAAGGTCGCGATCTGTCAGCGGGCCTATCGCATCCTGGTCGATGACGTCGGCTTTCCGGCCGAAGACATCATCTTCGACCCCAACATCTTCGCCGTCGCCACCGGCATCGAGGAACACAACGACTACGCCGTCGCCTTCCTCGAGGCCGTACGCCGGATCAAGTCCACCCTGCCCCACTGCCACGTCTCCGGCGGCGTCTCGAACGTGTCGTTCTCGTTCCGCGGCAACGACGCGGTCCGCGAAGCGATGCACGCGGTCTTTCTGTATCACGCCATCGCCGCCGGCCTCGACATGGCGATTGTCAACGCCGGCCAGATCGCGGTCTACGATGAGATTCCGCCCGACCTGCGCGATCCCGTCGAAGACGTGATCCTCAACCGCGGGGATGACGCAACAGATCGCCTGCTGGAAGCCGCCGAGCGGTTTCGCGGCAAGGCGGTGAAGGCCCGGGAGCAGGATCTGTCCTGGCGCGAACTGCCGATCGGCGAGCGGCTGACCCACGCCCTGGTCAACGGCATAGCCGATTTCGTCGAAAGCGACACGGAAGAGGCCCGCAACAGGGCGGCGCGCCCCCTCGACGTGATCGAAGGCCCGCTGATGGCGGGGATGAACGTGGTCGGCGACCTGTTCGGCGCCGGCAAGATGTTCCTGCCCCAGGTGGTCAAGAGTGCCCGGGTGATGAAGCGCGCGGTGGCCTACCTGCTGCCGTTCATGGAGACGGAGGCCGCCGGAAAACCGCGCCAGACCGCCGGCAAGATCCTGATGGCGACGGTCAAGGGCGATGTCCACGATATCGGCAAGAACATCGTCGGCGGTGTCTTGCAGTGCAACAACTTCGAGGTCGTCGACCTCGGCGTCATGGTGCCCTGCGCCAGGATCCTCGAGACCGCCCGCGCCGAAAAAGTCGACATCATCGGACTGTCCGGACTGATCACGCCGTCCCTCGACGAAATGTGCTACGTCGCCAGCGAAATGAAGCGCGAGGGCTTCGACCTGCCGCTGCTGATCGGCGGCGCGACCACCAGCAGGGTGCACACCGCCGTCAAGGTCGCGGTCAACTACGATGGTCCGCTGGTTTACGTCACCGACGCCTCGCGCGCCGTCGGCGTCGCTTCCAACCTGCTGGCGCCCGCCGGCGAGGATTACGCGAAGAACATCCGCGCCGAATACGCCGAAATGCGCGCGAAGCACGCAGGGCGCGACACCAATCGCGCACACGCGCCCCTCCCCGCGGCGCGGGCCAACAAGGCGCGGCTGGATTGGGAAGACGGCTATAAGCCGCCACGGCCACGGACGCCGGGCCTCACCGTTTTCTCCGACTACGACCTCGCTGAGATCGCCGAACGGATCGACTGGCAGCCCTTCTTCCAGGCCTGGGAGCTGACCGGGCGCTTTCCGGACATCCTCGACGATCCGGTCGTCGGCGAAGCGGCCAGATCGGTGTTCGCGGACGCCCAGGCGATGCTCGCCCAGATCGTCGGCGAGAAGTGGCTGACGGCGCACGGCGTGGTCGGCCTGTGGCCCGCCAACAGCATCGGTGAAGACGACATTGAGGTTTTCGTGGACGACGGCCGCACCGGCGTCCGGGCCATCATCCATACCCTGCGCCAGCAGATGGCGCGCGACCGCAAGCCGCGGCCCAATCTCGCGCTGGCCGACTTCATCGCGCCCAAGTCCAGCGGCATCGCTGACTGGATCGGCGGATTCGCCGTGACCACCGGCCATGGCGTCGAGGACATTGCGCGCGCGTTCGAGCGGGACCACGACGACTACCGCTCGATCATGATCAAGGCGCTGGCGGACCGGATGGCGGAAGCCTTCGCGGAGCGGATCCACGAGCGGGTCCGCAAGGAATTGTGGGGATACGCGCCGGACGAGGCGCTGGACAACGAGGCACTGATCGGGGAAGCCTATCGCGGCATCCGACCGGCGCCGGGGTACCCCGCCTGTCCCGATCACACCGAGAAGCGCACCCTGTTCGATCTGCTTGCGGCGGAAGACAACGCCGGGATCTCCCTCACCGAGTCCTTCGCGATGACGCCGGCGGCGGCCGTCGCCGGTTATTATTTTTCGCACGCTGAGAGCCGCTACTTCGGGCTGGGTCGGATCCATCGCGATCAGGTTGAGGACTACGCCCGGCGCAAGGGCGTGTCGATGAAGGGAATCGAGCGCTGGCTCGGTCCCAATCTCGCCTACGACACGGCAATGGGCGAGAGCTGATCGGGATATTCTCTGAAGCTCTGGCCGCCGACTGAACTTGGCGGCGAGGCGCCGAACCGCCGAGACGGACCGCGGCGGAAGAGATCGGTGGCTGCGGATTAGGCCGCAGCCACCTGACGCAAGAGCAAATCTCTGAAAAACTAGAACCGGTAGCCGAAGCCGATGCCGGCGTTCGGGATACCCTCGTCCCAGCTGTTCCGGAACAGGTAGTCGTAGCCGATCTTGGTATACATGTAGGCCTGATCGCCCATCCCGACCTTGAAGCCGAGCTCGGGGCCGACCAACGGGCCATCCTGCGCGCCCTTGCCGGTGATATAGCCGCCGTAGATGCCGAAGTACGGACGGAAGATGCCAAGGGCGTTCATCTCGAACGTCGGCCCGAGCGTGCCGCGATAGCCCCAGCCGTTATCCTGGCTGGTGCCGACCGTGTTGTAGGCGACCAGGTTGAGGGTCAGCGGCAGGTTCTCGGTAGCGAAGAACTCCAAGATCAGGTTGCCGCCGGCCAGATGCGCCGACCGCTTGCTGATGTCACCGCTCGGGTCGGCCTCCGTGATGCTGTAGCCATACCACGGGCCGAACGCGATGGCGCCGCGTGGGACAAACGGCACTGGCGAAGAAACGGCCGGCGCGGGTTCGACCATCGGCTCGGGCTCGGGCGCGGCTGCGACCGGAGCCGGGCGCTCCATGACGATCTCGGCGCGACGGTTCTGGGGCTCGTTAACGCCGTCACCCGTCGGGACGAGAAGGTTGGTCTGGCCATCGCCGACCGTCGCGATCGTCGTTGCCGGCACGCCTTGACGGACCAACTCATCGGCGACCGCCGCGGCGCGCTTTTCGGAGAGCTTCTGGTTGTAGGCCTTGGAGCCGGTCGTATCGGTGTGGCCGGTGACATTTATACTGACCGCACCCGTCTCCTTGTACTGCTCGGCCGCCTTGGCCACGACCTCTCTCGCTTCCGGCGTCAGCTTCGACTGGTTCAGGCCGAAGAACACCAGATACTTGTCGCTCATCATCTCCATGTCGCCCGAACCCGCACCGTGGTGCATGCCGGGCATGGTCCCGCCCTGCTGCGCCTGCGCGGCCGGCGCAGCCATAGCGAGGAGCGAAACCGCAATCAGTAAGCGTTTCATGTTCACCTCTTCCGCTTCCGTCTGTTCATTCTCACCCGTCCGCAGTTGACGTCGGCAACGGGTCTTACATCTTGAAGGTTCTTACGGCAATTTTCGCCTTTTAACGCAAATGGTTGTACTAAGTTCCTAAAGAAAGTTGCAGAAAAGCCACACTTGTGTGGCGTCGATGCCGAGCGCAATCCACACGCAATCGCCGCAATGTGGCTGTCCCGCGGATACCGCGCAGCGGGCTCAGCTGTCTCGTTTCGCCTGCGCGTTCTTGACGAACTGCGAAACGCGGCCGATCTCTCGCGGATCGGTTTCCACGGTCGGCCGGTTGCTCGGCTTCGCGGTCATCCCGCCACGGGCAGTGCGTCCACCGGCAGGGCGGTGGACCGCCCTGTTGGCTCGTTTTAGCTCCAGCGCCCGGCGCGCGATCTCAGCCTGCCGCGGTTTGCGTTCGGCCGCCGCATAGCGGGCCAGCTCACGATTGACCCGCTTGAGCGCGTTGCCAAAGATCCGCCGTTTCATCTCGGTGCCGCTGTTGTCGCGCGCCGGCTTCGCCCCGCGGGCTTCGGCCTTGCCCCGCATCTCGCGACGCTGACGGTGCGCGATGTCCCGTGCCTTGTTGCGCGATGTCCGCAGCCGTTGCCGCGCTTCGGCAAGGTCGTCACGATCGAGCGCGCTCACGTGCGGATAGTGGGTGCTGGCGACGAGCTCGTGCTCGTCCGCTGTCAGGAGCCGCTTTTCTGTTGCAGCGCTGATGCTCATGGGACTTCCGCCTTCGTCAGTGTCCAGGTAGCGTAATCACGGACAGCGCGGCGCGGCAATGGAATGTCACGCCGTCCCTGTCCGCCGCCGGTTATCGGCGATCGCTTCGGAATTATCCAGTGGGCACGTATGTATGGGCAACATATGAGCAGTAGGAGGGACCGGCGGGAGTCATCTGTCCTCCGCCGCCGCGCTTTCATCTCGGCGCTTGCCGGTGTGCTCGTGGGTCTGCCTGTCGTCATTGCGGCCGGACCCGGCGCGGCCCAGATCGTTGACTGGTCGGCGGATGATGCGGCCCGCTACGCCGCGTTCCGCACGGCTTTCGCTGAGTACGCCGACATGGCCGATCGTGAGTTGGCCGCCCGGATGGAAGCCCTGTTCCGCAACCTTGACAAGAACCCGGACGCCGACGTGATCGCCGCCGAAGTCTCGCGCCGTCTGCCGGAATACCGCGATGCGCCCCGCGCCCGAATCCAGCGCGAGATGACCGCGCTGTTCCGCAGAGCAAGGCAGCACTTCGAGCGCCCCTGAAGATTCCCATCCGGTGCCTGTTTCCGTCGGGACATGCCGCTTGCCGCGACGCCGGTGCCGGAATAGGCTCGCGCGTCACCGTGTTGGGGAATGGTCGGGATGTGGTGGAAGGTCACCGTCGCAGCTGCAGTTGCGCTCGTCTTGGGCGGCGTCGTTCTGTGGTTCATCGGCGACCGGCCGCGGGGCGACGTCGGCGCGGTCTCGACGAACTTCCGCTGGCTCGGTCCCAACGACAAGATCGTCGTCGACGGCTTCGACGATCCCGATATCTCCGGCATCGCCTGCCACATCAGCCGGGCCCAGCGTGGCGGCATCTCCGGCGGGCTCGGTTTTGCGGAGGATCCCTCCGATGCGTCCATCGCCTGCCGCCAGATCGGTCCTATCGTCGTTGGAAAGGCGCTGCGCGACGGCGAAAGGGTGTTCGATGAGCGCCGCTCGATCATCTTCAAGTCGCTTCAGGTCGTCCGCTTCTTCGACGCGAAACGCAACGTCGTGGTCTATGTCTCCTACTCTGACCGCGTTTTCAGCGGTTCCCCGAAGAACGCGATCTCGAGCGTCCCGCTGATGCCGTGGGCCGGCATCGCGCCGCAGATGCGCTAGACATCCTGCGCCCGGACGGGCGCAGATGACATGCTCGGTCTTTCTGTAACCGATCAACTCCTTGCTTTTGGTCAATGCCATCCGAAAGCAGGTTGATCTATACGCAGCGGCAGATTGCGCGAACATCGTCGGAAGCGTCTCCTCAGAACGAATTAGTACCAAAGAACAACTGAGCCGCCATGCACAAAGTCTTCAACATCATGTCGCCATTGGCTAGAACAGCGTTGGACCTGCGGCCGGAGTTCAGCCGAGTGGACGCGACCCGCTCCTACCCCCCTTCCCGGGTGATCCTACTGTCCTGTTCCGCCGGTGCGGCCGCCCAGGCGCTCACATCCGCGCTGGATCAGAATGGGTATCAGGTCATTGCCACCCATACCGAGGACGAAGCTCTGGACGCTCTCGAGACGGCCGCGGTGGAACTCATACTTGTCTACCTGCAAGCGGCGGATCCGACGCGGCTCGACTTCGTCAAGCTCCAGCGGATGAGCCATCCGGCCGACCCGCTGCTCCCGGTTCTCGTCCTCGCCGATGTCATGACGGCCGCCGTTGAACAGGCTTGCGCCGATGCACGGGTCGATCTTCGCGTGACCGGCCCGATCGAGCCCAACCACCTGCTTGACTACATCTCCGATCTTTGCGCCAGCAGGCCGCGCGACTGAGCGTCCTGTGCCCGGACGGGCGCAAGATTGATGCTCGATCTTCTTGTAATCGACTGACCTTCCTGCTTCCGGAGAACCATCCGAATGCAGGTTGACCCAGTCTAGCGCGAAGCCCGGCGCCGGCCGCCCAACTGCTCCCCCGACTGCTCCTCCGGCGCCGCGGCGCTTTTTGCGGGAACGTCGGGAAAGGCCGCGACCCCGTTGCGGACGCTGTTTCGCGGGTGCGTCCGGTGCTCGATGCGGCGGACGAGATCCTGAATGACCAGCCGGTAGAGATCGTCCTTCAGAACCGCATCCTCGATGCCCGCGTCGATGTTGGGATTATCGTTGACCTCGATGACGACGACGCCGTTTGCCGTCTCCTTGAGGTCGACCCCGTAGAGACCATCGCCGATCAGCCGCGCCGCACGGGTGCCGATTTCGACGACCGACGCCGGCGCCGCATCGACGGCCCAGGCCTTCACGCCGCCGGCCTCCGGCCCCTTTTCGCCGCCATGCTTGACGATCTGCCAGTGCTTGCGCGCCATGAAGTACTGGCAGACGAACAGCGGCTTGCCCGCAAGCACGCCGACCCGCCAGTCGAACGGCGTCGGGACGAACTCCTGGGCGATAACCAGATCCGATGTATCGAACACGTTATCGAGGATAGCTTCCAGCTCGGCGTGGTTCGCGACCTTGTAGACCCCGCGCGAGAAGGCACCGTCCGGAATCTTGATGACGGCGGGGAAGCCCAGCTCCCGTTCGATCCGTCCGATCCGCCGGCGATCCAGAATCAGGGTCCGCGGTGCCGGCACGCCATTGGCCTGCAACAGCTCGGCGAGATAAATCTTGTTGGTGCACTTGAGGATCGAGCCAGGATCGTCGATGACGGCCAGACCTTCGCTCTCGGCTTTCCTGGCGAAGCGATAGGTATGGTTGTCCAGCGCCGTCGTCTCGCGGATGAGCAGCGCGTCGAACTCGAGCAGGCGGCCGTAATCGGCGCGGGTGATCAACTCAACGTCGACGCCCAGGTAGGCGCCGGCGCGGACGAATTTCGCGAGGGCGCGGCGATCGGATGGTGGCAGCTGATCGGCGGGATCGTGAAGAACGGCAACGGAATAGCGGGCCGGCGGCGCCGCTTTCTGACTCCGCCAGACGGCGCGGGTGTAACGTTCCAGTGCTTCGGTGAACCGCGCAACCTGATCGGGGCGGACCTCGCGGATCGACATCGGCCGAACTTCGACGATCTCCCAGCGGTTGCGCGGCCTGAGCTCGACCTGCAGCAGCGGACAGCGGAACAGGTCGAAGATCCGCCGGGCGGCCGCCGTCAACCGTGGGTCATCGGGGACGCCGAAGAATATCGTGACCTTGAAGCCCGGCTGTTCGTCGGGTGCGGCCTGGAAGGTGCGCCTGACCAGCTCGTTGACCTCGGGCAGGGCGATGCGCAAGAGCCGCTTCCAGTGCAGGTCGAGCATGACCTCGACCGACGGGATTACCTTCTGCCCGCGGCCTTCGGCCAGCAGCGAGCAGTAGTAGCCGAGGCTCATGTAGCTGTAGTCGCGACAGAGGTTGATGACCCGCGCCGAAGCCGGCAGCCGCCGGGCGGACTCGGTGACGAAGTCGCGCGCGGTGACGACGCGCAGGTCGCGGCGAAGCCAGGGGAAGTCGCGCCGCCGGTCGACGACCACGATGTGCTGCGCCATCAGCCGCGGCCCTGGGCAATGATCAGCGCGGCCTTGAGCTGCGACCGGCCGTAACGCGCCATCTTGGCAAAATCGCGTTGCAGGACAGGGATCTGCATGCAGTCGGTCGCCGTTTTGTCGAGATCTTTGTCGACGTTCGGATCATGGAGGTAGACGTATTTCTCGTCGAAGCCAGTGACAACAACCCAATGCGGCTGCTTTTCCCGGTCGAAGCGGTAGGAGCTGATCAGCACCAACGGGATCCCGCCGGCCTCGATCTTCTCGCGCATGGTCTCGACCGACAGCGGACGAAAGACCGTGGCGATGCCGACCTCGACGAGCTGGTTGCGGAAATCGTCCTGAACCAGGCGGATGACGGCGCGTTTGCTTGGACTGCGCACCGAGTCGACGAACAGGATCCCGGTGTCGCTGAGAAACACCTCGACATGAAAGCCGCGGCGATGGACGGCCAGCGCGAGGCCCTCCGGACTGCAGCCGCCGACACCGGAGGTCATGAACACCGTCGTCGACTCGCGCCAGAGCCGAAGCTCCGCGACCTGGTTGACGATGATCCGCGGGTCGAGAGCGTGCATCGCCATCAGCGCCGCGGCCGGACCGCAGGTGAAGTCGAGACTCTGTGCGTAATAGGGCACCCGCGCCAGGCTTGGATCGGGACGTGGGGCCAGCGACTTTTCCATCCGCAGCGCGTCGGCGCGGTCCTCGTAATAATGATGATGCATGGCGAACTGGCGGTATCCGTGGCTGCGGTAGAAGGACTGGGCGAACGGGTCGTCGGCGCGCACCTCGAGGCGCACGCACGCGGTGTCGCGCTCGCGGGCGCCGGCTTCCGCCGCCTGCAGCAGAAGCTCGCCGACGCCACGGCCGCGCACCGGCGTGTCGACCGCGATGGAATACAGCCGCGCGAGCGATGTGCCGCGATTGAAAAGCACCATGACGTAGCCGAGCGCGACATCGTCATCCTCGACCGCGACCAGCGTCAGGGCGTTCGCTTTCGACAGCAGGTAGCGGAAGCTCCGCGCCGACAGCCGGTCGGTCTCGAAGGCGTTGTTCTCGATCCGCACCAACGCATCGACATCGAAGAGCGTGGCCGGGCGGATCCGGGCGCGCGGCGGCAGGGCCGGCCGGATCGCCACGACTCCCTCGCCTCCCGTCGCAATGGCGTCACCTGGGCGCTCGGATGTGGCATGATCCGCGCTCATTGCATCGCCCAGCTTACCAGAATCCAGGCAATGGCGACCGGTGCCGGCAGCCGGAGGATCCACAGCCAGATCGAGGCGAAGCGGCTGCGCCCGCTCGACAAGCCGAGCTCGGCGATGGCGCGCGGTCCGAGAACCCAGCCGACGAAGATGGCGATCAGCAGCCCGCCCGCGGGCAGCATGATGCCGGCCGTCAGGGCATCGAGAAAATCGAGCACGCCCTTGCCGAAGACGGTGTAGTCCGCCCACGGCCCGAGCGAGAGCGACGACGGAACGGAAAGCATGAACGCGGCAAAGCCGACCGCGACGGTAGCAGCAGCGCGGCGTAATCCATGTTCTTCGATGAAATAGGCGACGAGGGGCTCGAGCAGGGAGATCGAGGAGGTCAACGCGGCGATCGCGAGAAGGACGAAGAACAGCGTGCCGAACAGGGTTCCCAGCGGCATGGTCGCGAAGACCGTCGGCAGGATGACGAAGGCGAGACCGGGACCGGTCTCCGAGCTGAGCCCAGCGGCGAAAACGGCGGGCAGTATGGCGAAGCCGGCGAGGATCGCGGCAAGAGTGTCGAGGCCGACGACCCAGCCGGCGGCGCGGGGAATGTTCTGCTCGCGATCGAGGTAGGAACCGTAGGTGATCATCGCGCCAAGCCCGATCGACAGCGAGAAGAAGGCCTGGCCAAGCGCCTCGGTCAGGGTGCCGATGCCGAAGGTCGAGAAGTCTGGCGCAAGGTAGAACTCAAGGCCGGCGCGCGCCCCCGGGAGCGTCACCGCACGCACGGCGAGCGCCACCAGAATAGCGAACAGCAGCGGCATCAGGACAAGATTTGCGCGCTCGATCCCGCCTTTGACCCCGCCGAGGACGACCGCGACCGTCAGGATCATGAATGCCGCGGCCGCCGGGATCGTCTCCGTCGGCGCGGCGACGAACGTCTGGAACGCTTGCGCCGGATTGTCCCCAAGCCCGCCCGTCGCCAGCTTCCAGGCGTAGCTCAGGGTCCAGCCGGCGATCACACAGTAGAACGAGAGGATGAGAAAACCGGAGAGCAGGCCGAGGTAGCCGAGCCCTGCCCAGTAGCGGCCGCCCAACGCCCGGCAGGCGCCGACCGGATTGCGCTGCGCCGCCCGGCCAATGACAAGTTCGGCAATCATGATGCTGATGCCGAGGGTGAAAACGATGGCCAGGTAGACGATGAGAAATACCCCGCCGCCATTCTCACCGGTTATGTAGGGAAACCGCCAGACGTTGCCGAGCCCGACGGCCGAACCGGCGGCGGCGAAAATGAAGCCGATACGACTGGCCCAGTGCTCGCGCGAGGCCGCGCCGCTGCCGTTCTCTGTGCGCATGCGGGATCCCGGTGTGGAATGCTCCGGTCTTATACATGATCGCCGTGGCCGAGGCCATCAGGTCTGCCGCGCTCCCGCCCGCGGCCTCCAACAGGTTTGGACGTGCCCGGTCAACGGATCACCAGGGGCGCGCGCAGCCGGAGCATTCACAACCCAGTGATGTTTTTCTGGTGATAACCCCCTCCGCCGATGATACTATCTCAAGATGCATTGCGGAGACTTGATCGCCTGTCATGACCCAAACGGAGCAACCTAACCCGTTTGAGTGGCTTCTATTGGATGCGGGCAACTTGGTCGGGAGCGCCTCGATCAAGCTTGGGGGGTACAATGGGACACGGGGTGACGCACCGGCCATCCTTCGCCGGGCCGGATGGCTTCGACGGCGAACTAGCGAGTGGCGGAGCTGGCGGTAAAAGTTCGGATAAGACGGAGTCTGCCGGAGAGCTGATCGAAAGCATGACACGGCCCAACCAGAGCGCCGCCGCCGGAGAGCGAGCGGAAGGAGTGGCGGCGCCGCCGCGACTTGGCGTCGACCCTGACAGCGGTCTTCAACGCCCGGCAACAAAGAGAATACTGGTCATCGACGATCGCTCGTTTTGCCGCGAGTGCGTCGTCCGCCTGCTGCACGAGGTATCGCCGGACTACGTCTTCGCCTCATTGGCGCGACCCCGGGATATTCTCCCCGCCGAACTCCGTCCCGGCGAGCGCGAGCGGTTCGATGTCGTCATCCTGGGCAGCGGCGCGACGCGGCTGCCGGACGAGCGGGTCGCCGCCGACATCGACTACATCGCGACGTGCTTCAGTGATGTGCCGATCATTCTGCTGTCGGACCGGGAGGACAGCAACCAGGTCGCCGAGGCCCTCCGTTACGGCGTCCGCGGGTTCATCCCAACAACGCTCGTCTCCGGCATTGTCAGCGAAGCGGTGCGGCTCGTGGCCGCCGGCGGAACGTTTATTCCGGCCAGCGCCCTGGTGCACGCCATGAGCGGCGCGCGACAGCTCGGCGGCGACGGCCGAAGGCGTGGCGACAGTCGGGGGGTCGGGCTGACGCCGCGAGAGATTGACGTGCTCAAACTGCTGCGCGAGGGCAGGCCGAACAAGATCATCGCCCACGAGCTCGACCTCAAGGAAACGACGGTCAAGATCCACGTTCGCCACATCATGAAAAAGCTGAAGGCGACCAACCGAACGGAGGCCGCGCTGATGGCCGAACGCGCTCTGGGCCCGCAGTAGCGTCGATATCCGCCGGTTCCAGCGGAGCTCGGCGAAACCCGACGAACAGCTCCGATCGAGCTGAGCTTCACCGTTCAGCACGTCCGACGGCATACGCCTGCCAGAGCCTGCGGCTGCTGCTGCCGCTTTCGGCAAACCCATACACAAGACCGGGCCGCTGTTACAGGCCGCATCGCCAACCCTGCAGTCGGCGATGGCGGGCTTGTGCCGGCCGCAGGCGATCCATAGGCTGGAGGTCGCCGAAGTACCGCGCGGCCGCTGGGGCGTCGCGGCGCGGCCCAGGCTGCGCGGTCATCTTGTAATCGATCACCTTTCCGGCCTTTAGTGGTTCCATGCCGGGGAAGGTTTGATCCGGACGAGACCAAGGGAAAGGCTCA
Organism: Rhodospirillales bacterium; assembly: GCA_038250645.1. Classification (GTDB taxonomy): domain Bacteria; phylum Pseudomonadota; class Alphaproteobacteria; order Rhodospirillales; family Defluviicoccaceae; genus JAEULH01. The sequence goes on from JBBSCD010000028.1 coordinate 19,925, forward strand.
GGCACGGGCGATGGCGATGGCGATGGTGGGGAAGACGCTGGTGGCGATCGGCGCACTCATGCTGGTCGGCGCGGTCGGCTGGTGGTACGCGTTCTTCGAGCAGGTTCTCGGACACGACGTCAAGAAAGCCAGCCAATGCTTCTATTACACAACCGACTCATGCTCGCTGGCCAGCATCGTCGGCTACGTCGGCAACATCCCGACGTATTCGCCGCTGCCGTTCTGGCTGTCGGTTGCGGTGATGATCATCGGCGTCGTGTTCCTCGCAATGGCGCCGCTCAAGAGCTGAAGCGTGCAACCTGAAGCGCTACCTTTCCCGGCGGCTCACATAGGCTTTTGTGGAAGAAGGCGCTACTTCGCAAGCACCCCGCCCATCCGACCGATCGCCTCGCTCAGGCCCACCCGGCTCACGGTGACGTCAGGCGGAAACGCGCCGAGCAGGCGGCTCGGCAGCGCCCGGTCGAGCATGACGAAGACCCCGCGATCGTTGCCGTGGCGAACCAGCCGGCCGTACGCCTGCTTGAGCTTGAGCCGGGTCAGCATCTCGTCATAGCCGCGCCCGCCGAAGGCCTCGCGACGGGCGCGGTGGACGATGTCCGGACGCGGCCAAGGCACCCGGTCGAAGACGATCAGCCGCAGCGAACGGCCGGGGATGTCGATGCCGTCGCGAACGGCGTCGGTGCCGAGGAGGCATGCGTTCTCCTCGGCCCGGAAGATGTCGATCAGGGTGCCGGTGTCGATGGCGTCGACATGCTGGGCATAAAGGCGCAGGCCGGCCGCGGCTAGATCGCCGCCGATGCGCCGGTGAACGGCGCGCAGGCGGTTGATGGAGGTGAACAGGCCGAGGCCGCCGCCGCCGGCAGCCTTGAACAGCTCGCGGTAGGCCGCAGCTATCTGCGCCGGATCGTCGCGGGCGACGTCGGTGACGATGAAGACGCGGGTCTGCGCAGCATAATCGAACGGCGAGCGCACCAGCGAGCGGACCGGCGGCGTCGGCAGGTGACGGGATCCGGTACGACGCTCCGCGGCTGCCCAGAAGGCTTCGTCGTCGCCGCTGCCGTCGCGCAAGGTGGCCGAAGTGATCGCCGCCCCGTGCGCGGGAGCAAGCACAAGAGCGGCGAAAGCGCGGGTCGGATCGAGCCAGTGCCGATGGTACCCGGCATCGATCTCGCGGCTATCGATGCGGTCGACCGCAAACCAGTCGACATACGCCGCGGGCGTGTCGCCGACGAGCGAGCGGAGCATGGCCCGCCAACCCTCGACCGGCGCGATGGCGCGGCGATCGAGCGTCCGCCGGGTGCTGTCCAGCCGCTGCCGCGTCGCGCTGTCGAGTTTCGCGGCCTTGTCGTCGAGCATCCGCTGCGCCCCCGAGGCAAGCCGGCGAAGCGGCGCCTCGAGCCGGGCGAGCGAGGTTTCGAAGCGGTCCGCGGCTTCGAGCAGGCCGGGGATCGGCGGACGTACGGCGGTCTCGAGACTGTAGGCGGCGTCGCCGTCGCGGCTTCGGGCGTGAACCTGCTGGCGAACGAGGGCGAGAAAGGCCTCGCCGACACCCGCCGGCACCCCGCCGGCGAGCCGCGTCCGCCATCCTGGGCCGGGCAGACAGGCCGCGGCCGCCAGCGCTTCGGACAGCGCCGCGGCCGCCTCGCTGTCGCCATCGGCGACGTCGCCCAGCCGCTCGCTCAGGCCGCGCCGTCGCGATCGCCGCCCGCCCTCGGCGCCGCGCAACCAGCGGCGGAGTTCCGCCGTTTCCAGGCCGGTGAGATGTAGCGAAAAGACGGCATCGGCGGCGTCGAAAAGGTGATGGCCTTCGTCGAAGACGTAGCGGAGCGGGATCCGCCCCTCGTCTCCACCGCGCGCGGCCTGGATCAGGACCAGGGCGTGGTTGGCGACAACGATCTCGGCACGCCGGGCGCGCCTGATCGAGCGCTCGATGAAGCATTTCCGGTAATGCCGGCAGGCGCTGTAGATGCATTCGCCGCGTGTGTCGGTCAGGCTAACGGTCAGCGCGGGGCCGAGCAGATCGCCAAGCCAGCCCGGGAAGTCGCCGCCGACCATGTCGCCGTCGCGACTCGCCGCGGCCCAGCGGGCGACGAGGCCCAGCGCGATCCGATCACCGTCGGCAATCCCACCGCCGGTGGCGACGGCGTCCTCAAGATTGAGCAGACATAGCGTGTTCTCCCGGCCCTTGCGGATAACCACGCGACGGGACTTCTCGGCGAAATTGGGATAGGCGCGATCGAGCTCGCGGTCGATTTGCCGCTGCAGGTTGCGGGTGTACGTGCTGATCCATACCGGCGCGCGGTTTTTGCGCGCCCATACCTCCGAAGGCGCGATGTAGCCGATGGTCTTGCCGACGCCGGTCCCGGCCTCCGCGAGGACGATGCGCGGCGCGCCGGGCTGGTCGCGGGGCGCGAACGCGGCGGCCACATCGCTGACATAGGCCAGCTGTTCGGCACGCGGCTCGGCGTCGCTGCCGAGAAGCTGGATCAGCCGGGCCCGCGCCTCGACCGGTTCGACCGGCCAGGAGTCGGGCGGCGCCTCGGCCGGCGCATCCTCCCATTCACGCAGCCGCCGCCACACCTTCAGCCCGGCCGCCGGATCGCCGCGCGGCCTGTGCTCGCTCGCCAGCGCCGAGAGCACCGCCGCCGCCCACGGCCACTGCGCATCGCCCATCGCCCAGGCGACGGCCTCGGCGTCCGCCCCGGGTGATGCCGTCAGCTCGCCAAGGAGAGCGCGGGCGGCGGAAAAGAGGCATGCGGCTTCGGCCTCAAGCGTCGTCGGCGCCGGCAAAAGCAGGGCGTCGGCGAGACCCAGCGGCGTCGGTACGCAGAACCGCGCCGGGCGGACGAAGGCAAATAGTTCGAGCAGGTCGTAGGCTGCGAACCGTCGGGTCCCAATGCGACGGGCGACGGCCCGGCCATGGCAGACAAGCGGCATGGCGCCGCGATTGACCCGCCGCGCCGCCTCGCCCGGATCAAGGCGCGCGACTTCGCCGTCCGGGGAGACCCAGACAGCCTCGTCGAACCCGAGGGCCAGAGCCGGCGCATCGGGAAGCCGCGCGCGAGCGGCGGCACGTACGGCACGATCCATGAACTGAGTATAGGGGCTGAGCGACGCCGGCGTCAGGGTGTTGCGGCGCCGGCAGCCTGATCGGATGACGCCGCGGCGCCCGTTCAAGAGGTCTTCGGCGCGGTCCCGCACATCTCGGCGATGGCGCCGAAATAGGCCTGGCGGCCAATCATCATCAGATCGTTGTGGCCGGCACCGGGGACCGCGACCAGCTTCTTGCTCGCTGCCGGTGAGGCCTCGAGAAGGGCGCGGGCGTCGCCGATGGGGATGATCCAGTCGCGCTCGCCATGAATAATCAGGGTCGGCACGTGAACCCGGTCGATCTTCTCGAGGTTGCCGAACCCGTCCTTCTGCTCATAAGCGTCAGGAAGCTGAAGGAAGCCGATGCGCTCGATCAGCGGGAAGGTGTAGGCAAAGCCGCTTTCCAGAATTAGTCCGGCGAGCCCGCCGGCGGCTCGTGACGCGACCTCCAGTGCGGCGGCGCTGCCCAGCGACCGGCCCATGACGTATAGCCGCTCGGGCTCGATCCCGTGTTCGGCGAAGACGTCGCCGACCCGCTCGAAGGTGGCGAGCGCGTCGCGAACCAGCGCCGTCGCCGACGGCGTGCCGTCGCTGGAGCCGTAGCCGCGGTAATCGACCACGAGCAGGGTCAGCCCCACGTCGGTGTAGAACGAGGCGATGGTGTCATAGTCGGAGGCGATTTCGCCGTTGCCGTGAAAGAAGAGAACGACCGGCGCCGTCGTCCCGGCAACATAGAGTTTGCCGCCGAGCGAGACGCCGTCGGCGACGGCAATGCGGATCACGTGGACATCGATGGGTAGGTGCGA
>JBBSCD010000029.1:0-23549 GCA_038250645.1 Rhodospirillales bacterium
CCGGCCCGCTCGCCTCGCCGGTCGCGAGCTCGATCATCGACGCGTGGTGCGGTGACTTGTGGCACGCCGGATCCGTGGCGGCGGCGTCGCCGGTGAGCGCCAGCGCTTGGCAGCGGCAGCCGCCCCAGTCGAGCTCGCGCCGCTCGCAGCTTCGGCACGGTTCGGCCATCCACGCCGTGCCGCGGAAGGCGTTGAACGCCGGCGCGTTCGCCCAGATCTCGGCGAGCGAGCCGTCGCGGACGTTGACGAATTCGAGTCCGGGAACGGTGGTCGCGGCGTGGCAGGGCAGGGCCCGGCCGGCCGGGTCGACGACCATGAACCGCCGGCCCCAGCCGCCCATGCAGGACTTCGGCAGCCGCGCGTAATAGTCGGGAATCACATAATCGATGACGAGCGTGCCCTTGTATCGCTCACGCGCCGTCTCGACCCGCCGGGTAACCGCGCGAACCTGCTCGATCGTCGGCATCAGTCGGGCGCGGTTGATCAGCCCCCAGCCGTAGTACTGGACATGGGCGACCTCCAGGCGGCGCGCGCCCAGCGCCAACGCCAGTGCGATGAAGGCGTCGATCCGGTTCGCATTGCCGCGGTGGATGACGGCGTTCAGGGTCATCGCCAGGCCCGCGGCGGCGACGGCGTCGGCCGCCCGGCGCTTGTGCTCCAGCGCCCCTTCGAACCCGCCGATCAGGTCAACGCCGGACGGTTCGGTGTCCTGCACGCTGAGCTGAACGTGCTCCAGCCCGGCATCTGCGAGACGCGCGGCAAGCGGCTCGTCGAGCCGAATGCCGGACGTGATCAGGTTAGTGTAGAGCCCGTGGCGGGCGGCATGGGCGATGAGCCGCGGCAGGTCGCGGCGGGCCAGCGGCTCACCGCCGGAAAAGTGCACCTGGAGGATGCCGAGATCCGCTGCCTCGCCCAGTACCCGCAGCCATTCCGTCTCTTCAAGCTCGCCGCTCGCCGCCACCAGATCGAGCGGATTGGAGCAGTAGACGCAGCGCATCGGGCAGCGGTGGGTGACCTCGGCGAGCAGGGCGAGCGGCGGAGCGGGGGGCAAGAGTGGCGAGGTCATGAGACCAGCACCCCTCGCTCGCGGAGCTCCCGGATGAGCGCGAGCACATCGTCGGCGATCTCGACCCGGGGCGCGTCGTACTCGGCCGCGAGCCCGTCGATAATAACGGCGACGCTCGTCGCCCCGTCGCACCGGCGCAGGATCTCGGCGGCGATCTCGTCGGGCACGAACAGCCGCTCGGGTCCCAACACCACCCAGCGCGACCGCGCCTTGTCGAAGGACAGCCGCATGTGTGGAGCGAAGCGCGGCACGTCTGTTGCGCCGTCCGCGCATGACACCATGGCGGTCATGGCCGCGCGTCCGGAACGAAGGCGCCGGGCGGCGGCTGGGCCGGCTCGACATACGCGTGGTGCAGGGCTTCGAGCTGTGCCCAGAGGACGTCGCACTTGAAGCGGACTGCGTCGAGCACGGCCTGCTGCTGTTCGGGCGTGCGCGCCTCGCGCTTGACGTAGGCGAGGGCGAAGCCCACGTCGCGCGGCGCCTCTTCGAGCCGGCGACGGAAGTACTGCATGACGCTGTCGTCGATGAAGTCGTAGTTGGCGAGCATCCCGGCGATGCGCTCCTTGTGGATCGCCGGCGCGAACAGTTCGGTCAGCGACGAGGCGATTCCCTCCAGGGTGCTGCGCTCGCCGACGAAGCGGACGTAGGCTTCGACGGCGAAGCGGGTCGCCGGCAGAGCCAGCCGCAGAGAGATGACGTCGTGGCGATCGAGACCGAGACCGTCCGTGATGATCAGCCAGCGCTCGAGGCCGCCGGGGTTGCCGTCGCCGCCGTCGTGCTCGCTCACCCGGTGCAGCCACTCCCGACGCATCGCCCGGTCGTCCATCCGGCTCATCAGGGTCAGGTCCTTGCGCGGGATGGCAGCCTGGTAGCAGTAGCGGTTCAGCGCCCAGGCCTGGACCTGACCCCTGCTCAGCCGGCCGCCGTGCAGGAGCGCGTGAAACGGGTGAAGGCTGTGGTAACGCTCGGCGCCGATCCCGCGCAGGCGTTCCTCAAGCTCGTCGGTACTCAGCAGCGGTCTCACAGCGTGATCTCCATGCCGTCCGTGGCAACGCGCCAGCCGCGCGCCTCGACTTCGGCGCGCTCGGCCGAGTCGGCGAGCAGGGCCGGATTGGTGTTGTTGAGATGGACGTAGACCTTGCGCCGAACGTTCAGGTCGGCAAAGGCCGCGAGCGAGCCGCCCGCGCCGCTCATGCACATGTGCCCCATCCGCCCGGCGGTTTTCTCTCCGGCCCCGCTCGCCGTCATTTCGTCATCGTGCCACGTCGTGCCGTCAAACAGAACGAGTTCTGCGTCGCGCAGTCGTCCGGCAAGGGATGACTGCATGGCCGCGCAGCCGGGGAGGTAGCAGAACGACCGGCCGGTTGCCGGTTCGCTAAGCCTGAGCCCGATGGTGTCCTCGGCAACCGTACCGAAGGCTTCGGCTTCCGGGTCTTCGAGATAAAGCGCGACCTTCCCCGGAACCGCGAACGCGTCGACGGCGAGCCCGCTCGCAGCGTTGCCTGGGCCCAGCAACGGCGCCGGGCCGTCAAGCACGAGCGCCCGGCGCTCGACCAGATCGGCGCGCAGCACCGTGAAGATCGGGTTGGCGGCCAGTGCGGCGAAAACGCGGCGGGTCGCGTAGAGAACGAAGGGCTGGCTTTCGCGCAGGCTCAGCAGGCCGGCGACGTGGTCGACATCGGCATTGGTGAGAACGACCCCGGCGATCGGGCTGTGGCGAACGGGATGTTGCGGCTGTAGCGCCGCCGTCCGCTCGATCTGCCAGCGGATGTCCGGCGAGCAGTTGAGTAGGAACCAGCGCTCCCCGTCGACGCTGACGGCAGCGGACGACTGCGTTCGCGGCGTCGCCGCCGGGTCGCCGACACGGGCGCGGGCGCAGTTGGGGCAGGAACAGTTCCACTGCGGGAAGCCGCCGCCAGCGGCCGAGCCGAGAATGATGATCCGCATGGCGTGCAGGCGCCGGCCGGCGGAAGTGCCGACCGACGCCATTACCGGGCCTCAGATCTCGGCGCACGCGTAACAGTTGATCTCCATCCCGACGGCGATTTCAACCACCGTCGGGCGGTTCCATTTGCGCATTGCGTCATCCTCCTTCGTGGCCTGACGAAAGGCGGCGACAGCCCGTCACCGCCCATTGTGCATCTTGGTAAGGTGGTGCCGGCGACGGCAATTGGAAAAAGGTCGCATCGGCAGGAGTCGAAAAAGAACTGCCGGCGGCAAAGGCGGCTACTCGGCCTCCGGCGGCATGTAGCTTAGCCCGTAGGCGGCGAAGATCCTCGCGATCTCGCCGTTTTCGACCATCGCGGCGATGATGTCGCCGACGGCGTAGCCGAGGTCGCGGGAGCGCTCATCGACGGCGGCGCCGATCGGCCAGGTCGCGCCGGGGATCGCGACCGGCGATATGACGAACCCGTCGCGTACGGCTCCCAGCCCGGCCTCGATCTCCGCCTCCGTCCCCAGCGCGGCAACGACCTCGCCGGCCCGCAGCGCTTCCGCCGCGGCGATCGTGTTCGGGTAGTGCACGAGGTTGCCGCGCAGGCTGCCGCCGGAAGCGCTGAGGAGATAGTAGTCGGCGAGCGTGGCGATCTCGACGCCGATCCTGCCATCGCCGATCTCACCCAGATCCGCCAGGCTCGACACCCTCGTTTCCGCCTCGCCGTTGCTGGCCACAACCAGGCGCATGCGGGCATAGGCGCCGAAGATGGTGACCTGCTTGTTGCGCAGGGCAAAGGGGCGATCCACCGGCACGTGCAGCATGACGTCGGCGACACCGCCGCCGAGGTAGTGGCCCTTCCACACCGCGTTGCGCAGGTCGTCGTCGACCGTTTCGCCGGCGGTCACCGCCATCAGGTTGACGGGCAGGCCAAGCCGCTCGGCGATGGCGCGGGCGAGGTCGACATCGATCCCGTTGAAGCGTCCGTCGCTGAAATCGGAGAACGGCGCGAAGTCACGGTAGATGGCAATCCGGATCGCACCGCTCTCGCGGACCTCGTCAAGGGGACGCGCCGCCGCCGGAGAGGCGCGCAACCCGGTCGCGAGCGCCGCAAGCGCCGCCGCGACGATGAGCAGGTGCAATGCGACACGGCACCGCGTGAGCCGGGCGGACGCCGCCGGCACCGGTCCGCCCGCGGAGATCAGCGATCTTATCATGAACCCACTGTCGCAAGCCGCAGCCTACGACTTCAACTCGACCAAAGTCCGATTTACGGCAGGACCGCCGGCGACGCACCATCTATTAACGTCAGGAACAATAACACGGGCGGGTGCCGCCGCGGCGCGCACCGACCGGAGTAGGGAGGTTTGCAATGATTCATCAGGCACTGGAAAAGCTGGCCGAGAGCATCGTCATTCGGCCGAAGTACGACAATTTCATCGGCGGCTCATGGGTCGCTCCGGCGCGCGGACAGTACTTCACCAACCCGACGCCCGTAACCGGCCTGCCGCTGTGCGAGGTCGCGCGGTCGACGGCGGAGGATATCGAGACGGCGCTGGATGCCGCCCACGCGGCCAAGGCAGGCTGGGGCGCGACCTCGCCCGCCGAGCGCGCGCTCATCCTCAACAGGATCGCCGACCGGATGGAGGAGCGGCTCGAAATTCTGGCCATGGTCGAGACCCTCGACAACGGCAAGCCGATCCGCGAGACCAAGGCGGCCGACATCCCCCTCGCGATCGATCACTTCCGCTATTTCGCCGGCTGCATCCGCGCGCAGGAAGGCAGCGTCTGCGAGATCGACGCCACCACCTACGCCTATCACTACCACGAGCCGCTCGGAGTCGTCGCTCAGATCATTCCGTGGAACTTCCCGATCCTGATGGCGACCTGGAAGCTGGCGCCGGCTCTGGCCGCCGGCAACTGCGTCGTGCTCAAGCCGGCCGAACAAACGCCGATGTCGATCATGGTGATGATGGAGCTGATCGGCGATCTTCTGCCGCCGGGCGTCCTCAACGTCGTGAACGGCTTCGGGGTCGAAGCTGGCAAGCCGCTGGCCAGCAACAAACGCATCGCCAAGGTTGCCTTCACTGGCGAGACGACCACCGGCCGGCTGATCATGCAGTACGCCGCGGAGAACATCATCCCGGTAACGCTGGAGCTGGGCGGCAAGTCGCCGAACATCTTCTTCGCCGATGTCATGGCGGAGGACGACGCCTTCTTCGACAAGGTGCTCGAAGGCTTCGCCATGTTCGCCCTCAACCAGGGCGAGGTCTGCACCTGTCCGAGCCGGGCGCTGGTCCACGAGAGCATCTACGACCGCTTCATGGAGAAGGCGATCGCCCGGGTCCGCAGCGTCAAGCAGGGCCATCCGCTCGATCCCAGCACCATGCTGGGCGCCCAGGCCTCTAACGACCAGCTCGAGAAGATCCTGTCCTACATCGATATCGGCAAGGCGGAAGGGGCGAAGGTCCTGACCGGCGGCAAGCGCGCCAGCATGGATGGCGAGCTGGCGAAGGGCTACTACGTCGAGCCGACCATCTTCGAGGGCGAGAACAGTATGCGCGTCTTCCAGGAGGAGATCTTCGGACCGGTGGTCTCGGTGGCGAAGTTCAAGGACGAGGACGAGGCGATCGAGATCGCCAACGACACCCTCTACGGGCTGGGCGCCGGGGTATGGACCCGTGACGGCAACCGGGCCTTCCGCGTCGGCCGGGCGGTGCAGGCGGGTCGGGTGTGGACCAACTGCTACCACCTCTATCCCGCCCACGCCGCGTTCGGCGGTTACAAGCAGTCGGGCATCGGCCGCGAGAACCACAAGATGATGCTTGACCACTACCAGCAGACCAAGAACCTGCTGGTGAGCTACAGCGCCAATCCGCTTGGCTTCTTCTAGTGGTTCGATGCTGACGGATGAGTCCCATCCGTCAGCTGAATCAGCGCGGAGGCGGGCGCGGGCCCGCCTCCGTCGCCGTCGCTTTTCGGGTGAGCAACATGGTCGAACGGGTTGTCGTGACCCCCGCAGCGGTCGAGATGATCGAGCGACTGAAGGCCGTCCACGGACCGCTGGCCTTCCACCAGTCGGGCGGCTGCTGCGACGGCTCCTCGCCGATGTGCTATCCGGCGGGGGAATTCCGCACCGGCGGCCAGGATCTACGGCTGGGCGCGATCGCCGGCTGTGAGTTCTTCATCGGCACGGCGCAATACGAACACTGGGCCCACACCCAGCTCATCATCGACGTTGTGCCCGGTCGCGGCTCCGGGTTCTCGCTTGAGGCGCCGGAGGGCGTGCGCTTTCTCACCCGCGGGCGGGTCTTCAGCGACGACGAAGTGGCGGAACTGGAACGCGGCGCTGCCGTGTCGCAGGGCGGAAACTGACAACTTCGCCTGGGGCGGTTATCGTCCGAGGCAGCGGATTTCGTTCGATCCGGTCACCGTTACCGTTTGCCCCCACGGAACGTAGATCTGGCACAGCTGCCGCGGGTCGGTTGTCCACCACAGCCGCACGGTGACGCCGACGCCGGCATCGACGGTCGTGCCGCTCATTTCGACGGGCGCCGCACCGGGAGCGACAACGAGCGCTCGCGCGCCGGGCAGGACGGCCTTGACCGGATGATCGGACCCGTTCTCCACCTGGACCATGCCCTCGCCGGCGAAAGCACTGCCGCCTACGGCTGCACCGACGGCCAGAAGCGCCGCGGCAGCCATTGCGCTCGCCGTCGCTGTCCGGAAACTTCTGCCTGCCGATCCGGCCCGCTCGACCATGTACGGCCCCTACCTTGCTATGCCTCAGGCCGATCCACTTGGATCGCCGTTGCGAGGAGGGGCGGAGCCCCGACGCGGCAATTTATTTCTATGACATACAACAGCAATTTTCCTGAAACGCCACGCCCCTCGCAGGGCTCGTGATGACGGCGGTGTGGTTCAAGTATATCGATGAAGGCCCTGGCAAATTCGCCGCAAGCTGCTCCGGACGCCGATTATGAGCCACGATCGACCGGTCTGGCGACTCCGACTTAGGTCCGGGTTGACCCCGGCGACGCGCCGCCTGTTAGAGTTCGCCCCGACCGTGCGCGGGACTGTACAGCGGGTTGAACAGGCATGAGATGGAGCGCGGACCGTTCGTGGAGCCCGGTCTTTGCGCCGCAGCCGGCGGACCGAACCCGGCGCATGACCGCATCGGCCGTCCTCATGACGTTCGTCGCGTTCCTCCTTGTTCCTCTCGCTAATGCCGCCGCCGCCGAACCGACCGCGGCGATCGGGCAACAAGCCAAAGCCGAGAACGAGGTCATTCGCATCGGCTACCTGTCGCGAGCGGTCGACCGGCCGCCCGGGCTCTCGACGCTGGAGGTTCCGCCCGACAACGAGGGCTTGCAGGGCGCGCGCCTGGCCATCGCCGACAACAACACCACCGGCCGCTTCACCGGCCAGACTTTCGCGCTGGTCGAACGCGCCCTTCCCGTCGAAGGCGACGCGGGCGCGGCGTTTGCGGCGCTGGCCGACGACGGCATCCACTACGTCGTGTCAACGCTGGACGGAGCGGGGCTCGACCGGCTCCTCGCACGCCCCGTCGGCGACCGACTGCTCATCTTCAACGCCGGCGCACCGGACGATCGGTTCCGCCGTGCAGACTGTCGCGCCGATCTGCTCCACACGCTGCCCAGCCGGGCGATGCTCGCCGACGCACTGGCGCAATACCTGATCCGTAAGAACTGGAAACGCTGGTTCCTGGTGACCGGCCCGGAGGAAGGCGATGTGCTCTACGCCGCTGCCGTGCGACGCGCCGCCGGTCGCTTCGGCGGGCGGATCGTGGCCGAGAAAGTCTGGTCGGAAGCGCTCGACATCCGCAGGACAGCCGAAGGCGAGGTCCCGGTCTTCACCCAGGTCGGCGACTACGACATCCTCATCGTCGCCGACGAGATCGGGCTCTTCGGCGAATACCTGCCCTATCGCACCTGGCAGCCGCGACCAGTCGCTGGCACGCAGGGTCTGACGTCCGTGGCGTGGGACCGGAGCCTCGAGCAGTGGGGGGCGCGGCAGTTGCAATCGCGCTTTCAGCGTCAGGCCGGGCGCGCAATGACGCCCGTGGATTACGCCGCCTGGGCGGCGGTGCGCTCCATCGGCGAGGCGGCGGCCCGCACCTCTTCGGCCGACTTTGCGACCGTCGCCGGGTATCTCCGCGGCGACGCCTTCGAGCTTGCCGGCTTCAAGGGGCTGACCCTGTCCTATCGGCCATGGGACGGCCAGCTCCGCCAGCCCATCCCGCTTGTGACCGCCCGCGCGATGGTCTCGATGTCGCCGCAGGATGGCTTCCTTCACCCGCTCACCGCCCTCGACACCCTGGGCGACGACCGTCCCGAAACCGGGTGCAAGCGATGAGTAAGCTCCTGCCGCCGACAGCCGCCCTTCTTGCTGGCCTGCTCACGGTTGCCGCGGCGACCTCGGCCGCTGTAGCCGGGACCGTCATCGTTTCCAACGAGCGCGACAACACGCTGTCGGTCATCGACGAGGAGAGCCTGACGGTGACGCGGACCGTCCCGGTCGGCCGCCGGCCGCGCGGTATCACCCTCAACGCCGATGGCTCCCGCCTTTATGTCTGCGCCAGCGACGACGACCGGATCGAGATCTACGACACGTCGACCATGGCCAAGATCGGCGAGATCCCGGCCGGCGTCGATCCCGAGCAGTTCGCGCTGCACCCCGATGACCGCCAGCTCTACATTGCCAACGAGAATGACGATGTCGTCACCGTGGTCGATACCGACAGCCGCCACGTCATCGGTCAGATCGACGTCGGCGTCGAGCCGGAGGGCATGGCGGTCAGCCCCGACGGCCGGGTGGTGATCAATACCTCCGAGACGACCAACATGGTCCACTGGATCGACACCGCGAGCCTTACCCTGATCGACAACACCCTCGTCGACCAGCGGCCGCGCTACGGGGTGTTTACCCGCGACGGCAAGAGGCTGTGGGTCTCGTCCGAGGTCGGCGGCACGGTTGCGGTCATCGACGTCGATGCGCGGGAGGTGATCGAGACCATCCGCTTCAGGATCGGCGGCATCTCGGCGGACCGCATCCAGCCGGTCGGGATAAAGCTCACGCGCGACGGCCGCTACGCCTTCGTCGCCCTCGGGCCGGCCAACCATGTCGCGGTGATCGACGCGCAGACCTACAAGGTGCTTGACTATCTCCTCGTCGGGCGTCGCGTCTGGCACCTGGCCCTGAACGCCGACGAGACGCGGCTCTACAGCACGAACGGCGTCAGCGGCGACGTCACGGTCATCGATGTCGCAACCCTCAAGCCGATCAAGTCGATCCGGGTCGGGCGCTTTCCCTGGGGCGTCGTGGTAAGACCCTGATGCCATGGACACCGCGCCGCAACCGCCGACACTGCCCGCGCTATCGCTGGAGGCGCTGTCGTTTTCCTATGGCGACCGCTTCGCCCTCAATAGCGTCAGCCTGAACATCAAGGCCGGCGTCTTCACCGCGCTCCTCGGCCCCAACGGCGCCGGCAAGACGACGCTGTTTTCGCTGATCGCCCGCCTGTTCCAGCCCAGTGCGGGGCGGATCCGGGTCGGCGGTCATGACCTGGGCAGCCAGCCGAACCGAGCGCTGGCCCGGCTCGGCATCGTTGTCCAGCAGCCGACCCTCGATCTCGACCTGACGGTGGCGCAGAACCTGCGCTATGCGGCGAGTCTGCACGGCCTCGCCGGCGGCCGGGCCCGCGAGCGGATCGCCGCACTCCTCGACCGGCTGGAGCTGCACGATAGGCAAAGCCACAAGGTGCGCGAGCTGAGCGGGGGCCTGCGCCGCCGGGTCGAGCTGGCCCGCGCGCTGCTGCACGAGCCGCCGGTGCTGCTGCTGGACGAGGCCACGGTCGGACTCGATGTCCCAAGCCGGGCGCGCATCGTCGATGACGTCCATGCGCTGGCCGCGCGCGGCGTCGCGGTCCTGTGGGCGACCCATCTGGTCGACGAGGTCCGCGCCGGCGATCGGGTGGTCGTCATGCACCGGGGCGTCATCCGCGCCGATGCCGAACGCGACGCCCTGATCCGGGAACGCAACGCCGCGTCGCTTAACGATGCGTTCGCCGGCCTGACCGTCGGGGAGCAAGCGAAGGCCGCTCCCGCGGCGGCCGGAGCGGCGTCATGAGCGCCGCCGGCTGGGCGATCTGCTTCTGGGGGATTCTGGTTCGCGAGGTTCTCCGCTTCCTTCACCAGCGCGAGCGTTTCTTTGCCGCTTTGGTCCGTCCGCTCGTTTGGCTGCTCGTCTTCGCCGCCGGTTTTCGCGCCGCACTGGGCATCGCGATCATGCCGCCCTACCAGACCTACATCACCTACGAGGTCTACATCGTCCCCGGCCTGCTCGGGATGATCCAGCTCTTCAACGGCATGCAGAGCTCGCTGTCGATGGTCTACGACCGGGAAATGGGCAGCATGAAGATCCTGCTGATGACGCCGTTGCCGCGCTGGTACCTGCTGGCCAGCAAACTCGCCGCGGGAACCGCCGTCTCGCTGATCCAGGTGTATGCCTTCCTCGCCGTCGCCTGGGCCTTCGACATCCGCTTTCCTACGGCCGGGTACTTCGCCATCCTGCCGGCGCTGGTGGTCACCGGGCTGATGCTGGGCGCGGTCGGGCTGTTGCTGTCGTCGACGATCCGCCAGCTCGAAAACTTCGCCGGGGTGATGAACTTCGTCATCTTCCCGATGTTCTTCCTGTCGTCCGCTCTCTATCCGCTGTGGAAGCTGGAGGAGGCGAGCACGGTTCTGCCGCAAATCGCGACGCTCAACCCCTTCACCCACGCCGTCGAGCTGATCCGATTCGCCCTTTATGCGGAGTTGAACGGCCCAGCCCTGGCGGTGACGGTCGCGGCGCTCGTGGCCTTCCTCGCTTTGTCGATCATCGGCTACAGCCCCGCCAAGGGGCTGATGCGCCGTCGCGCCGCGGGTGGCGGCGAGTCAGGCTAACGTGCCCCTACAGATCGCGCTCGGGGTCGAAGTCTTCGAGCGCAGTCCAGCCGTCGGTCACCAGCAACCGCAAGGCGCCGCTGCGGGTCAGATAGACGTCGGCGAAAAACCGGGCGGAGATGATCTTGGCCTGCCAGAATACGGGATCGCCTTCACCGGCGTCGAGATGGCCGAGGGCGTGCAACGCCGCCTTGGCCATCAAACCGCCGCCGGCGACGATGCCCATCAGCCTGAGGTAGTGGACGGCGACGCCCGCGGCCCGCCGCGGATAGCTGGGGTAGGTCTCGACCAGCCAGGCGGTCGCGGCGGCCAGATCGTCGAGAGCCTGGCCAAGCCAGCGACGGATCGGTGCGAGTTTCGGTCCGGCGGCGGCGAGATCGGCGTCGATCGTGCGCAAATCGGCGATGAACGCCGCGGCCGCCGCGCCACCGTCGCGGGCGATCTTGCGCCCGACGAGATCACTGGCCTGAATGCCGTTGGTGCCCTCGTAAATGGTGGCGATGCGGGCGTCGCGCAGATGCTGCGGCACACCGCTGTCCTCTATGTAGCCCATCCCGCCGAAGACCTGGATCGCGGTGCTTGCGACCTCGATGCCCACGTCCGTCGACCATGCCTTGACCACCGGGGTAAGCAGGTCGACCAGCTGCTGGCGCTGTCGGCGCACCTCGGGATCGGAATGGCGTTCGGCGATGTCGCTGTTGGCGGCGACAGCGTAGGCCAGTGCCCGGCCTGCTTGCGTCTGCGACTTCATCGACATTAGCATGCGCTGAACATCCGGATGGTGCGCGATCGGCACCGGCGCGGGGTCGTCGCTGTCGAGATCACGGCCCTGGACTCGTTCCAGGGCGTAGGCCTTCGCATCCTGGTAGGCGCGCTCGGCGATGCCGACGCCCTCCAGGCCGACCGCGAGGCGGGCCGTGTTCATCATCGTGAACATCAGCTCCAGGCCGCGGTTCTCCTCGCCAACCAGATAGCCTATGGCGCCTTGGTTGTCGCCGTAGGACATCACCGCCGTCGGGCTGCCGTTGATCCCGAGCTTGTGTTCCAGCGAGACGCAGCGGAGGTCGTTGCGCTGGCCGAGACCGCCGTCCTCGTCGACGTGGAACTTTGGAATGAGGAACAGCGACAGGCCGCGGACGCCTTCCGGCGCGTCGGGCAGGCGGGCCAGGACCATGTGGATGATGTTCTCGGTCAGATCGTGCTCGCCAAAGGTGATGTAAATCTTCTGCCCGAAGATCCGGTACGCGCCGTTTTCGCCGGGCACCGCGCGCGTCCGCACCCGGGCGAGATCGGAGCCGGCCTGCGGCTCGGTGAGGTTCATCGTTCCGGCCCACTCGCCGCTGACGAGCCTGGCGAGATAGATCGCCTTCAGGGCCTCGCTGCCGTGGCTGGCCAGCGCTTCGGCGGCCGCCTGGGTCAGCATCGGACACAGGCCGAAGGCCATGTTGGCGCTTGTCCACATCTCGCCGACGGCTGTCGAGATGAGCCGGGGCAGGCCCTGGCCGCCGTATTCCGTGGAGAACTGCATGCCGTTCCAGCCGCCGGCGATGAACTGGCTGTAGGCTTCGCGAAAGCCGGGCGGTGTGCGCACGACGCCGTTCTCAAGCACGCATCCCGTTCGATCGCCGACGGCATTGAGCGGCGCCAGCACCTCGGAGGCGAAGCGATCGGCCTCGTCGAGGATGGCGTCGACCAGTTCCGTGCCGAGATCCTCGTTGCCGCTCAGCGCGCGGACGCTCTCGAGCCCAGCCAACTCGTCGATGACAAAGCGCATATCGCTCAGCGGAGCCCGATAGGCAGCCATGGTAAGCCTCATTCACTTGCGAACGGAGACGGGCGAAGGAACTGGCGCCCCGTGGACGCCCCGTGCCGCTGTTCTCTGCGTGAAGGTAGTGGACGGTGACGGATGCCGTCAATTTGCCTGAGTCACCACAGTTGATGCGAGTCGCCGCACGGCGATCAACGTAACGGTCGACCGAGCCGCCCGGCCAGATCCTGGACGAACTGCCAGGCGACCCGTCCGGAGCGCGCGCCGCGGGCGAGGGACCAGGCATTTGCCTCGGCGTGCAATTGCTCCGGCTCCATCTCGATGCCGAAATGGTCGGCATAGCCGGCGACGATGGCGAAGTAGGTCTGCTGGTCGCAGGCGTGAAAGCCGAGCCAGAGGCCGAAGCGATCGGAAAGCGAGACCTTTTCCTCGACCGCCTCGGCCGGATTGATCGCCGTTGAGCGCTCGTTCTCCATCATGTCGCGAGGCATCAGGTGGCGGCGATTGGAGGTCGCGTAGAAGACGACCGTCGCGGGACGGCCCTCGATGCCGCCTTCCAGAACCGCCTTCAGCGACTTGTAAGACGCGTCCTGGCCGTCGAAGGACAGGTCGTCGCAGAACAGGATGCAGCGCCGGGTGGCCTCGCGCAGCAGCGCGAGCAGCCGGGGCAGGGTGGCGATATCCTCGCGGTGGAGCTCGATCAGCGCCAAGGCGCCGTCGTTCCCCTGTTCGGCATTGACCGTCGCATGCACGGCCTTGACCAGCGAGCTCTTGCCGGTGCCGCGCGCACCCCACAGCAGAGCGTTGTTTGCGGGCAGGCCACGGGCGAAGCGGCGGGTGTTGTCGAGCAGCGTCCGGGCCTGCCGGTCGATGCCCTTGAGGAGCGCCAGATCGACCCGGCTCACGCGGGGAACAGCCTGCAGCCGGCCCTCGGCGTGCCAGACGAACGCGTCGGCGTCGCTAAAGGCGGCCGAAGCGGGCGGCGGCGGCGCCAGTCGCTCCAGCGCCACGACCGCTCGGCGAAGAAGCGCGGTGATGTCCGTTTCGCCCATGCTGTGAGGCTATACGGCCGCCGCCGCCCTGCGGCAAGTCGCATCGTGTTGCCGCCGATTATTTTCTTGAGGTTAAGTTGACCTCTGGGGCGGCGTGTGGCAAAATTGAATGTTTTGGATTCGTAGGTCGTGCTTTGTATTTTGGTCTTCGAGGAAAACGCCATGTCGAAGCTTGACGATTTGTTGTCGAGGTTGCCGGCTGCTGAGGAATCGCCGCAGTCCTTGATTTACGAGGGCAAAGCGGTGAGCAGAGACGGGGACACTCTTCATCTCGCTATCTCATCGGGCGTCATCGGGATCCCTCTGGCCGACGTACGGGAAGTAAGAGGCCTGCCTGGACACTCTGACGACATCGTTAGCGTAAGTGTTACGAGCGCTGACCGCATCAAGCAGATCCGATTAGCCGGCTCCATGTTTCAAAGGGGTGGGTTGGGCGGCATCTTTGGTGGCGGCGGCGTTTTCGGTAATTCTAGCTCGTACTCAAACGGACGGTACGTAGATTCCGCGACTGCCAGTCAAGGCAGGGCCGATGCCACGGACGACGTCTTTTGGGTCGAAGAAGCCGACGACGTGTGGGTCTGACCGGAAACGTGAAACACGAGCCCACTGGTGATGACGCTTGGCTGGAATTATTGCCCTATGACGAAAACGTAGCGAATGCTGCGACCGAAGGCGTTGAATTCAGCGCCTTCCTTGTGGGCGCACCAGCGGGACACGTCAGGTTTCTCCTCTGGCCGTTGCTGCTCGAATTTCGCGCCGCTGACGTGATAAGGATCGAAGAACTCATGGTTTCGGCGGAGGCTCGGCTGGCACGGGCAATCGCTGTTGACGTAGTGCTGCGTACGGGGGCGCCCTTGATGGCACTCAAGGCTGCCGAAACGTTGCCCACAACGGCTCTGGGCGCAGCGGTACCCTTCTCGTTAGCTACGCGTCCAACTCCTTTGGTGCTGCCACCAGCGCCACAGTACACAGCCGCGCTGACGGATTATCTGCGACGTTACGGTCTAGAGCCTGGGTCGTGATCGTCATTTTGGCTCCCGCCGAGGATTTACATGCGCAGCGCGTTGCTCAAGAGATTGCACTTCAGGGGGAAACGGTTGAAGTCATCAGTTGGCTGAGCGCGGCGCGGGGACTGCGCGCTACGCTCAGCTACACCGGGAATTTGCAGGAAGTATCTGCGCAGACGAAAGAGGATCGTCCGGCTACTCCGTTGACCGACGTGCGCGCGATATGGGTTCGACGACCTACCCCCGCGGTCATTCCTGCAGCGGTACTTGACGCCGATCACCGGCGCTTTGCACGTCAGGAGTGGCAGGAACTGCTCGATGGTCTGACCCTGTCGTTAGGTGTGGACGCGGTCATGGTCAACCCGCCGCCGGCGCAGCGCGCCGCGATAAAGCCTTATCAGCTGGCCATTGCTCAGCGCATCGGCTTGCGCGTGCCTGAAACAATGATCACGAGCGACCCTCAGCAAGCAGAGTATTTTATTAAAAAGCATCAGGGCCACGTCGTGCATAAGGCGATGACCAGCCCGCGCCACGCGTTTGTAGATACGCGGCGGTGGGAAGAAGCGGATCGCGGCGCGTTGCAGCAGCTGCTGATCGCCCCGGCGATTTTCCAGCAACTTGTCCAAGGGCCGACCGACCTACGCGTGACGATCGTCGACGAAGACATTTATGCGGCGGCAATAAGCACTGGTCAGTCGAGGGCAGGACTTGATTCGAGGCTCGACCTCGATGTTCCCGCAAGCGTTTATGAAATTCCCTGCGATATCGTCGGAAAGCTGCACTCGCTAATGGCAGCGCTGGGCCTGATCTTTGCGACTGTAGACCTCAAGGTCGACGATGTTGGGCAGTTGCATTTCTTGGAGCTCAACCCACAGGGCCAATTTCTTTACATTGAGATACTGACCGGCTTGCCAATTGCCGCAGCGGTAGCTCGAATGCTCGTCCGCCTTGCCAGACAAGGCTTAAAGCGTTCTCACTGCCATCCATGGCACTCCTAACATCAACGGATTTGCATTGCTGCGACGTTGCAGACCGCTCTTAGGCCGGCCTGACGCGCGGCATTGCTGTCAGCCACTAGAACACGACCGCCGCGAGCTTGGCGCTCATGTTCCGCCTGCGCGCTTCGCCCGGCGACCGGCGTTATCGGTTGCAACCGGGGCAACGGGGCGTATAGTCCGCCGCGGGTTCCCAATCCAATAAGAGGAGTTAAGCGATGTTCATCTCGCCGGCTTTCGCGCAAGCGGGCGGAGATTTAGCGGGCGCCGGCGCCGGGATTGTGCAGTTTCTGCCGCTCATCCTGATTTTTGTCGTCTTCTACTTTCTCCTGATTCGTCCCCAGCAGAAAAAGATGAAGCAGCACCGCGACATGCTCTCGGCCATCCGGCGCGGCGACCGCATCGTCACTGGCGGCGGCATCGTCGGGACGGTCAGCAAGGTCATCGACGACAGCGAAATCCTGGTTGAGATCGCAGAAGGGGTGCGCGTGCGCGTTCACAAGCCGCTGGTCTCGGCGGTTCTGGCCAAGACGGAGGCTGTCGCGGCGGCGAACTCGGGGCCGGGCACGGCGCCGGGCCAGACCCCGGATTCGGCCAATGTGAATGCGCCGGCCGGCGAGCCGGGCAAGGGCGGTTTCAAGAAGTTTCTTGGCGGCAAGAAAGACTAGAGCACCCTGCGCCCGAATGGGCGCAGATGAAATGCTCGATCTTTTTGTAATCGATCAACTTCCTGCTTTCGGACGATTTCATCCGAAAGCAGGTTGATCTAGGACAGGCGGCCAACGCCGGCGATGAGCCACTTTCCCACCTGGAAGATCATTCTGATCGTCGCGGTCACCGTCTTCGGCATGCTTGCCGCGGCGCCGAACCTGCTACCCCGCAAACAGGCCGAAGCCCTCCCGGACTGGCTCCCGCACCGGCAGATCAGTCTCGGCCTCGACCTCCAGGGGGGCTCACACCTGCTTCTCGATGTCGATACCGGCGCGCTGATCCGCGAGCGGCTGGAGAGCATGGTCGAGTCGGTACGCGCCGAACTGCGGACCGCGCGCATTCGCTACGAGCAGCTCGGCATCAGCGGCGACGCGGTGCAGGTGATCATCCCCGAACCGGCCCAGCGCGACCAGGCGGAGCAGATCCTGCGCAAGCTCGATACCGGCACCGCGATTGAAAGCGGCGAGAACGGGAAGATGACCGTCAGCCTGACGGAGAAAGCCGTGGCCGACCGGGAAACAGCCGCGATCGACCAGTCCCTCGAGATCATCCGCCGGCGCATCGACGAGACCGGCGTGCGAGAGCCGACCATCCAGCGGCAGGGCCGGACCCGCATCCTGGTTCAGCTTCCCGGTATCGACGATCCGGAGCGGGTCAAGCGGCTGATCGGCAAGACCGCGAAGATGACGTTCCACCTCGTCGATGACAGCACGAACGCGACGGATGCCGGGCGGGCGCCGCCGGGGACCATGCTCCTGCCCATGGTCGAGGGTCAGGCTGCCGGCAATCAGCCACGGCAGATCCTCGTCAACAAGCGGGTTCTTGTCAGCGGCGAAAACCTGCTCGACGCGGAGCCGACCTTCCAGCAAAACGAGCCGGTGGTTTCGTTCCGCTTCGATTCGATCGGCGCACGGCGCTTCGGCGAGGCAACGTCGCACAACGTCGGCAAATTGCTCGCCATCGTGCTTGACAATCAGGTGATCAGCGCGCCGCGCATCCGCGAGCCGATCCTCGGCGGCTCGGGCGTGATCTCGGGAACGTTCAGCGTAGCCGACGCTCGCGACCTGGCGCTGCTGCTGCGCGCCGGAGCGCTGCCGGCGCCGCTGACGGTGATCGAGGAGCGCACGGTCGGAGCCGGGCTGGGCGCGGATTCCATTGCGGCCGGCAAGCTCGCCGGCGTCGTCGGCGTCATTCTGGTCGCCGCGTTCATGACCTTCGTTTACGGTTTCTTCGGCGTTCTCGCTAACCTGGCGGTGATCATCAACATCGTGATGCTACTCGGCGCCCTGTCAATGCTGCAGGCAACCCTCACCCTGCCCGGCATCGCCGGTATCGTGCTGACGGTCGGCATGGCAGTGGACGCCAACGTGCTCATCTACGAGCACATCCGCGAGGAGATCCGCAACGGCCGGACGCCGCTCTCCGCGCTCGATACCGGATTTTCCCGCGCGATCACGACGATCATCGACTCCAACCTGACGACGCTCATCGCCGGCATCGTTCTTTACGCCATGGGCTCCGGGCCGGTGCGCGGCTTCGCCGTGACGCTGTCCATCGGGATCCTGACGACCATGTTCACGGCGGTCACGGTCACCCGGCTGATGATCTTCACCTGGTATCGCCAAGCCAGGCCCCAGCTTCTCCCGATTTAACGGTCGATCATGTTTCGTGGCATCACCCTTGTCCCGCCGGACACCAAGATCCCGTTCATGGCCATGCACAAGGTCAACCTGGCCATCTCCGCGACCATCATCATCGGCACCGTTCTTCTGCTGATCTTCAAGGGCCTGAACCTCGGAATCGACTTCAAGGGCGGGGTCCTGCTCGAGGTCCGCATGCCGGAGACAGCCGATCTGCAGGCCATGCGCTCGACGCTGGGCGGTCTGGAGCTTGGCGAGGTCGGGTTGCAGACGTTCGGTACGGACCGCGAGGTGCTGATCCGTCTGGAGAAGCAGCCGGGCGGCGAGGAGGCGCAGCAGGCGGCGGTCGCGAAGATCCGCGACGCGCTCGGCGAAGGTGTCGCCTATGAGCGCGTCGAGGTCGTCGGCCCGCAGGTCAGCTCCGAGCTGTTCACAAACGGCCTCCTGGCCATCGCCGCGGCGCTGGCGGCGATCATGATCTACGTCTGGTTTCGCTTCGAGTGGCAGTTCGGCGTCGCCGCTATCCTCGCCGATCTGCACGACGTGATCGCGACCATCGGCCTGTTCTCGCTCTTGGGCATGGATTTCGACCTGACGACGGTGGCGGCCCTGCTGACCATCGCCGGCTATTCGGTCAACGACACGGTCGTGGTGTTCGACCGCCACCGCGAGAACCTGCGGAAGTACAAGAGTATGCCGCTGGACCAGCTGTTCGACCTGTCGATCAACCAGACCCTGTCGCGAACGACGATGACGGCGGCGACGGCGCTGATCGCCCTGGTCGCGCTCTATATGTTCGGCGGCGAGGTCCTGCGCGGTTTCAGCACGGCGATGCTCTGGGGCATTCTCATCGGAACGTACTCGTCGATCTTCATCGCCACGCCGCCGCTGCTCTATATGAATGTGCGCCGGTCCGCGGTCGCTCAGGATCGGGCCGTGGCGGAAACGTCATAAGCCGTGATTGATCCGCAGCCTTCTCCGCCCGGCGGTCGCCGGCAGATCCAGGCCTATGGCGGCGGCGGCTTCCGCGTTTCCGGCGTGCGCCACGAAGGCTCCGTGCTCGTATTTGCCGAGCACACGAAAGCCTGGCCGGCGCGGCGTATCGACGAGATCGCCGCGGCGGAGGTCGGCAGGCTCGTCGCCGGTGCCGCGGCAGGAACACTGGTGATCATAGGCTGTGGGGCGCAGTTCCAGCCGATGCCGGAACTGCTGCGCGAGGGACTGGCCGCCGCCGGCGTCAATGCCGAGTGGATGGCGACCGGCGCTGCGTGCCGCACATTCAACCTGCTGGTCGGCGAGGCCCGCGAAGTCCGCGCCGCGCTACTGGCGGTGGACTAGGTCAACCGGCTTTCGGATGGAATCGGCCGACAGTGGAAGGTTGATCGATTGCAGAGAGATCGAGCATCTTTTTCGCGCCCGTTCGGGCACAGGATGCTCCAGGTGTGAGCCCAATGCCCGACCGGGGCGTACGGGGCGACGGGCGCTGTAACCGCCGCCCCGCGATTGCCGGTTACGCAGCCTTCGCCATGTTCTTCGCGACGAAGTCCCAGTTGATCAGATTGTCGATGAACGCCTGGACGAAGTCCGGTCGTCGGTTCTGGTAGTCGAGATAGTAGGCGTGCTCCCAGACATCGCAGGTGAGCAGAGCTGTCTTGCCGTGCGCCATCGGATTCTCGGCGTTCGGCGTCTTCATCACCGCGAGCTTGCCGCCGTCGGCGACAAGCCAGCCCCAGCCGCTGCCGAACTGGCTGGTGCAGGCGGTCTTGAATTCATCCTTGAACTTGTCGAGCGAGCCGAAGGCGGAGTCGATCGCCGACGCCACGTCGCCGCTCGGCGCGCCGCCGCCGCCGGACTTCATGCAGTGCCAGAAGAATGTGTGGTTCCAGACCTGAGCGGCGTTGTTGAAAACGCCGACCTTGCCCGAGTCGCCGAAGGTGGAAGTGATGATGTCATCCAGCCCATGGGCGGCGAGCGGGGTGTCCTTGACCATGCCGTTCAGGTTGGTGACGTACGATTGGTGATGCTTGCCGTGGTGAAATTCCAGCGTATTCGCCGAAATGTATGGCTCCAGGGCCTTCTTGTCGTAAGGCAGTGGGGGAAGTTCAAAAGCCATAAGATCCCTCTTTCCCGGGTTTGTATTGAGCATGCTCCGACAGTATGACCCCGGCCGGCGATTTGGAAGCCTGCCTATGATACCCAGCGGTGCCGGCGCTCGCGGGCAGACCGCGGTGCGGACGCATCACCGCTGCCATTGACGCTCCTTCTCCACTCGGGTCGCTGTACCGGATTCGGTTGAAGACCCCCTTGGGCAGACAACGACGGCGACGACAGCGTGTCGGGTCGTGCACATCGTAAATCGGCATCCTCTTACGGGGCAGAAAGATAAAATTTGCGGAATCTGTGGTTACGTTTTTAGTTCCAACGCAAATTCCCGTTTACGTAATGTTTCTCAGACCCTACAAGATAGCTAAATACTGCACGTTTTCTGTCAATTTCTAGAAATAAGGACGCCGTACCCCATACTTTTGGTTGATAAACGCGGCGTCATAATCGCCTCAGACCGTGAACGTTGCTGATCACACAGGGAGACGGAAATGGGTACCTACATCGGGACCGGTGGCAATGACTATATTACAGGCAGCAACAGCAACGACGAGATCGATGGTCGCGGCGGCGACGACCTGCTCCGTGGTATTGCCGGCAGCGACAACATCGATGGCGGCACCGGCAGCGATACGATCTATGGCGGCACCGGCAATGATCACATTCTCGGCAAGACGCCCGGCATCGGTGACTGGAACGATCGCGATACGATCTACGGCGGCGCCGGCGACGACTGGATCTATGGGAACGGCGGCGAACACGATGGGCAGAGTCCGGACGGGACCGACGTCATATTCGGTGAAGAGGGAAATGACCATTTATATGGAAAGCTGGGCGATGACGTGCTTCACGGTGGCGACGGCAACGACCTGCTAGGTGGGTACTATGGCCTTGATTCCATGTACGGGGACGCCGGCAACGATATCCTGAAGGGCCGGTTCGATGGTGACGTGCTCAGTGGCGGCAGTGGCAACGACGTCTACCAGTACGTCGAAACCCGCGACTCAACGCCTCGGTCCAAGGACATCATCCTGGACTTCGACAACGTCGGTCCAAAGGCAGGAGACCGCATCGACCTGCACCTCATCGACGCCAACGAGAACCAGGGCGGCAACCAGGCCTTCGTCTTCAGGGGTACCGCCGCAATCACAGGGCCGGGTCAGGTCCACGTCGAGGCTCACGGACCCCACACCCTGATCCAGGCCAACACGGGCGGAAGCTTGGCGCCGGATCTGGAGATCCTGGTCAGGGACGGGGACGCCGTTCCAGGCGCGTGGCACGCCGGCGATTTCATCCTTTAGCCTTCTCCTGGCG
This sequence comes from Rhodospirillales bacterium, assembly GCA_038250645.1. Taxonomy (GTDB): domain Bacteria; phylum Pseudomonadota; class Alphaproteobacteria; order Rhodospirillales; family Defluviicoccaceae; genus JAEULH01. The sequence continues at coordinate 21,554 of JBBSCD010000029.1, forward strand.
GAGGGGCGTCGCCCGAAGGCGCCCCGCTTCCGCCGACGCATCCTCCCTGGTTACTTTCCTGATCATCAACTCGCTAGGCCGATCGAGTCGGAGCGAGCCGGTACGCAGCGGCACCGATGCTCGCCGCAGACACCCGTTGCGCTCGCGCGGCTGGTTCTTCGCTGCGACAGGCTTACCCAAACCGCCTTCGTTGCCTTTTTATCGCGCCGGTGAAAAAAGGAGCACTCCACAAAAACGACACATTTACTTAACCCAGGTTCTTTGCTTCAATCTCGCTAACACAAAAAAGCCATTTTTTTCAAAGAAGCGGTGAACGCCGCCGCCGACGGCCCGTGAGGGCCCGGCAGGGCGGCGGTTGGACGGGACTACAGATCCGGAGATGAGGCATGCCCCGCGGGCGCGGGTCGCCCGACACACGTGATCTGCGTGCTTTACTCCAGTGGAGGAGATAATGGGTACCTATACCGGGACAGATTTGCATAACACGATCACCCCCGACGCGGTGTCGGCGGGCGTGACGCGTTTTCCTGACCACGGCAAGCCGTCGGCGGGGGCCGACACCATCAACGGCCTTGGCGGTAACGACAATCTCGATGGCGGCGGCGGCGGCGACACGATCAACGGCGGCGCCGGCAACGATAGCATCTGGGATCACTCGAGGGCGGTGGGCGAGACGAACGCTGGAAATACGATCCACGGCGACGGCGGCAACGACGACATCACGATCGATATCAGCGACAGCGGCGGCGCGAACCCCGCCGGCAACACGGCCTACGGCGACGACGGTAATGACTCCGTCGGCGTCTATTACTCTCTCGCCCCGAACGACAATGACGACTGGACGGGGCGCAATCCCACCGGGTCCATTCTCCTGCACGGTGGCGCCGGCAACGATTATCTGTATGTCACCACGGGATACGACACGTGGAGCCTCGACCTGTCGAAGACGACGGCGAGCCTGTATGGCGACGCCGGGGATGACTATCTGGTGGCGTCGGGGCGCAATCCGAACGCTGATGCCAGCCTGTGGGCCGGACACAATAGCGACAACCTTTACGGCGGCACGGGCAACGACAGCTACGTCGTTCTCGAAGCCAAAGACCATGTCTTCGAGAAGCCGGGCGAGGGGTTCGACACTGTCATCGCCGATCAGACCAACTACACGCTGCCCGCCAATGTCGAGAAACTCGAAATGACGTTAGACCTGTCGGGCCCTTCGGATCACGGCTGGCACGGCACGGGAAACGAGCTCGACAACGTCATCACCGGGACGGACCTCGATGGCGAACGGCTGGATGGGGCCGGCGGCGACGACCTCATCTACGGGAAGACGGCCGACGCCCACTACTTCGGCAACGACACCGACATCATCCATGGCGGCGCCGGCAACGACACGATCTATGGCGCCGCCGGTGACAAGGATACCTGGGACGGCGACGACAAACTCTACGGCGACGGCGGCAACGACAGGATTTTCGGCTCGTTCGGCAATGATCAGATGTACGGCGGCACCGGCAACGACGAGATGGGCGGGCAGGCCGGCAACGACACCATGTTCGGCGGCCTCGGCAACGACAAGCTCGGCGGCGGCACCGGCAACGACAGGCTCTACGGCGATGCCGGTGACGACCTGCTTGCCGGTCGGGATGGCTCCGATCACATCAGCGGCGGGGCCGGGAACGACACCTTCGACTACTATGCCGCGACCGACTCCGGAAAGGGTTCCGCACACGACGTGATCTCCGACTTCACCGGCATCCATGCGCATGGTGGCGACCGGATCGACCTGGCGAAGATCGACGCCGATGTCACCAGGGGCGGCAACCAAGCCTTCACGTTCGTCGGCACGATGCACGACCTCAAGGCGGGCCAGCTCCACGTCGTCGCCGGCGGCGGGACGGGCAGCCTGGTCCAGGGCGAAGTCGACGGCAAGGCGGGCTACGACTTCGAGATCCTGGTTCAAGACGGCGCGACGAAGCCCGGCGACTGGGTCGGC
>JBBSCD010000030.1:0-22630 GCA_038250645.1 Rhodospirillales bacterium
GCGGCATCGCCACCCGGTATCTCGACAGCTACCTGCGCTGGTTCCATCTCATCGTCCTTCATCCCGACCCGACCCCGCGATACTGCCTCGCCGCCGCCATCGGCAGCATCAACGTCAATACGAATTGCAAATAGAGCCTAATTTTTTGGTCCATCGGGATGTAGGTATTGGCGAGCCAAAGCAGCACGCCGACGATGATGAGAATGATAACGATTGTAATCAAAGGCATGCATTTCTCCATAATCTGATCCGCAGGATTCGCGACGTCTTGCCGATCCTGCGTGTAGGCGGGTTCGACCCCCGTTCATTCCAGTCGTCGAACTACCCGCCGTCGCTCACTCGATGCTACGTTCGGTGCTTCGTCCATGGCTTATCGTGTGATAGAGATAAGTGGCTGGTCGGCATCGGCGCGGCAGCGGCGGGACTTGACCGCATCGCGTGCCGGTCCATCTGCGGAGGCACAGCTGTCTGATCGACGCGCTCGCATGAGACGGGCCGCCTTGACCTGATCTGCCCTGGCAGCCGGGCAGCGGGCGCAAATTCATCCGTGCCGCACAGCCGACGGCGTGAATCGTCATTCATTGAAGGAGTTGCCGCCGCCATGGGCGAGCCGGTCGAGCGCTTGAGAAACATCGCCATCATCGCTCACGTCGATCATGGCAAGACAACGCTGGTCGACCAGTTGCTGCGCCAATCCGGCACCCTCGGCCGCCACAGCGAGTTCACCGAGCGGGTGATGGACAGCAATGATCTCGAGCGCGAGCGCGGGATCACCATCCTGTCGAAGAACACCGCGATCACATGGCGCGACTGGCGGATCAACATTGTCGATACGCCCGGGCATGCCGACTTCGGTGGCGAGGTCGAGCGGGTGCTGTCGATGGTCGACTCCGTACTGCTCCTTGTCGACGCGGTCGACGGGCCGATGCCGCAGACGACCTTCGTTACCCGCAAGGCGCTCGCCCGCGGCCTCTGCCCAATCGTCGTCGTCAACAAGGTCGACCGGCTGGTCGCGCGTCCAAACTGGGTCGTCGACCAGACCTTCGACCTGTTCGACCGCCTCGGCGCCAGCGATGAGCAGCTCGATTTCCCGGTGATCTTCGCTTCGGCCACCGAGGGCTGGGCGTCGAAGGATTCCCACGTGCGCGCCGGCGACATGGTTCCGCTGTTCGAGACCGTCGTCGATCACGTCTCGCCGCCGCAAGTCGATCTCGACGGGCCGTTTCAGCTTCAGGTCAGCTCGCTGAACTACTCGAGCTATGTCGGCGTCATCGGCATCGGCCGGATCCAGCGCGGCCGCATCCGCCGCAACACGACGGTCGCCATCGCCGCCACCGACGGCACGGTGCGTCGCGGCCGCATTCTGCAGATCCTCGGCTTCCGGGGCCTAGAGCGGATCGAGCGCGACGAAGCAGCGGCCGGCGACATCATCGCCTTTACCGGCATCGACCGGCTGAAGATTTCGGAGACGGTGTGCGATCCCGATGCCGTGGAGCCGCTGCCGGTGCTGGTCGTCGACGAGCCGACCGTCAGCATGACCTTCCAGGTGAACGACTCGCCGCTGCAGGGTCGCGACGGAAAGTATGTCACCAGCCGGGCGCTGCGCGACCGCCTCGAACAGGAGCTGTTGCACAACGTCGCGCTGAGGGTTGATCCGACCGAATCGCCGGACCGCTTCAAGGTCTCCGGTCGTGGCGAGCTGCACCTGGCGATCCTGATCGAGACCATGCGCCGGGAAGGCTTCGAGCTCGCCATCTCTCGGCCCGAGGTGATCCTCAAGACCGTCGACGGCGAGGTGCACGAGCCGTGGGAGACGCTCACCGTCGACATCGACGAGACGAGCCAGGGCGCGGTGATGGAGAAGCTGGGTCAGCGCAAGGGCGAGCTGCGGAACATGGTCCCGGACGGCCAGGGCCGGGTGCGCCTCGACTACTTCATTCCGAGCCGCGGCCTGATCGGCTTTCGTCCGGAGTTCCTGACGACCACCTCGGGCACCGGGCTGATGTACCACGCCTTCGAGCGCTACGGCCCGCGGGTCGAGGGCGAGATCGGCCGGCGGGGCAACGGCGCCCTGGTCGCAATGGCGACCGGCAAGGCGCTGGCCTACGCGCTGTTCAACCTGCAGGATCGCGGCCGGCTGTTCATCGGCCATGCCGCCGATGTTTACGAGGGCATGGTCATCGGCATCCACTCGCGCGGCAACGATCTGGTCGTCAACCCGCTGAAGGCCAAGCAGCTTACCAACATCCGCGCGGCCGGCAGCGACGAGAACATCATCCTCGTCCCGCCGATCGAGGCGACACTCGAGTATGCGATGGAGTTTATCAACGACGACGAGCTGGTCGAGGTGACGCCCAAGTCGATCCGCATCCGCAAGCGCTTCCTGCGCGAGCACGAGCGCAAAAAGGCCGCGCGCGCGGCTTAGATCGATTGGCCGGGTGCGCGTCGACCGGCTAAGGCGACCGCGTTGCGGTCCCCTCGTCATGGCGAGGAGGCATAGACGACGACGCCATCCAGGCGTGGCGCCGACGTTGCGGATTGCCGCGCCGCTTCGCGGCTCGCAATGACAGTGCGCAAATATGTAGCGTCACTGCCTTATGACTTCCGCGCCTGGACCATCAGCGCATTGATGGTCTCGTCGCCGAGGGAACGGCAGGCTTCCAGCCGGTGCAGGCCCTCGACCAGGACCAGCCGGTCGGCGTCGGGCCGGACCAGGATCGCGTTCTCCAGGCCGCGCTCAAGAATGTCTTCGGCCAGGGCGTCGACGCGCGCCGGGTCCAGCGTCCTGCGCCGCGCCATCGGCACGTAGACCTTCGCGATCTCGACCTTGACCTCGCGCACCGCCATCCCCTTGAAGCCGCAAGCAATTGTGTCGGCTGACAGCCGCGAATGTCAAGCAGCGGCGGTGTTCCGGAAGTTGTCTTCGGAGAGGGGCACGGTCGGCTTCAGGGAATTCATGGCTGTGGCGTGATAAACTGGGGGTTCGCCACCGTCTCAGGGCCGGTGAAGATCGAGGAGGACAGCATGGGCGATCGACAACGTCCTATTGCGGGCGACACGGCTCCGCGAGACCCTCGCTCGGTCCTTGCGGCCGGGGCGGACGGCACCTCCCGGGCGAGCGCCGGCCGATGTTCCTCTCACCTTACGCGCCTCGTCCGGTTCAGCCTGTTCGCCAGCCTCGCCGGCCTGCTCGCGGTTTCAGCGGACGCGGCACCCGCGCCGAGCTCGACCGCCGTCGCCGGCAAGATGGACGGCATCTGGTACTGGACGTTGCCGACAACGCCGGACGGCCTGGTTCCAACGCAAAGCTGGTCGGGCGCCGCATGGACGCCCAAGGGCATCTACGTCGCCGGCATGGATCACAAAACGAACTCGGCGCTCTATCGGCTAAACGCCGACGTGCTTCACTACGTCGGCGACGCCCGGAGCGCATCGGAGGCTGTCCATAACTGGCTGGACGACGAGATCGCCGAAAAATTCCATACCCGTCCGGTCTGGCACGACGGCCGCGTCTACGTCGCCAACCTGAACAGCTCGACGCTCGATGACACGTACCTCAATGTGCGCGGCTTTCACTGGTACGCTCACGACCCGGCGGCCCGACGGTTCATCGATCTGAGCGCCGGCCAGCCGGGCGGTACGGGCGCGGCCCATGGCGGGCTCATCGCGCAGGTCGTCGATCCGGCCCGCAATGCCATCTACGCCGCGTTGGCGCCGACCGGAGACATCTACCGCTACGACATCATCAGCGGAGACAGCGAGCTGCTCGGCCGCCCGGACTACAAGCGACCCTACGTCTATCCCGGCCGGGCGATGTGGGTTGCCCGCAGCGGCCGCCTCTATTTCACCGCCGGCAACGCCGAGCTGGCCTATTACGGCGCGCGCTACGATCCGGCAATCTTCAATCACGTTTACTACTACGATCCCCTGACCAAGAAATTCGGTGAAATGAAGGGCTGGAAGCTTCATCATCAAAGGGCCATCGACGCGGCCCAATGCTTTAAGCCGACGTCGGGTTCGCGTGACTGTTTTTTGATGGACAACGTCGGGCACATCTACAGGTTCAGCGATACGGCGGCGGGAGAGAAATGGGCCTACCTCGGTAACATCGGCCAGGAGACAAGAAAGCCGTTCGGGTACACGTGGGTCTTCAGCGTCTACGGTTCGGAAGGAAAAATCTACGTCATTAACGAACAGGGAACGTTCTTCGAGTTCGATCTCGCCACCCGGAAGGCAGCCCGGCTGGCCGATCTGAAAACGCTCGAGCCGATACTCGCGGACAAGATGTTTTTCTACGGCCACGACGCCAAGGCGGGGAGCCGCTTCTACTTCACGGCGTTCGCACGCGCCGGCAACGCCCTGCTCGTCTCGATCGATCCGAAGCGGCTGAAGGCGGCTTTGGCGTCGAGGTGATCAGCGCGCCCATCCGTGACAAGCGCAAGCCTGCTCATTGCGTCTTGGCGCGGCGCACCTGGGAGCGGAAGTTCGCCGGGCTGCGGTGATCGCTGGGCGTGATCGGCACCGTCAGCGCTGACGTTCCTTGCGGCGACTTGAGCCGGCCATGCTTGCCGCCCCGCCGGAACGTCCAGCCCGCGGCGACGAGCGACCGCACGATGCGATCGATCTCCCGGCTCTTGCTGTACATCATGCCAAACCTGCCCGGTTGCCGCGGCCCGTCGCCGCACTCACCGAGGTTAAGGAATGGTTAGCGCCGCGGCAGTGACGGCCGACACGCGACCGGTCAAAGATTTTGAGGTGACAGACGCGAGAGGAGCGGCGGCTGCTTCGCGGCGCCAAGCCACTGCATGGCCAGTCGAACTGCCATTGCCAACGTGGGGATCGTGTGGCGATCCGCCTACCGCCGTGGCGCCGGGAACGGCCACGGCGGTAGGGGATTTTCTGGCGGCTTACGGCCGCAGCTCGACCTTCATCCAGCCCGGCCGGCGCAGGTCGAAGGCCTTGTAGGCGTCGAGAACCGGCGCCAGCGGCTCGACCTTGGTCAGGATGTCCTCCGGCGTCACCGTGCCGTTGCGGACCATCTCGACCAGGTGCGGAATGTACTTGCGGTGGTTGCAGTTGCCCATCTTCAGCGTCAGGTTCTTCCCCATCGCCATGCCGATGGGGAACGTCGTCGCCGTCGGCGGGTAGACGCCGATCAACGAGACCGTGCCGGCCTTGGCGACGGCCTTTACCGCCCACTGCAGCACCAGCGACGGCGCCTTGCCGGGCTGCCACAGCGCGCCGTCGGGGTTCATTTCCGGCGCGATCTGCTTGCGCTCCTCGGCGAACTTGTCGGCGCCGGCGGACTTTGCCGCAGGACCCTCGCTGGGCGGCTCCGCATCGATGCCGACGGCGTCGATGACCCGGTCGACGCCGGCCCCGCCGGTCAGCTCCCGGATCGTCTCGACCGGATCCTCGGCGTTGAAGTCGATCACCTCGGCGCCCTGGGCGCGCGCCATCTCGAGGCGGTCCGGCACGGTATCGACGGCGAGGACGCGGTCGGCGCCCATCAGCTTGGCGCTGAGGATCGCGAACTGCCCGACCGGGCCGCAGCCGAAGACGCAGACGGTGTCGCCGTCGGAGATCTCGGCCAGGTCGGCGCCGAAGTAGCCGGTCGGGAAGATGTCGGAGATCATGATCGCCTGATCGTCGCTGACATCGCTGGGCAGCTTGACCAGGTCGGCGTGAGCGAACGCGATGCGGGCGTACTCCGCCTGCAGGCCGTCGAACGGTCCGGTCGACTCAGGCCCGCCGTAGAAGGCCGTGCCGGCGAGTTGGCCGTTCGGATTGGCGGTGTCGCATTGCGCCTGGTAGCCGGCCCGACAGTAGGAACACGAGCCGCAGGCAATGGTTGACGGCACCACCACCCGGTCGCCGGCGCGGAGGTTGCGAACGTTCCGGCCGACCTCTTCGACGACGCCGACCGCCTCATGGCCGAGGATGGTGCCCGGCTTCATGCCGGAGAAGGTGCCGCGGACCATGTGCAGGTCGGTGCCGCAGATGGCGCTGGAGGTAATGCGGATGATGGCGTCGGTCGGTTCCTTGATCTTCGGATCGGGGACATCGTCGAGGCGGATGTCGCCGATGGCGTGGAAGACGACGGCTCTCATGGTCGAAACTCCTGCAAGCGATGGCCGAATCCGGAAGAGACGGCGGTCGCCACAACGCCATGTATGCGGCGACCGGCATCGTTCTTCGCGGCTTCAGGCGGCTTTCGCCTTCATCTCCTTGTATTTCTCGCCCATCTTGTCGGCCTCGCCGCCATCCATGGTCTTGCGCGCTGCCGGGAAGAGCTTGGTTTCTTCGTCCTTGACGTGGTGCTCGATCGCCTTTGTGAGTTCCTTTATGGTCTCCATCCACTCCGCCGAGGTGCTGTTCATTTTCGCAAGCTTGCCCAGGAGCTCCTTGGCTTCCGCATGTTCTTCGAGATCGTCCTTGATCTCGTCATCCATGCCGGTTGCCTTGCGGGCGGCCGGGTAAAATACCTCCTCCTCGAACTCGGTGTGGATCTCCAGATCCTTCTCGATTTCCGCGAACAGCTTGTCGCGGGTCTTTTCTGCGCCGTCGCCCGTGTCTTGAACCTTGGTCAGCAGCGTCTTGACCTTGCCGTGGTCTTCCATGAGCATATCGAAGATGTTGGGCATCCTGGGGGCGTCCTCTGCGAAGTTGAGATCGCGCCAACAACGAGAGGACCGGCGCGCGGTTCCTGAGGGCATTTCAGATATTGATATCGAAGCGAAGAAAGCGAGGCTCACGCTCGTTCTCTCAAGCGATGTTCAACCTCGCGGGAAATGCGCCGTGGCGGAGAAACGGCTGTTGGTCTGCGATGACGAAGCCGCCGTCGGGCGCCTGGTGCGCAACGCGGCCGTTCCACGCGGCTACGAGGTCATGCTGACCACCGGCGGCGAGGAGTTGATGCGCGTTCACGATGATTTCAGGCCGAGCGTCATCCTGCTCGACATGGTCATGCCGGGCGTAACGGGAACGAACTGATCAACTGGCTCGCCGGCCATGGCTGCACGGCGCGCCTGGTCATCATGACCGGCAACCACCCCGAATACGCCGACCATGCCAAGATCCTCGCCCAGTACAAGGGCATCGGCTCGACCGCCACCCTGCACAAACCGTTCTGAATCAAGGATCTGCTGTCGGCCCTGGACGGCTGAGATGAGGACCATCGCCGAGACCAAGAGGCTCGCTCTCCTCGTCGCCGTCATGCTCGGCGTCGCCACGGTCATCGCGGCCAGCGCGATCTACATCATCTATCGCGGCGGCGTCGCGCGGGAGCGCGCTCGCCTGCAGGGCGTCGTTCAGGTCCAGGCCCGCCTGCTCGACTCGATTGTCGATTTCGACCGGACCTACTCGACCTACCCGGAAGGTCCGGAGGCGGCGGCGCTTCGCCAGTTCATTGCCAGCCGGCGCATGTCGCCCCGGCGCGACATGGGCGAGAGCGGAGATCTGACAATGGCGCGGCGCGAGGGCGACACCGTCGTCTATCTGCTGCGTCGGCGCGAAAGCGGTGCGGATGCTCCCCTCACCGTTCCGGCCAACTCCATGCGTGACGAACCCATGGGCGCGGCGCTCGCAGGCCGATCGGGTACGACGATCGGCAGGGACTATGCCGGCGTGCTCGTCCTCGCCGCCTATGAGCCGGTCGCGATGCTGAACCTCGGCCTCGTCGCCAAGGTCGACCTTGCGGAAGTCCGCGCCCGCTTTACCCGGGCCGCCGCACCCTTGCTGGCAATCGGCCTCGTCACGGTAGTCGCCGCCACGGGGCTTTTCCATCTTATCAGCGAGCCGCTGCGCCAACAGCGCCGCAACGCGGAAGCGCGACTGCGCGGCCTGTTCGAGCACATGAAAAGCGGCGCGGCGGTGTTCGAGGCGCTACCCGATGGCAGCGATTTCATTTTTACCGACCTCAACCGCCGAGGCGAGGAGCTCGGCCACATCGACCGCGAGACGGTCGTCGGCAGGCGGCTGACGGAGGCCTTTCGCGGCGTTGCGGAATTCGGACTGCTCGATGCGCTGAAGGACGTCATGAGAACCGGTGGTACCAGGGACCTGCCGGCCCGGGTATACCGCGACGATCGTTTTGAAGGCTGGCGCGATACCCACGTTTACCGTCTGCCCACCGGCGAGCTCGTCACCCTGTTCGACGACGTCACCGCGGAGAAGCAGGCGCAACAGGCGCTTGAGGAAAGCGAGGCGCGGTTTCGCGGCACGTTCGAGAACGCCGCCGTCGGCATCGCGCACGTCGGCTTCGACGGGGCGTGGCTCAGGGTCAACGAGCGGCTGTGTGACATCGTCGGATACGGCCGTGACGAACTGGTCGCGAAAACCTTCCAAGACATTACCCACCCGGACGATCTGGAAGCCGATCTGGGCCAGCTTGAGCGCATGATGCGCGGCGATATCCGCTCGTACAGCATGGAAAAACGCTACATCCGCAAGGACGGCGACCTTGTCTGGGTCAACCTGACCACGGCGCTGCAACGCGACAAAGCCGGGCAGCCGATGTACTGCATTTCGGTCGTGCGCGACATCGGCAAACGCAAGCTCGCCGAGCAGACCTTGCGCGAGAGCGAAACCCGGATGCGTGCCCTGCTCGATGCCAGCGCCGACGAGATCCTGCTGTCATCGACCGAGGGCCGTGTTCTCGCGATCAACAAGGCTGCCGAGTTGCGTCTGGCAAAGCGCCTGGAGGGCGGCGGTCCGCTCGGCGCGGACCTCACCCGTCTCCTGCCGGCGGACCTGGCCGAGACGAGACTGGCGATCATCCGCGATGTCGCTGCTTCGGGAGAGCCCAGGCACACGGATGTCGCGATCCGCGGCCGCTGGTTCGAATTCTGGTTCTACCCGGTCCGCCACCCGAACCAGCCGATAACCGAAGTCGCCGTCCATGCGCGCGACATAACCGACCGCAGGCGGGCCGAAGGCGACCTGCGGCGGCTCTACCAGGCGATCCAACAAAGCCCGTCATCGGTTGTCATCACCGACCGGGACGGCAGTATCGTCTATGTCAATCCCAAGTTCTGCGAGGTTACCGGCTACAGCCGCGACGAAGTTCTCGGCAGGAACCCTCGCATTCTCAAGTCCGGGCTGACCGACCCGGCCGAATACCGGGAGCTTTGGCGGACGATCACGCGCGGTCAGGTCTGGCGGGGCGAATTTTACAACAAGAAGAAAAGCGGCGAGCGGCTCCGCGAGATTGCGTCGATCGCGCCGGTCAGGGGCGACGACGGCCGGATTGTCAATTTTGTCGCGGTCAAGGAGGACGTGACAGAATGGCGGGCGGTCGAGGACCAGTTGCGTCAGTCGCAGAAGATGCAGGCGATCGGTCAGCTCACCGGCGGCATCGCCCATGATTTCAACAACCTGCTGACCATCATTGTCGGCAATCTTCAGCTTCTGGAGTTGGAATTCGGCGGCGATGGCGGCCATGGCACCCTCATCAGCGATGCCTTGTGGGCGGCGACCCGGGGCGGCGAACTGACCCACCGCCTGCTCGCGTTTGCCAGGATGCAGCCGCTTCGCCCCAGCGTCCTGAACCTGAACGATATTGTCGGCGGCCTGACCGAGTTGCTGCGCCGGACCCTCGGCGCCAGCATTGCGGTCGTCGAAGAGCTCGACCCCGATGCTGCCAGTGTAATCGCCGACGCGGGCGAGCTGGAACGCGCGCTGGTCAATCTCGCCATCAACGCCCGCGACGCCATGCCGGACGGCGGCACCCTGACGTTACAGACCCGCAAAGCCGTTCTCGACGCCGATTATGTCGAGCTCAATCCCGACGTCGTGGCCGGCGATTACGTCATGCTGTCGGTCAGCGATACCGGAACCGGTATGGCGAAGGACATGCTCGCTCGCATCTTCGAGCCGTTCTTCACGACCAAGGGGATCGGCCATGGGAGCGGCCTGGGACTGAGCATGGTCTACGGCTTTCTCAAGCAGTCGGGCGGCCACGTCAGCGTCTACAGCGAGCTCGGCGTCGGAACCACGTTCAAGCTGTTCTTCCCACAAGCTTCGACGGCCGACGCCGGCATCGTGGATGTCGCCACCGAGGACGGCGAGTTTTCGGGAGCCGGGAAGAGCGCGCTGGTGGTCGAGGACGAAGAGCGGCTGCGCCGTGTCGCCACCCGCCTGCTGATGGACGCGGGCTTCCTCGTTCTCGAGGCCGGCGACGGCACCGAAGCCCTTCGCCTCGCTCAGGCCGCAGGCCGGATCGATCTGCTGTTCACCGATATGGAACTGCCCGGCGGCATGAACGGCATGGCCGTCGCTGAGGGCGTGACGATCCGCCATCCCGAGGTCAAGGTGCTGTTCACCACCGGTTATTCCGCCGGCCTTGGCTCCGAAAACGGCAGGCTTCCACCGGACGCCCTGTTCATCGCCAAGCCCTACGCTCGCCAGGACCTGACACGTCAAATCAGCGCAATGTTTGCTGAAGGGTAACGGAGAGCGAATGCGTGAGCGGCTGGCAAGGGTCGCGAGGGATCACGCGAGAGCGCCGCGTGGCTAATCATCCCGCTTGGCGCGGTCGATGTCGCGGCGGGCGAGCTCATCGGCGAGCAGCGGGACCATCTCGGCGAACAGCCATGCCGTCAGGATAAAGACATTCGCGATCTCCAGCGTCATTCTGTCCCTCCGGGCGGACACAGCGGATGAAAGAGCGTATGGGCGGTCATGAGCAGCTCCAGAGTCTCTACATTCGGGAATTCAACCCTGCGGCGGGTTTCGATCAGAACATACATAGAACATTAGGAGAGCACAAGACAACATTCCTAGAGTGGCGGATCCTGCTTCTTTCCGACGCTCATCCGCCGAGAGCGGCATCGCGTAGTCATGGTGAAGGCGCCGCAGCCGTCTTGTCCGCAACGTAGGCTGGGCCATTCATGCAACAGGTTGTCCTCACCCTCGTCAGCGGGAACGCGAGCTGGTGGAAGAGCCGCAAGTACCGTAAGGAAACAGCACGAAGGTTAAGGATGCTCAAACGCGCCGGCTGGAAGCTCGCGAGCTTCGAGCGGCTGGCGAGCCGCGGCGTCGACACCCGGCGTCGCACGGCCTATCACTTCACGCGCTCCAGCGCAGACGCGTGGATTAGCAATGGGTTCCAGACGCCTTCGGCATCGGCGGCGGAGGGATGGGGAAAGGGAGAGCGAGATGGCGAGGGTCGTGCGCTTTCATGAGCTTGGCGGACCAGACGTACTCCAGATCGAGGAGCACGATCCGGGCGAGCCCGGCCCGGACGAGGTCCGCCTGCGGGTCCAGGCGATCGGCCTGAACCGCGCCGAGGCGCTGTTCCGCGCCGGGCAGTATCTCGAGGCGGCAAAGCTGCCGGCGCGGATCGGTTACGAAGCCGCCGGCATCGTCGATGCGGTCGGTCCTGACGTCACCGGGGTGGCCGCCGGCGACGAGGTCAGCGTGATCCCGTCGTTCTCCCTGAACGACTACGGGACGTACGGGGATCTCGTCATCGTCCCCGCCCGTTCTCTTGTCCCGACGCCGGCGGGTCAGTCGGCGGTCGAGGCAGCCGCGACATGGATGCAGTACCTGACCGCCTACGGCGCGCTCATCGAGATCGCCGGGCTCGGCGCCGGCGATGCAGTCATCATTCCGGCGGCATCCAGCAGCGTCGGCCTCGCCGCCATTCAGATCGCGCGCATGGTCGGCGCGACGGCCATCGCCACGACCCGCAGCGGCGCCAAGAGCGATGCCCTTCGCGAGGCCGGCGCCGATCACGTGATCGCGACCGATCATGACGATCTGGTCGCGGGCGTGGAGCGGATCACGCAAGGCAAGGGCGCGCGGATCGCGTTCGATCCCGTCGCCGGACCGTTCATCGAAAAGCTGGCCGCAGCCGCGGCGCGGGGCGGCACGATCTTCATCTACGGGCTGCTCAGCATGCAGCCGACGCCGTTCCCAACCATGCCGGCGCTGGGCAAGGGGCTGTCGATGCGTGGCTACACCCTGTTCGAGATCGTCGGCGATCCCCATCGGCTCGCACGCGGCAAGGCCTTTGTCACCGACGGTTTGGCAAAAGGCGCGCTGAAGCCGATCGTTGCCCGGACATTTCCGCTGGAACAGATCGCCGACGCGCACCGCTACATGGAGTCGAGCGAGCAGTTCGGCAAAATCGTCGTCACCGTGGAGGATACCCGATGACCATCGTCAAAGCCTATGCCGCAACCACCGCCGGCGGCCGGCTTGAGCCGTTCGAGTACGAGCTGGGCGACCTCGGCGTCGACGAGGTCGACATCGACGTCCGCTACTGCGGCATCTGTCACAGCGATCTGAGCATGCTCGATAACGAGTGGGGTAATGCCCAGTACCCGTTGGTGCCGGGCCACGAGGTCGTCGGCACGATTGCCGCGGTCGGGGCGAACGTCGATTACCTGCGGACCGGGCAGACAGTCGGCCTCGGCTGGAACGCGTCGTCGTGCATGCATTGCCACGAGTGCATGTCCGGCGACCACAACATGTGCGACGAGGTCGTAGGGACGATCGTCGGCCGCCACGGCGGCTTCGCCACCAGGGTCCGCGCCGACGCCGCCTGGGCGATCCCGCTGCCCGACGGAGCCGATCCGGCCAAGGCCGGGCCGATGTTCTGCGGCGGGGTGACCGTCTTCAACCCGATCGTGCAAAATGACGTCAGGGCGACCGACCGGGTCGGCGTCGTTGGCATCGGCGGGCTCGGCCACATGGCGCTGCAATTCCTCCACGCCTGGGGCTGCGAGGTGACGGCGTTCTCGACCAGCCCGGACAAGGAGGACGAGGCGCGCAGCCTCGGCGCCGATCACTTCGTCAACACCCGCGACGACGATGCACTCGCTGCGTTGGCGGGAACCTTCGACATGATCCTGGATACCATCAACGTCGAGCTCGACTGGGATGCCTACCTGAAGGCTTTGCGGCCGCGCGGCACCCTGGCGATCGTCGGTGCGGTACCGAAATTTTCAGCCGCCGGCTTTTCGCTGCTCGCCGGCCAGAAGTCCATGGTCGGCTCGCCGTTGGGCAGCCCGGCGACGACCGCCGTGATGATGGACTTTGCCGCTCGCCACAAGATCGCGCCGATGACCGAGTTGTTCCCGATGTCGCGGGTCAACGACGCGATGGACCGGCTCAGGGCCGGGAAGGCGCGCTACCGCCTCGTCCTCGAAAACGACATCGGCTGAGGCTGCGCACGTCATAGCCGCGAGCGTGGATTGGACCCGGACGCAAAGGCCGTGGCGGTCGCCTTCTACGTCCTCAAATCAATTTAGCTCCTGAATAATATACGGACCGAACTTGAAATTGGAATGCAGATTACGTTGCTGGAAGCTTTCGTTCTCGCGAAGCATGTCTATGCAGCTCCTTGCCAGTTGCTCAAGAAAGACGACTGGATAGACAAGATGAAATTCGTCTTCTTTGTTGAAAGGGTTTGACACAACGAGATAAACAGGATCACAGTCATTTTCTTTTTCATTCATGGAGCAGGTTTGCTCTCTAGCTTCGTGGACCATGCAGCTTCGGTAGGTGTATAAGAGGTTAGAGTGCTTAAATTCTGATAAGGCTAGCAGCTTTTTATTTGCTTTAAGCTTGTTGCTTCGTGTACATCCCGGCCATCGACTTTCTATAGAGCCATAATCTGGATCATTCTTTATGGTGCTCTCCTCTGCGCTACACAAAGCTGTCTCGAACGCCCACGCAAAGTCCTCCTTCAAGTATGTTCTGAGGTCATCAAATCCCTTGGACTGGGACTCGGACTGGCTCAAATGAAGATCCAGGGCTCTTGCCAGGTGCACGACGCTGATGCGCGTCGCATCTTCCCATACGCCTTGAGCCTCAACAAGATTTTCAAATCTTGTCCACGATGAAGGTGAAGTATCGAAGGCTTTTGCGAGTGTCTCAAGAATGCCGAACAGAATGGTCTTTTTGTACCTTGTCAGCAATGAGGCCTCGTTGTTGGCAACTTGCAGGCGATCAAGATTTTGTAATTCGTCATCCGCCCAGCTAAGGAACGCCTCGCGTCTCAATTCTTGCTCGTGCGCATCGTTCATGGCCGCTATGTCTCCGCCGTGTCTAGTGTGCCGCTATAGGGATAAGATCCAATATATTGAAGATATGGGTGGGCGCAACACCATTAGTAGCTTTTCTCGTCGCCCGTGGACGCCGAGATGAGTACGAGACGCTGTGCGGCTAAAGCCACCCCGCCAGATCTGTCAGCGCCCGGGCGCTCAGGGCCTGTTTGCGCTCTCGGCCGCGCAGCCGCTTGCGCCCCGCGCCGGCATCGTCGGGGAGCGGCGGGAACAGGCCGAAGTTGACGTTCATCGGCTGGAAGGTTTCGGCCGCAGCGCCCCCGGTGATGTGGCCGAGGAGCGCGCCCATCGCAGTCGTCGGCGGCGGCGGAACGGGCGCGGCGCCGCGGCGTTCGGCAGCGGCGAAGCGACCGGCAAGCAGGCCGATGGCGGCGCTCTCGACGTAGCCTTCGCAGCCGGTGATCTGGCCGGCGAGGCGGATCGTCGGCTGCGCTTTCAGCCGCAGGGTCGGGTCGAGCAGGCGGGGGCTGTTGACGAAGGTATTGCGGTGCAGCCCGCCCAGCCGGGCGAACTCGGCCTCCTCAAGCCCCGGAATCATCCTGAAGACCCGGACCTGCTCGCCGTGGCGCAGCTTGGTCTGGAACCCGACGATGTTGTAGAGCGTGCCCAGCGCGTTGTCCTGGCGGAGCTGGACAATGGCGTGGGCGCGCCGGTCCGGCGCATTCGGGTTGGTCAGGCCGACCGGTTTCATCGGCCCGTAAGCCAATGTCTCGGGCCCGCGCGCGGCCATGACCTCGATTGGCAGGCAGCCCTCGAAGTACGGCGTGTCCTTTTCCCACTCCTTGAACTCCATCGCCTCTGCGGCCAGCAGGGCGGCGATGAAGGCTTCGTACTGGTCGCCCGAGAGCGGACAGTTGATGTAGTCGCGGCCCCCGCCCTTGTCGTAGCGCGACTGGTACCAGGCCTTGGCGAAGTCGATGCTCTCGCGGTAGACGACGGGGGCAATGGCGTCGAAGAAGGCGAGCGCGTCCTCTCCAGTGAGAGCGCGCAGGGCCTCGGCCAGAGGCGGCGCGGTGAGCGGTCCGGTGGCGACGATCACGCTGTCCCACTCGGCCGGCGGCAGACTCGCGACTTCCGCGCGGCGGATCGTCACCAGCGGCTCCGCCGTTAGCGCCTGTTCGACTCGGCCGCTGAAGGCCTCGCGGTCGACAGCCAACGCAGAGCCGGCCGGCACCCGCGTTGCGTCCGCGGCGCTCAAAATCAGCGACCCGGCCCTGCGCATCTCCTCGTGGAGCAGGCCGACTGCGTTGGCCTCGGAGTCGTCGGAGCGGAAGGAGTTGGAGCAGACGAGCTCGGCAAGGCCGTCGCCACGGTGGGCGGCGGTCGGGCGAGCCGGGCGCATCTCGTGGAGGATGGCGGGCACGCCGCGGCGCGCCAGCTGCCATGCCGCCTCGCTGCCGGCAAGGCCGCCTCCGATGACGTGCACGGCCGCACGGTTCGTGGTGTGGGTCGTCCTCATGCAGATAAATTGGCCCAGGCGACGCGCGCCTACAACGCCGCGCCGATTTCCGCGGCCAGCGCCCGGACCTCGGTGGCCGCCGGGCTGCGCGGGGCCGTTTCGAGGACGGAGCGGCCGATCATCATGCTGGACGCGAAGGCCAGGCGGTTGCCGATCATGGCGTCGGCGACCGGAAGCGCGTCGGCGCTGAGCTGGGCGCGGATCGTCTCGACGATCCTGCCACGCGGCGGAACGCGGTTCAGCACCACCACCACGGGGACCTTTTCGCCCCGAGCCAGATCCAGGGTCGGGCGCGTCGCCCAGATATCCATGGGGCTGGGCTGGACCGGGACGATGACCAGATCGGCGGCGCGAACCGCGACCTTCGCCTCGGTCTCGGCATGAGGCGGGCTGTCGATGATGAGCAGATCGTAGTGCTGGCGCAGGCGCGAGATCTCGTTGGTGACCCGATAGCCGGCGACCTCGCTCAGATGCAGCCCCTGCGTCGCGGCCGGGATGGTTTCGCTGCGCACCCGGTGCCAGGCGGCGAGGCTCTTTTGCGGGTCGATGTCGATCAGCGCCACCCTTTTTCCGCCGGCGGCGAATGCGACGGCGAGCTGCGCCGCCAACGTCGTCTTTCCGGCGCCGCCCTTCTGCTGGGCGATGGTCAGGATTTTCGCAGCCATCGGCATCTCCTCCATCGCTCCATCCCGGGGTACCGGAGCGGCTGCTACCACCTGGAGGGCGATCCAGTACCGGGCTCTCTAGATCGTGTAGACGCGGCGTGCGGCGCGATCAATGAAATTCGCGCGACGCAATGTTGAGGCGGACCCTGACCAACACCGTGTTCATTCTATCGGTTCGGGCCGATCAGGTATCGGAGCAGTCCGCTCCTCAGGCGGACCGATGATCGTCGGCTCGCAGCGGACCGGGAAAGTCACCGAATTGGCGATAAAGCAAAGGCCGTGGGCGTCGCCGTGCAAGGCCAACGCCGGATCGGCGGACGCCTCGAGCGCGGGCTTGCCGTCCGCCTCAATGAGGTGATCGCGGTCGTAGGTCCGGTAGCCGGATGTGCCGGTACCGCGGTTACCCGTCCAACGAATGTGGATCTGGTAGGCGTGCGTGGCCCCCATGGCCTGTGCCTCCTCACCCATGCACCCCGATGCGCATCAATGGCAATAAGCCGGCCGCACCGGGCGGCGCAAGGGTGGAGATACTGGACTACGCGTCGGCACTGGCCCACATATCGACGCGGGTGGCGGACGATTGCCCCCGCGACGGGAGAAAGCGGATGCTGAGCGCCCTTCTCAATGTGCTGTGGATCTTCACCGGCGGCCTGTGGATGACCATCGCCTGGCTGATCGCGGCGGTTCTCATGGCGATCACCATCATCGGCCTGCCGTGGGCCCGGGCGGCGCTCAACGTCGCCGCGTACACGCTGCTGCCCTTCGGCTACACCGCCCTGCCGCGCGATCTCGTCTCCGGGCGGCCGGATTTCGGAACCGGAGCCTTGGGGTTCGTCGGCAACCTGATCTGGTTCGTACTCGCCGGCTGGTGGCTGGCGCTGGGCCACGTGATCACCGCCGTCGCCCTCGCGCTCACCATCATCGGCATCCCGTTCGCCTGGGCTCATCTCAAGCTCGCGGTTCTGTCGCTCTGGCCCGTCGGCAAGGCGATCGTCACGGCGGATGAGGCCGAAGCGATCCTCGGCCGCACCCGCCGGTCCGCGGCAAGGGTCTGAGGCTAGGAGCTTCCCGGGGCCGGCGCCCTACTCGGCCGCTTCCTGCCTGCCCACGGCCAGGTTGCTGTGCCGGCGGCTGTAGCCGAAGTAGATGGCGAAGCCGATCGCCAGCCATACCACCAGTCGCAGCCAGGTGTCGAACGGCAGCCCGATCATCAGGAACAGGCAGCTCGCGATCCCGGCCGCCGGCACCCAGGGCACCGCCGGACAACGGAACGGCCGCGCCAGATTGGGCTGCGCGCGGCGCAGGTAGATGATCCCGGCGCAGACGACGACGAACGCGAACAGCGTGCCGATGCTGACCAGCTCGCCGAGGATCCCGATCGGCACCAGGCCGCCGACAATGCCGACCGCGAGGCCGAGGATCAGGTGGCCGAGGTAGGGCGTATGGAAGCGCGCGTGCAGGGCGCGAAAGACCGGCGGCAGGAGGCCGTCCCCAGCCATGGTGAAAAAGATCCGGCTCTGCCCGTAGAGAAAAACGAGGATCACCGAGGTCAGGCCGAGCAGCGCACCGACCTTGACCAGCACCGCAAGCCAGGGCACGCCGATGACGTCGATGCCCTTGGCGATCGGGTCCGGCACATTGAGTTGCGGATAGGGAACGAGCCCGGTCAGGACGGCGGCAACCGCCATGTACAGCAGGGTGCAGATGATCAGCGAACCGAGAATACCGATCGGCATGTGCTTCTGCGGGTTTTTCGCCTCCTGCGCCGCCGTCGAGACCGCGTCGAAGCCGATGTAGGCGAAGAAGACAACCGCCGCCCCGCGGAGGATGCCGGTCCAGCCGAATTGGCCGAACGTCCCGGTATTTTCGGGAATGAACGGGTGCCAGTTGGCGGTGACGACGAAGGACACGCCGGCGGCGATGAAGACCAGGACGACGCCGACTTTAATGACCACGATAAGGACGTTGAAGCGCGCGGACTCCTTGATGCCGATGATCAGAAGGGCGGTCAGCGCGGCGACGACGGCGAAGGCCGGCAGGTTGAAGACCGCCGTCACCTGGCTGTCGTCGGCGGCATGAACAATGCTGCCGGGCGCCGCCGTGAGCGACGGCGGCAGGTGGAGCCCCAGGTCGGCGAGCAGGCTGACGACGTAGCCCGACCAGCCGACGGAAACCGTCGCGCCGACCATGGCGTACTCCAGGATCAGGTCCCAGCCGATGATCCAGGCGATCAGTTCGCCGAGGGTCGCGTAGGCATACGTGTAGGCGCTGCCCGAAATCGGGATGAGCGTCGCGAACTCGGTGTAGCACAGCCCGACGAACCCGCAGGCGATGGCGCCGAGGACGAAGGACAGCATGATCGCCGGACCGGCGTATTGCGCCGCGGCCGTTCCGGTGATGACGAAAATGCCGGCGCCGATGATCGCGCCGACGCCGAGCGCGAGCAGATTCCAAGGCCCGAGCGTGCGCTCCAGTCCGCTGCTTTCGCCGCCGGAGCGGACGAGTTCGTGAACGGGCTTGCGCGCCAGATAGGGCGACGTTTCCATGACGGTATTCCTCCCCATGGCGGCGTTTCGCCGCACTGTTTGTTCGTTCAGTCGCTGAGCGCCGTCTTCGCGTCGACGTAGCCGTAGCCGAGGTCATCGGCGACCGCGCTGTAGGTAACCTTGCCGTAGCAGACGTTCAGACCCTCGCGGAAGTTCGGATTGTCCAGCAGCGCCTGCCTGTAGCCGCGGTCGGCGAGTGCAAGGGCATACGGCAGAGTCACGTTGTTCAGCGCGTAGGTCGACGTGCTCGGCACCGCGCCCGGCATGTTGGCGACGCAGTAATGGACCACGTCATCGACGACATACGTCGGATCCGCATGGGTCGTCGCGTGCGAGGTCTCGAAGCAGCCGCCCTGGTCGATGGCGACATCGACGAGCACCGAGCCGGCCCGCATTTTCCTGACCATCTCGGCGGTGACCAGCTTGGGCGCTTCAGCACCGTGAACGAGCACGGCACCGACGACGAGATCGGCGTCAAGAACGTACTGCTCAAGCGTCGCCCGGTTGGAGTAGACAGTCTTGAGCGCCGGCCCGAACTGCCGGGCGAGACGGCCGAGGACGTCGACGTTGCGATCGAGCACGGTCACTTCCGCGCCCATGCCCAGCGCCATGAGGATGGCGTTCTCGCCGACAACGCCGCCGCCGATGACAACCACCTTCGCCGGCGCGACTCCGGGAACACCGCCCAGAAGAATGCCCTTGCCGCCGTGCGCCCGCTCCAGGCAGTGGGCTCCGGCCTGAATTGAAAGCCGGCCGGCGACCTGCGACATCGGCGCCAGCAGCGGCAGGCCGCCGTGCCCGTCGGTCACAGTTTCGTAGGCGATGCAGACCGCGCCGCTGTCGACCAGATCGCGGGTCTGATCCGGATCGGGGGCCAGGTGCAGGTAGGTGAACAGGATCTGGCCGTCGCGCAGCATCTTCCGCTCGCCGGCCTGCGGCTCCTTGACCTTGACGATCATGTCGGCGGCGGCGAACACGTCTTCGGCCTTCGCCGCGATGTCGGCGCCGACGCCCCGATAATCGTCATCCGACGAGCCGATACCGCCGCCGGCCCGGGTCTCAACGACGATTTCGTGGCCGTGGGCCTTCATCTCGCGAACGCTGTCGGGGGTAAGCCCGACCCGATACTCGTGGTTCTTTATTTCCTTCGGCACCCCGATGAGCATTGTTGTTACCCTCCCTCATCCTGCTTTACCGCGTGTGTCGTTCCGAGCTGAACACGGTTGGCGTATTGGACGCCCGCTGCGACACGCTTGCAAGCCCTTCGAGCGCGTGCGAGGCGCGCTGTTGCTCGTGGCATGCAACGCCGCCAAAATTGTAACAAGCTGGGCGCTTTCTGATCCTTGTATCGGGGCGCGAAATGATCTATGTCGGTTCGAGTAGTTTCTAACGCTTCGATTTTGGTTGCTGCTTCGCTTTTCGCGTGGTCGGCTCACATCCTAAAAAGACGTTGAAGCTATCGGCGTTTTGGCATGTCGCCTGGCGCGTTTCCAGTTATGTGAGGCAATGAACGTGACGACCGGAACTGTGAAGTGGTTCAACCACACCAAGGGCTTTGGCTTTATCCAGCCGGATAGCGGCGGAGCGGACGCATTCGTGCATATCTCGGCCGTTGAGCGCGCTGGCATCAGCAACCTCGCCGAGGGGCAGCGGGTCGAGTATGAACTCGTCCCGGGCCGCAACGGCAAGAGCTCGGCCGAGAATCTCTCGCTCGTCGGCTAACCGCCGCGCACGACCAGAGTTTGAAAAGCCCCCTGGGTCCGCCCAGGGGGCTTTGTCATTATGGCAGGCCGCCTACGACCGACGGCCGACCCGCGCAGGCGTGATGAAAGGCGCATGGAGGCATGCCGCCGGTGCCCCTAAGCGGATATGGACGCGGCCGTCATGTACCGTTTCTGCTCGCCGCAGCGTTAACGTGTCTCGGTCTGGGCCTCACGCTGCCGATCATGGAGGTCCGTAACTTCTGGATCTTCCACGGCGCGTACTCCATCCTCGATGGCATTTTCCTGCTGATCGGCCAGGGCGACGTTCTGATCGCGGCCATCGTCATCTCATTCTCCGTAGCGGTCCCCATAGCCAAGAACCTGGCCCTGCTCGTGCTGTGGTGGCGCTGGCGCGACGGCAGGCCGGCGCCGCGCCACCTGCCCGCTCTTCTCGAAGGCATCGGCAAGTGGTCGATGCTGGACGTGTTTGTCGTCGCCCTGCTCGTTTTTGCCGCCAAGACGCGCGCCTTCGCGGATGCGGCCGTCGCCCCGGCGATCATCCCCTTCATGATCTCGATCGCACTGACAATGTACTGCAGCCGGCTGATGCGCCTGGCGCTTGCCGCGCAGGCCGAAGAGAGAAACGGCTTGCGCTCGCCCTAATCAAGACCGGCAAACAGGTCCGGTGCATCGGCTTCCCCTGCCGCGCACAGGTCCGTGACGCCGATGCCGATCAGGCGGAAGGCCCGTCCTGTCGCTTCACGCCGGAGAAGTGCTAGGCCCGCGCGCAGGATGACGTCGGCCCGCCGGGTCGGATCGCCAAGGCGATAGTGGCGGGTCAGGATCTGGAAATCCGCCGTCTTCAGCTTCAGCACCACGGTTCGACCGCCGAGACCGGCGCGCGCAAGCCGGTCGGCGACCCGTTCACAGAGCGGCGTCAGGGCCGCGGCGAGGTCATCCGGCGCGCGAAGGTCGACGCGAAAGGTCGTCTCCGCCGAGACGCTTTTTGTCGGCCGGATGGGCGTTACCGCGCGGTCGTCATCCCCTTGCGCGAACTGCGCCAGCCGCCGGCCGAACCGGCCGAAGCGGGTGACCAGCAGCGGCGGCGGGATGGCCTGGAGGTCGGCGATCGTGACGATGCCCATTGCCGCCAGCTTTGCCGCCGTGGCCTGACCGACGCCTAGGATCCTGCCCACCGGCATCGGCGCAAGCACGTCTTTCGCTTCCGCCGCGCCGATAACGGCGAAGCCGCGCGGCTTGTCCAGGTCGGAGGCGAGCTTGGCAAGAAACTTGTTCGGGGCGAGGCCGACCGAGATGGTGATGCCGATCTCGCGCTCGACCGCGAGCGCGATTCCCGCCAGCAAGACCGCCGGGCGATCCGCCCTCAGCCGGCCGGCGTCACCCAGGTCGAGGTAGGCTTCGTCGAGCGAGATCGGCTCGATGATGGGCGTCGCGGCGAGGAGGATGGCGCGGATCTGCCGGCTTACGCGCCGGTATTTCTCCATGTTCGGCGGGATGACGACGGCGTCAGGACAAAGGCGCAGCGCCTGGAACATCGGCATGGCCGAGCGCGGCCCGAACCGGCGGGCGACATAGCAGGCGGTGGTGACGACGCCGCGGCCGCCGGGATGGCCGACGATCACCGGTCTGTCCATCAGCGACGGGTTGTCGCGCTTTTCGACCGCGGCATAGAAGGCGTCGCAGTCGATGTGGGCGATGGCGAGATCGCCCAGTTCGCGGTGGCGGATAATTGGGCCCGAACCGCAACGCGGGCAGTGGCTTGCGGCGCGGTCACACCAGAGCAGACAGCTTCTGCACAGGCCCGCGGCCTGCTCAGCGGCCGGATCGTCGGCGCAGACGGAAGGCTCGGCGGTTGTCGGCAAGGGTACGGCCACCATCCGTCATGCGCCATCCGGCGCTCAGGTCAGAAGATGGCGCACCCGCCTTTTCGGGCCAGCCGTTTCAACTTCGGCAACATACGCGGTGAAGGCTGCGTGCGCCCGCGGAAGGGAGAATGCCACGCTCCCTCCCGCCGCGTCGAGCCTACAGGATGAAGTCGCCGCCGACCCAGTCGCCGGGCTTCGTCGCGCCGTCTTGAACCAGGATCTCGAAGTCGTAGCCCGCCTTGCCGTCGACTTCGCCCTGGACCAGGCTGCCCGTCCCGCCGCCGGCGACGACGTGGAGC
>JBBSCD010000031.1:0-22610 GCA_038250645.1 Rhodospirillales bacterium
GCTCCGAAAAGCCGCCGCGCGATCCGTCGACGACCTCTGGGCCGTCATCGCCGACCTCCTCGACCAGTTCCCACCCCAAGAATGCCAAAACTTCTTCAGACACGCCGGCTACGGATGCCACCAATCCTGACGCGCTCTAGAACAAAATCTTTGTAAGCCTTTTGGTTTTCTTTTTCAGAGAGCGTGAATTTTTTGCTAGTTTTCCGCAGTTTTTCATAGTCGTCAAAGAGTTCGAGCGGCGGAAAATTGTCGACACATAGACGATAAGCGTCCTCCGCCATCGCCGGCTGGGCGATGCCGATCGGATACGGGCGGTAACGGACCTGCAGGCTATCCAGCGAAAGGAACATGTCGCAACTGCTCGTCGGCTGAGATTGGAGAAACCGGTGACGGCTGCCTTATATCAAGCCCCCGGCTCCTCGGCGAACGAAGGTATTCGGCCCATGTCTGGTTGCGCAAGCGGGATCGCTGCCCATGACTCCGGCAACGGAAGTCGCTATATCGGAGGCCATGGGCGCGGCCCGATCAACCCTCCCGCGGAGATGCGACGGCACATGAAGAACATTGGCCAGATGATGAAGCAGGCCCAGAAGCTCCAGGCCAAGATGGCCGAGATGCAGGAGCAGCTCGGCAACACCGAGATCGACGGCGCGGCCGGCGGCGGCATGGTCCAGGTCACCGTGACCGGAAAGGGCGAGGTGCGAAAGATCCGGATCGATCCGTCGCTGGTCGACCCGAACGAGGTCGAGGTGCTCGAGGATCTCCTCGTCGCCGCCTTCAATGACGCCAAGGCCAAGGTCGAGGCGCATATCTCCGAGCACATGTCGGAGATGACCGGCGGAATGAAGCTGCCGCCCGGCCTGCAGTTCCCGATGTAGCCGGCTGGCACGGCTTTAGCCTGACGCTGCGACGCCCGGCGCGCGCGACCGGCCGTGCTTCGGCCATTGTGCGCGGGCGCCTTGGCGCTGACATTCCCGTCATGTCCGATATCGACCGGCTCATCCAGTCCCTGGCGAAGCTGCCCGGACTCGGCCCCCGCTCCGCACGGCGCGCGGCGCTGTACATGCTCGAACGTCGAGAAGCGGTGCTGGCGCCGTTGATCCAGGCGCTGAACGCGGCGGCCGAAGGCGTGCGGACGTGCTCGACCTGCGGCAACCTCGACAGCACCGATCCCTGCGCCATCTGCGCCGATACGCGTCGCGATCCGACGATCCTCTGCGTCGTCGAAGACGTGGCCGACGTCTGGGCGCTCGAACGGGCGAATGGCTTCCGTGGCCGCTACCACGTGCTCGGCGGCACGCTTTCGGCCCTCGATGGCGTCGGTCCGGAGGACCTGAACATCGCCGGGCTCGTCGGCAGGGCGCGCGCTCCGGCGGTTGCGGAGATTGTCCTGGCCACGAGCCTGACCGTCGACGGTCAGACGACGGCGCATTACATCATCGATCGGCTCGAAGGCTGTGAGGTCACGGTTTCCGCCCTCGCCCATGGCATCCCCCTCGGCGGAGAGCTCGACTACATGGACGACGGAACCTTGAATGCTGCTCTCAGGTCACGTCGGCCGCTGCCGCGGGGGCCGTGACCGCGCCAAGCGAAGCTGCGGGCTCAGCCGCCGGAGTCGGCGGCTGCGACACGGGCGATCTGCGCTTCGACGGTGATCTCAAGCGACGACGTCACCTCCAGATCGCGATCCTCATGGACGGCGTCATTCCCCGCTCCCGCCCGCCAGGCGGCGATGGCGTTGTCGCGGGCGTGGATCAGGGCCTCGATCTCTGGCCGGAACAGCCGCAGCATGGCTGTGATCCAGATATTGACCGGCAGCGAGGGATAGGCGAGGTCCATGACAAAGCCGTCGAGCATGCGGATCACGTCGTCGGCGGCATACCAGGTCTCGCCCGTGACCCACCGGTTCGTGGTGAAGAGCCGCACCGGGTAGCCATACGCATCCATCGAGATGGCGACGAGGTGGCTGAGTGCGCTGTCGTCGTCGTCAACACCTCCTGCCGCTGCACCGGGGCCTCCTGCCGCTGGGCCGGGGCCTTCGACCGGAGTCGGAGAAATGCCCGCCGGCATCCCGCGCGCCCGCAGGAACGTGTGGAAGTGGCCATGTTCGACGACCCGGCCGGCGGCCGGATGCGCGTGATAGTAATACTGGGCGTGGGTTTCGCTGTCATGGACATCGCCCGGCGGATAGTGCTCCCATTCGAGAAAATCGCCATGGCCGCGTAGCAGCTCGCCGACCACATTGCCGCCGCCCTTGCGCAGAAGGCGGTAGCACTCGCGGATCTCGCCGCCTGCCTCGGCCATGTCGGCGAGCCGTTCCTCCGGTAGGTCGCGGAGATCGATCAACGTCGGCCTGCCTTCAAGCCTGCTCCAACATTCACCAAGCGGCGTTATCCGCCGATCTTCGGCCGCACGCTGACACCCTCACCCGGCCCCCTCCCGCCGGCGGGGAGAGGGCTTGGCGCCTTGACTATGCGGTCGTACTCTTATGCCTACTTCTTCCCGGCGCAGGGGTTTTTTGCCGCGCCAGGACTGCAGGGATTCTTCGCCGCGCACGGATTCGCGCTGGTCTTGGCGGCACAGGGATTGGCAGCCTTGGCGCCACCGGAACTTTTCGCGGCGCATGGGTTGCACGCGGCGAGAATGATGCCGCCCGTCTGAGGCTGCGCCGTCGGCAGCATGCTCGCGGCGACGGGCGCGGCGGTAGTAGCGGCGGCGCCGATGACGCCGAGAGCGGCGAGGCGAAGTGCGGCAGTCGAGAGAAGCTTCGTCCTGCGCTGAGTCATATGTTTCAGTCCTCCTTGTTGGCCGGTTTGGCTGCGAATGACAGCCAGTCGCTTTCAAAGAAGAGTATGCGCTCAAGCGGTCGGCTGAGGCCAATCACGCCCCATCACGACCCGGTGATGGAGCAAGCAGGGTATCCGAGCGCGAACGGACCTCTCACCGCGCGTCGTGAAAGATGACGCCGAGGGTGAAGCGCCGACCGGAGCGGATTTCGCAGACCCCGTGACGCAGGTTAAGCCGATGGACGCCGCGCACACCGACGCCGGGGCGCTGCTGCCCGGCAAAAATTACGGCATCGCCCCAGGCCAGCGGAACAACGTGAACCCGCGCCTGCTTGCGCGGCCGCTGTTCTGTCATGACGAACTCGCCGCCGGTGAAGTCGCGCGTCGGGTCCGACAGCAGGACGGCGATCTGCAGCGGGAAGGCCAATTCGCCGTAGAGATCCTGGTGCAGGCTGTTGAATCCGCCCTCTTCATACGCCAGCAAGAGCGGTGTCGGACGGGTCTGGCCGGCGTCGCGGCAACGCGTGAGGAAACCTGCGAGGTCGGCCGGGTAGCGGACGGCGCTGCCAAGCGCGGCGCTCCAGCGGTTGGCGATCTTGGCCAGCGGCGGGTAAAGCCGGACGCGCAGATCCTCGACGATCGCCGGAAGCGGATAGCTGAAGTAGGCGTAGGTGCCGCGGCCGAAGCCGTAACGCTCCATCACCAACCTTTTGCGGAATGGTTCGGGCCGGGGATAGAGCGCCACAAGCGCGGTGCAGGCCGGCGGGTCGAGCAGTGCGTCGAGCACCGCCCAGCCGCGCTCATCAAGTGCGGCTTCGACCGTGCGCCAGTCGATACGACTCAGGCGGTCGCCGGTCGCGCCGCGGCGATGAGCACGGCCTGCGACAACGGCTTCGGTGGCCTGCCCTCCCGCCCTCACGACCCAGCCTCTCGGGCAAGCAATGCCCGCTTGCGCTCGACACCCCAGCGGTAGCCGGAAATGTCGCCGTCGCGCCGCACCACCCGGTGGCAGGGAATGGCGACCGCGAGCGGGTTCGCGGCGCAGGCGCGAGCCACCGCGCGCACCGCCCGAGGCGCACCAAGCGCGGTCGCGACCTCGCCATAGGTCCGGGTCTCGCCGGCCGGTATGGCGCAAAGGGCCTGCCAGACCCGCTGCTGGAAGGCCGTGCCGCGGATATCCAGCGGCAGCTCAAGAGGAGCGCCGGTTGTCTCGACCAGGCCCACGACCTGTGCGACCGTCGCCTCGAACGCAGGATCGTCGCCGATCAGCCGCGCCGCGGGAAAGCGGTCCTGCAGGTCAAGCACCAGCGTTTCGGGATCGTCGCCGAGCGAGATGGCGCAGATCCCCTTGCCTGTCGCCGCGACCAGAACGGAGCCGAGCGTGCACTGGCCGACGGCGAAGCGGATTTCGGCGTGGATGCCGCCGGCGCGGTAGGCGCTGGGCGTCATGCCGAGAATGGCGTTGGATACGGCATAAAACCGGCCGCTGGAGTTGAAACCGGCATCGTAGACGGCGGTCGTGACGGACGACGCTTCGCCAAGGCCCTCGCGCAGGCGCCGCGCCCGACAGGCGGCGGCGTAGGCGCGCGGGGTCAGGCCGAGAGTGGCGGTGAATGTCCGATGAAAATGTGACGCGCTGAGGCCGACGGCGGTGGCTAATGCCTCCAGCGTCGGCAACTCCTCGGCCGCCTCAAGCAGCCGGCAGGCCTCGGCAACGCGCGCGGCAGTGCCGTCGGCCGGCCCGGATGTGTCGGGGCAGCAGCGCCGGCACGGACGATAGCCAGCCGCGCGCGCCTCGGCGGCGGTCGCGTAAAAAACGACGTTCTCGCGTCGTGGCCGACGGGCGGTGCAACCCGGCCGGCAGTAGACGCCGGTCGAGCGCACGGCGTAGCGGAAGTCGCCGCCGGCGGCGGCATCGCGAGCCAGCACCGCGGCCCAGCGGGCGTCGTCGCCGGCGGGGTCCGGTAACGCGGACGCGGGCAACACGCTTATTGTCGCGATGATGGACATGATTGCCTCCAGACAAGACTGAGATGGGGAACGCACGCATCAACGTCACCCAATCTGCCTGTGCGCCTCCGGAGAAACACTCCGCCGCTTGCTGTCGAACTCGCCGACAACACGCTGTCCGCTTACCAGCACCATCAAGAGCGCAGAGCAGCATAACGACCGCTTCTCGTTGACTCGGGCCGCCGAAGGCGTTCAATGGCGCGGAACCTTGGGATGTCGGACCGGCAGCGGCACCGCTCGACGGGTTTGCTGGGGTTCGTTCCGCCACTGGATCGTGAACAATCGGGGCTGGCGATATGAGCATGATGGCGCGTGTTCGCGGCTGGACGGAAAGGATGGCCGCTGCACATCTCGACGAAACCAGTCCGTCCTTGGGCGACAAGATTAGGTTGGTCTTCGTCATGGCCGGTTACGCCTCCCGCATGGCCTGGCGATCAGTGAACGCGAAAGTCGATCTGCGCAGAGCCGAGTGCGGCCGCTGGGTCACTGTCGAGGGGAAAGCCCTCATCCAGGGCAAAGGGAAGGTTCGCATCGGTGACCATTGCAAGTTCGTAGGGAATCCCGCCCCGGTGCACATCTCGGCCGGACGGAAGGGCTCGGTCGAGATCGGTGCCGGAACCTTCCTGAGCACGGGTGTGCGGATTTCGGCTGCTCATTCCGTCACGATCGGGCGGGACTGCTGGCTTGGCGATGACGCCATCATCATGGATACGGATCAACACGCCGTGGACAACCGCGACGCGCCGCCGGCGAACGACAGGGTCTCGATCGGCGACAACGTCTGGCTGGCGGTCCGTGTCATCGTCCTGAAGGGTGTCAGCATCGGCGACGGAGCGGTGGTCGCCGCCGGCGCGGTCGTGACCAGGGACGTGCCTGCCTGTACGCTTGTCGCGGGCGTTCCGGCAAAGGTCATTCGCCGCATCGGCGGATCAGATGAAACGAGCCCACCGCACGGAGCCGATCCGGCTACCGCGAAGCCCCAACTGGCGGACCCGGCCTGAGCGGCCGAGAACGCCTATACGGGAACACGGACGACACCAAGACGCGCCGCGGCGTCTGATAGCGCCCGATCCTTCGTCGCCAACGGCAGCGCCCTACGTATCGCCAGCTCCAAATAGGCCGCGTCGTAGGCGCTGAGCCCTTCGGTGCGGGCGATATCGACAATCCCGCGCCATGCGCGGCGCGCCGTCTCATCGTCGATCAGGATCGGCAGTTGCGCGACCAGCGCAAAAAACGCTGCCGTTTCGGTACTCGTGAGCCGCTTCCTGCGCTCCGCTTGAACGAGGACGTTGGCGACTTCGAGATGCCATAGTGCGGGAACCAGTGCGCCTTCGTCACGCACCCACTCGAGCACCGCATCACCATCCGCGGACGCCTCATCGT
Source organism: Rhodospirillales bacterium (assembly GCA_038250645.1). Classification (GTDB taxonomy): domain Bacteria; phylum Pseudomonadota; class Alphaproteobacteria; order Rhodospirillales; family Defluviicoccaceae; genus JAEULH01. The sequence goes on from JBBSCD010000031.1 coordinate 6,180, forward strand.
CAAAGCACCACGTCAGGGTAACGGAGCAATCCAGAACAAGGCCGCTCACCGCCGGCCTTCGTCGCGCAGATCCTTCCAGTTCAGACCGCCCAAGGACACGCCCGCCCGCGCACTCTTGAGCCGGGCGATCGCATCATTTATGCGCGCATGATCGGCCGCAGCGGCCGGAACGAGCCTGGCGACAGGCTTGCCCCGCTTTGTAATCACCACCTCCTCGCCCCCGGCTACGCGATCCAGCAGGGCGGATAGATGGGTTTTTGCTTCGAACGCGCCAACGGTGTACATCGTCACATGACAACTAGTTTGTTAAACTAGCATACCTCAGGTTTCAGCGGTTGTCCAGACGCACGCCGTGCTGCGTTCGCCTCCCGCCTGAGCGTCGCCTCAATGATAGCCGGCGTCGGCGCGGATCTTGCCGCGGAAGACGTAGTACGAATACGCCGTGTAGAGCAGGATCAGCGGAATGACAACAGCGACCCCGTAAAGGAGAAAGCGCTGCGTCGCCGGCGACGAGGCCGCCTCCCAGATACTGATGTTCGGCGGGACCACGTTCGGCCACAGGCTGATCGCCAGCCCGCCGTAGGAGAGGGCGAACAGGCCGACGGCGGAGAGGAATGGCACGACCTCGCGGCGGCTCTGCACCGCCCGGAACAGGACGAAAGCGAGCAGGCCGGTGGCCAGCGGCACCGGCGACAGGTAAGCGATGTCGGGCCACGAGAACCAGCGCTTGGCGATCTCGGGGTGCATCAGCGGCGTCCAGATGCTGACGATGGCGATGAAGGCAAGGACGACGCCGAGGATGGGCGTCGCGATGCGGTAGGCCCAAGCCTGGAGCCGGCCTTCTGTCTTGATGATCAGCCAGGTGCTGGCGAGCAGGGCGTAGCCGGCGAGCATGCCGAGCCCGGTCACCACCGTGAACGGGCTGAACCAGTCGAACAGCCCGCCCGTGAAGTGCCGGCCTTCGACTTCGAAGCCGCGGATGAAGGCGCCGAGGACGATCCCTTGCGCGAAGGCCGCCAACGCCGAGCCGAGCGTGAACGACCAGTCCCACAGCCATCGATTGGTGTTGGCGCGAAAGCGGAACTCGAAGGCGACGCCGCGGAAGATCAGCGCGATCAGCATGATCAGGATCGGGATGTACAGAGCGGGCAGGATCGTCGCATAGGCGAGCGGGAACGCAGCGAGTAGCGCAGTTCCGCCGAGCACCAGCCAGGTCTCGTTGCCGTCCCAGATGGGCGCGACCGAGTTCATCATCAAGTCGCGGTCGTCGCCGTTGCGGGCGAAGGGAAAGAGGATGCCGATGCCGAGATCGAAGCCGTCGAGCAGGACGTACATGAAGACGCCGAAGGCAATGATCCCGGCCCAGACGAGCGGCAGGTCGATGCTCATTCCGCCGCTCCTCCCTCGGCCGCCGACATCGGCCGGGTCAGCCCCTCGGTCCTGTCATGCGGAGTCGCCCGATCGGGAGGCGGCGGCCCCTTCCAGACCAGGCGAATGATGTAGATGCTGCCGGCCGAAAAGATGATCGCGTAGGCGGCGAAGAAGGCGATCATCGAGGTGACGACGTTGCCGGCGGTCACCGCCGGGGAAACCGCGTCGGCCGTACGCATCAGCCCGTAGACGATCCACGGCTGGCGTCCGACCTCCGTCGTCACCCAGCCGGCGATGACCGCGCCGAAGCCGATGGGACCGCAGGCCAGCGCCGCGCGCAGAAACCAGCGGTGGTCATAGAGTCGGCCGCGGAAGCGCAGAACGACGCTGATCACCGCCATCGTCAGCATGATCAGGCCGATCCCGACCATGATCCGGAACGTCCAGAACACGATCGGGACGTAAGGCCGGTTCTGCGGCGCCCACTCCTTGAGCCCCTTGATCTCGCCGTCGAGCCGGTGGGTCAGGATCAGGCTGCCAAGCTTAGGGATAGCGATCTCGAAGCGGTTGGTCGCGGCCTCCTGATCGGGCCACGCGAACAGCACCAGCGGCGCACCGCGCTGTGTCTCCCAGTCGCCCTCCATGGCCGCAATTTTCGCCGGTTGGTGCTCGAGCGTGTTCAGCCCGTGCAGGTCGCCGAGGACAATCTGCAGCGGCGCCAGGATCGTCACTAGCCCGAAGGTCATCGATAGCATGGTCCGCGCCTGGGAATAGAACCGGCCCTGGAGCAGATAGAGGGCGCCGACGGAGATCACGACGAAGGCGGTCGTCAGATAGGCGGCCGTGATCATGTGGAAAAGGCGGTAGGGGAACGACGGGTTGAAGATCGCCGCCGCCCAATCGGCGACCATGAAGTGCCCGTTCTCGATCGTGTAGCCGGCCGGCGTGTGCATCCAGCTGTTGGCCGCGAGAATCCAGAAGGCCGAGGTCAAGGTGCCAAGCGCGACCATGACCGCGGCGAAGAGGTGCACCGGCCTCGAGACGCGGTTGCGGCCGAAGAGGAGGATGCCCAGGAACGTTGCTTCAAGGAAGAACGCAGTGATGACCTCGTAGCTGAACATCGGCCCGAGGATGTTGGCGGTGGTATCCGCATAGCGGCTCCAGTTGGTCCCGAACTGGTAGGACATGACCACCCCGGAGACGACACCCATGCCAAAGGAAACGGCGAAGATCCTGGTCCACAGGTCCGACAGCGCCCGATAGACCGGTTTATCCGTTTTCAGCCACAGCCCTTCCAGCACCGCGATGAAAGACGCCAATCCGATCGTGAACGCCGGGAAGATGATGTGGAACGCGATCACGAAGCCAAACTGGATACGTGACAGCATGACCGGGTCGAGATCCATGAACCTTTGCCTAAGTCCTCGTTGTCACCGGTTGAACGATCCGCCGCAAACTCTGCTGTCAGGTACGCCATTCCCGGATCAGAGGCATTGCCGTCCGATCCGGATCGGGCCGCGAGCAGAACACGCAACGGCTGTAGGCCTGGAAGCTGGTTTCCGCTGCGCTGCGGCGGTAGTGTCATTCTCCTCCTCCGAAGTAGGGCTGCGGACCATGGCGGGCAACATCGACAGACGCTTCGAGCGCCTCGGTATCAACCTGCCGGCGCTGCCTGCCGCGGTCGGCGCCTACCTCCCCTATCGCATCGCCGGCGATCTCGTCTTCGTCTCCGGCCAGCTCCCGTGGATCGACGGCCGCATCGCCTACCCCGGCCGGGTCGGCGCCGAGGTCGGCCTGGACGACGCCATCGCCGCCGCCCGGCTCTGTGCGCTGGCGCTGGTTGCACAGGTTCGCGAGGCCTGCACCGACGATCTCGACCGGGTCCGCGCGGTCGTTCGCCTAGGCGGATTCGTTAGCTGTGCGGCGGATTTCTTCGATCACGCCAAGGTGATCAACGGCGCGTCCGAGCTGATGGTCGAGATCTTCGAAGACGCCGGCCGCCACGCCCGCGCCGCGGTCGGCTGCGCGTCGCTGCCGCTCAACGCGCCTGTTGAGATCGAGGGGCTGTTCCAGCTCAAGAGCTAGATAGAACGTCCAGCGCCCGGTCGATGTCGTCCGGCGTGTTGTAGATGTGCGGCGCCACCCGCAGGCTGCCGGCCCGGAAGGCAACGTGAACGCCGGCCGCCGCCAGCCTCTCGTGGATTTCGCGGTTGCGCGCCCGCGCTTTCGCCGAGACCAGGACCAGCGTCGAACGCGCCGGTCCGGCTCTGGGACTGAGCAGGTCGAAGGTGTCGCTCGGCAATCCGGCGATGAAGCGCTCGACCAGCGCGTCATCGTGGTCGCGCGCCGCATCGATGCCGATGGCGAGCAGGTACTCGACCGACGCGGCGAACGGCGCGAAGTTGAAGAAGTTGGCGGTCCCGAAGACGTCGTAGCGGCGGCCGCCGACGTCGGTCGCCAAGGTCAGATCCAGCGCCTCCCGGCCCAGATCGTCCGAGGTCAGCATCGACAGCCAGTAGGTCTGGTTGTAGACGAGGCCCCTCAGAAGATCGCGCCGGATCCAGCATAAGCCGGTGGCGTAGGGCCCGCACAGCCATTTCCAGCCAGCGCAGACAATGGCATCGACCGAGGCCCGAGCAACGTCGAGGGGACGCGCGCCCAGCGCCTGGGAGACGTTGGCGACGAAGATGACGCCATGCTCGCGACAGATCGCGCCAACGGCGTCGAGGTCGATGGCGTGGCCGGAAAACGAGTGCACCCAGGTCACGCACAACAGCCGGGTTCTGGGCGTGATCGCGGCGGCAACCTCGTCGGCCGACAGCACCGCGCCACGAGGAGCGAGCTGGCGCACGCCCACGCCGCGCCGCTCCAGCCCGAGCCACGGGAGGATGTCGGACGGGAAGTCGCCGCGCATGCACAGGACCTCGTCGCCATCCCGCCAGTCGATGCCGTTGGCGAGCAGGTGCAGGCCGTAGGAGGCGCTGTTGGCGAGAATGACCTCGGCCTCATCGGCGCCGATGAGCTTCGCCAGCGCCGCACGGAGGCGCGCCGGCACGCCGTTGAACCGCTCGGTGGTCAGCTCCCACGGGTGGACTTTCCAGTCGACGGCGGCGCGCGCTGCTTCGGCCGCCACTGTGGGCAGCGGCGCCTGATGAGCGCAGTTGAGCCAGACTCGCCTACCGAAGGGGCCGAAGTCGCCTGAGTGGTCGCGGAAGGTGAAAGCGGCCTGGTGAGGTTCGCTCATAACCTGCACAGGAGTAAGCTCCGGGCAGCGGCGCCACAAGCCCGCACGCGGGTGGCGGGTCCGGCGGTGCGCCATTATCTCGCAACCAGGGGCAGAGTCAGGATTTGCGGGAATGCCGGACGGCGAGAAGACGGTGACGGTCACCGTGGCGGGCTCGATCCACGAGATACCCGCCGCCGAATGGGACGCCTGCGCCGGCGGCGATAATCCCTTTCTCAGCCACCCGTTCTTCGCCGCGCTTGAGGACTCCGGTTCAGCCTGCCCCGAGACCGGCTGGCTGCCGCGTCATCTCGTCGTCGCCGGCGATGACGGCCGCGTCGTCGGCTGCGCGCCCCTGTATCTCAAGAGCCATTCCTACGGCGAGTATGTCTTCGACTGGGGCTGGGCCGACGCGTTCAACCAGGCCGGCGGGCGCTACTATCCAAAGCTCCAGGCGGCGGTGCCGTTCACCCCGGTCAGCGGCCGGCGGTTCCTGCTTCGTGGCGACGCACCGGCCGGCACGGACCAGGCGCTGGCCATGGCCATGGTCAACCTCGCCGGCCAGTTGCGGGTCTCCTCGCTGCACGTGACCTTCCTCACCGGCGATGAAAGCCGCCGCCTCGCGGGGCTTGGCCTCGGCTTCCTCACGCGGGTCGGCCACCAGTATCACTGGCAGAACGACGGCTATCGCTGCTTTGACGATTTCCTCGGCCGGCTCAGCTCACGCAAGCGCAAAGCCTTGCGCAAGGAACGGAGCGCGGCGGCCGGTCATGATGTCGTCATCCGGGCGCTGACGGGGGACGCGATCGAGCCGCGCCACTGGGAGGCGTTCCACCGCTTCTACGTCGACACGGTCGATCGCAAGTGGGCGCACGCCTACCTCACCCGTGATTTCTTCACCCGCCTTGGCGAGACCATGGCGGACAAGGTGGTGCTGATCATCGCCGAGACGGCCGCCGGCCGCCCCGTCGGTGGCGCGCTGAACCTTGTCGGCACAGACGCACTGTACGGCCGCTACTGGGGCTGCGCTGCCGACTACCGCTTTCTCCACTTCGAGGCCTGCTACTACCGGGCCATCGACTTCGCCATTGAGCGCGGCCTCGCCCGTGTCGAGGCCGGGGCCCAGGGCGCGCACAAGATCCAGCGCGGCTACCTGCCGGTGAAGACCTACAGCGCCCACTGGATCGCCGACGCCGGCTTTCGCCGCGCCGTCGCCCGGTTTCTCGATACCGAGCGGCCCGCAGTCGAAGCCGAGATCGGCGCACTCGCCGCCGGCTCGCCGTTCCGCCGCGATGACGACGCGGGTTGCTGATCGGCAGCTCTGCTACGGAACGCCTCAACCCTGCTCCCAGCCCGCGATGACATCGGCGACCCGGCCGTCGCGCACGTCTGCACGTCTGGGCGGCGGCGCGCCGTCGACGTAGGCCGGAAAGAGCACCTCGGTCATCCCGTCGTGCTCGTGCACCAGGCCGCGGGCGCGGGTCTGCGGGTGGTCCGCCACCTCTGCGCAGGTCGGCGCCGGCTCGTAGCAGCACTCTGCTTCGATGAGCAGATCGTCCCAGTGGGCGCGCGGCGCGGCGGCGAACAGCGCGGCGAGATCGGCGATCAGCCCCAGTTGCGGCAGCGGCTCGAACTGCCGCTCGATCCAGTTGGTCCGGTCGACGGCGGCGCAGAAGTTGGCCCAGAATTTCGGCTCCAGCGGGCTCAAGGTCACGAACTGGCCATCGGCTGTGCGGTAGATCCGGTAGAACGCGGCGCCGCCGTTGATCACCGAAGCGCCGCGCGCCGGCGGCACCGTCAGCGCCGGCGCCTGCCAGGAGAGGAGGGATTCGCTGAGGCTGATGTCGAGAAAGCAGCCCTTGCCGCTGCGGCTCCGCGCCATCAGCGCGCCGAGGATGGTGGTGGCCGCCTGCATGGCGCCGGCGTGGTCGGCCATCGGCGGATACGGAATGACCGGCGCTTCGGGCGTGCCGGTCGCGTCGATCGCCCCGGTGATGGCGGCGTAGCCGAGGTCGTGCCCGGCCACCAGCCGGTACGGCCCGGTCTGGCCGAAGCCCGACAGCGCGCAGTGGACCAGCGCGGGGTTGAGCTCGGCAAGCCGCTCGGGGCCGAAGCCGAGGCGATCGAGGACGCCGGGGCGGAACGACTCCAGCAGCACGTCGGCGCGCCTGACCAGCCGGGCGAACGCCTCGTTGTCCGCCTCGGCCTTCAGATCGAGCATCAGCACGGTCTTGCCGGCGTTGATCATCCGGTAGAACGGCGAGGCGCCGCCGGGCTTGGCCGAAGTATCCAGGGTGCGCAGGGGATCGCCGGCGGGCGGTTCGACCTTGACCACCTCGGCGCCCATGTCGGCGAGCAGCCGGGTCGCGAACGGCCCCGGCAGGTACTGGCTGAGGTCGAGGACGCGCAACCCTTGCAGGAACTCAGTGATCATGGCGCGAGGCTTTCTTCCGGTTGAGGCGGCTGGATCGCCGACGATGTTCCGACCCCCAGCCTTTGCGTCGCCAGAGCGGTGCGTGTCAAGGAGGCAACGCCCCATCACCCCCAATCACAGGCTATGGCATCGTTGTTGATCCGCCCCCACGTCTTCCGCATCATGGCCTGACCACGATGGCACAGGGGGAGAACAGAGATGCAGGTCGGCAATACGACACGGCAGTGGGGCGCGGTGCAGCAGGCCTTCCACTGGACGATCGGAATTCTGGTCATCGCCCAGCTCATCGTCGGGTTCTGGTTCGGCAGTCTGGAGCCGACCGACCCCTCCCGCGGGACGATGTTCGGCATCCACACCAGCCTTGGCCTGACCCTGCTCGTGCTGATGCTGGCCCGGCTCGGCTGGCGGGTGACCCACCCGGTCCCGCTGCTGCCCGACACCCTGAGCCCGATGCAGAAGCGGCTGGCGCACGCCACCCACTGGCTGTTCTACATCCTCGTCATCGGGATGCCGGCCGGCGCCTACATCGCCGTCAACGCCCACGGCCACACGGTGCCTTTCTACGGGCTGAAGCTGCCGATCCTCGTCGGCAAGAGCGAGGCCGTTAGTGACATCATCATGACGATGCATGTCGCCGGCGCCTTCATCCTGACGGCGCTGGCGATCCTCCATGTTGCGGCGGCCTTGCGCCATGAGTTCATGCTGAAGGACAACACGCTCAGGCGGATGACGCCGCTGCCCTCCCGTCCAGAGGCGTAGCGGGCGACGCACCGCTGAGATGCAACGTCGCGGCCATTGACAACGGCTCGCGGCGGGCCGGTCATGCCTCCCAAAATGAACGGGAGGCCGAATGATGGACGACACGATGGACGACGCCGCGCCAACGACGTTCGGGCCGGCGGAGCTGGGCGCCCTCGCCCACCTCTATCGCGGCGAAATGTACCAGAGCAAGATCTGGCGGGCGCGGCTCGACACCACGACCAACTGGGCCGTGGTCACGACGGGGATCGCCCTGTCGGTGACCTTCAGCAACGCCGACGCCTCGCCGCTGCCGATGCTGCTGGTGAGCTGGGTGCTGGTCGCGTTTCTCGCCTTCGAGGCCCGGCGCTACGTCTACTACGACATCTTCCGCATGCGGGTCCGGGTGATGGAGGTCAACTTCTACGCCCCGATTCTGACCGGCCAGGGCATCCGCACCGACAATCGCTGGAATGAGCTTCTCGCCGACGATTACCGCGACATGCGCTTTCATATAACCTATTGGGAAGCCGTCGGCCGACGCCTGCGGCGCAACTACGCCTGGCTCTTCGCGACCCAGCTCGCCTGTTACGCCGGCAAGATCATCGTCCACCCGACACCGTTGCGTAGCCTTACCGAGCTGTGGGAACGCGCGGCGATCGGCCCGCTGCCCGGCCATGCCGCGCTCGCATTCCGGGTCGTTTTCCACTGCACCTGGATCGCCGTCGCCCTCGTCACGCTTCGCTCCCAGCGCGCCGTCGGCCTGCCGAAGAAGCGCGCGGTCCACGATCTTCTGGCGAAGGTCGCGGCGGGCTATTAGGCCGCCGGTTATTAGAACGTGCCGAACAGGCTGGCGATAGCGATTACCGCGACCAGCGACAGCATGGGAATCAGGCACGCGACCACGAAGACGTCGCCGTAGGACTCCCGGTGCGACAGCTTGCAGACCACCAGCAGGGTGATCACAGCGCCGCTGTGCGGCAGCGTGTCGAGCGCGCCGGAAGCCAGAGCGGTGACCCGGTGCATCGCTTCGAGCGACACGCCGGCCGCGTCGGCCATGTCGACGAAGAGGGGACCGAGCGCTTCCAGGGCGATGCTCATGCCGCCCGACGCCGATCCGGTCATGGCCGAGAGCACGGTCACCGAACTCGCCACCGAGATCAGCGGATTGCCGCCGGAAATCTGCAGCAGCGCGTCGCTGATGGCGGCGAATACGGGCAGGGCGGCGATGACCGCGCCGAAGCCGACGAGGCTCGCGGTGTTGAAGATGGGCAGCACCGAGGCGTCGGCGCCCCGATCCAGGCTGGCGCGAAGATCCGTCAACCGACGCCAGTTGCCGCCGATCAACACCACGATGGCGACGAACAGCGCGACGATCACCGACCAGACACCGCGCACGCTCTCGATCGTCGTCGCTCCGAACAGCGGCTCGGCGAGGAAATCGGTGTCCATCGCCGGGACGATGAACGTGATGAAGACGAAGTTGGTGACGATGACGAGGACGACCGGCAGCACCGCCATGGCGAAAGAGGGCACGTTGTCCCCACCGTGGGGTCCGGACAGCTCGGCGATGTCGAAGCCGCCGCCCTGCGCGCGCTCGCGGATGGTCACGTCTGTCGCCGGGAGACTGTCCTCATGCCGGCCGTAACCTTCGCCGGCGGCCCTCGCCTTTCCTGCCCGCTGGTTGAGCCAGAGAATCCCGAGACCGAGCATCAGCGCGGTGGCGACGATCCCCAGTCCCGGCGCGGCAAAGGACGTGGTGCCGAAGAACGGCATCGGGATGGCGTTCTGGATCGCCGGCGAGCCCGGCAGCGCCGACATGGTGAAGGTGAAGGCGCCCAAAGCGAGCGCGCCGGGAATGAGCCTTTTGGGTATATCGGCGCGGCGGAAGAGCGCGGCGGCGACGGGGACGATGGCAAAGGCGACGACGAAGGCGGAGACGCCGCCGTAGGTCAGTGCGCCGCAGCACAGCACCACGGAGATGATGGCGCGCTCGGGACCGAGCCAGCCGCTGACCCCGTTGGCGAGCGCCCGGGCCGATCCGGTATCGTCCATCAGCTTACCGAAGATGGCGCCGAGCAGGAACAGAGGGAAGAACGAGATGATAAAGGCCCCGACATTGCTCATGAAGATCTGGGTGTAGGCGCCGAGGACCGGAAGATCGCCGGTCAACGCGGCCGCGAGCAGGGCCGCCGCAGGAGCCAGGATGATCAGCGTGATCCCGCGGTACGCCAGGTACATGAGCAGACCGAGGGCGAGAAGGACGATGACGATGTCGAGGATCATGCTGGCTCCGGGGAGGCGACAAGGACCACGAAACGCCGGCGGAATGGGGGGCTCCGCGGGCGGTTACGCGTTGCGGTCAGCCCGTCGGCTGCGGATACCTTGCGTCGTCGGGATAAGAGGGGAAGTCGGCGCCGCGGGTTCGCCAGTCGCTGAGCCACTGGCGGGCGACCTGATGCCCCTCGTCGCGAAGGCGGTGGAGATGCTCTGGCGCGCGGTCGAACTTCGTCGTGTGGCTCATGCCCCAGACGGTTTCGGGCAGCATCTTGATGGTGCGGACGATGACGGTCTTGCGCTCGTTCAGCGGCGGATGCGCGTCGCCGTACTTCTCGAGCCAGCGGTTGATCGTGAGGATGTGATCGAGTTCCTGGTTCAGCGACAGGTTGCCGGCCAGGTCGTTCTCGCGGTCGCCGATCGCTTCCGGCGTCATCCGCATCGGGCTCTCGCGCATCTCCTGCGGGTTGATGCGAATGACCCAGATCTCGTCCGGCTTGTTTTCCTTGCTGCGTCCGTCGAGCAGATTGCGGACAGGCGGATTCTGCGAATACAGCCCGTCCCAGTAGTAGCCGTCGCGAACCACGGTCTTGGCGCTGTGACAAACCGGGAAGGTCATGTCCGGGATCATCTGCGCCGGCAGGAGGTCCGGGAGCGTCCCCGACGCCGCCACACCCTCCAGAGACAGCGCCCGGCGCATCCGCCAGCGGGTCTCCCCGTACTGGTTGAGCCGCGGCGCCTCCGCCAGCAGGCCCCGCTCCTCAAGGGTTTTGTCGGAGTCGAAAATCTCGAAATTGCCGCTGACGATCTCGATCGCCCCGGCGATGATCCGGCGGTTCAGATCGGCGACCTTGGTCCAGTCGATGGCGTCGAAGTGCGGGCACAGGGCTTCGAGAAGCGCCGCGAACCCAAGAAATTGCGGCCGCGCGCCGAGCGCCGCCAGAGCGCTCAGGCCCATGGCGCCGTAGGCGGCGTAAGGGTCCGAGCCGGGAAACGGCACGCCCGTACTCTTCAGTGTGGGCAGCGAGCCGACGAACTGGTTGAAGGCGGCTTCGACCGGCGTGTTCGCGGCGAAGGTGGTCCACAGGAAATCGAGCCGCTCGATCGCCTTATCGATGCTGCCGCAGGCGGGATCGGCCGTGTTCGGAACGAGCCCATACCACGTCGCAAGCGCGCACAGCGCCCCGGCCGAGGTGCCGCTGACGGCGACGATGTCGATGGTATCGCCGTCGCCGGCCCCGTCCCAAGCGGCCTTTGTCTTGAGGATCTCGCTCAGCACCCCCCATGTGAACGCAGCGTGCGTCCCGCCGCCCTGACAGGCGAGCGCTATCTTCTTCATGCCCATCGGCTACCCCGTCGTCCCCATTCCACCCCTTCATCAGCCGGCGCGCCGGCAGCGGCGCGTCCGCGGCTCAGGCGTGTAGCCCCCCGGGCCGCGGGCGCGTAGATCAGCCCTGCTGGCGCCGCCACGCCTCGAACTCGCGCTGCTCCTCGATCTGGCGGCGTGTCGCCTCCTCCTGGAGCGTCCGCTCGCGCTCGAAATCGAGCTGCCGGCGCGCGGCTGCATCCTGTCCGGCCTGCTGACGCTGGAACTCGCGCTCCTGGTTGGCGCGATCGACGGTCATGTTGCCGGCCAACCCACCGACGGCGCCGCCGATCAGCATCGCCCCCGTATTGTTGCCGAATGCGGCGCGGCCGACGCCGGCGCCGAGCGCCGCGCCACCAACCGTGCCGACGCCCGCTCCGCTGCCGCTTTCACAGGCCGCGACACCGAGCGCCAGCGCGGCGACAAGAGCGGCCGCAGTCGCGCGCCGGCCGGCAAAAGTCTTCAACGTGCTCATCTTCATGATTCGCATCCTCCCCTACTGCGCCTTCACCGACTCGACCATCTCCTCGAACGAAAGTGCGCCGTCGCCGTTCTTGTCGGCGGCCTTGAAGGCCTTCATCTTGAAGGTCATCACCTCCGGGAACTTCAGAACGCCGTCGTTATTGGCGTCGACCCGCGAGAACTGCTTCGGATCGTGCGGCCCGAGCTCCGCCGGGGTCAACTTGCCGTCATGGTTGCGGTCGAGGCCGGCGAAACCGGCGGCCGCATCGCGCGCGAACTCGGCTTCGTCAACCAGGCTATCGCCGTTCGTGTCGGCCGCGTCGAACGCCACATGCTCGTAGGCAACGCCCAGGTTCATGGGATCGTCCGGATCGCCCGCGCCGTGTTGCGCGTACGCATGAGTGGAGAAGCCGATGGCCGCCGCCGCAGCCAGATAAACGCAAGCCTTGTGGTGCCTTCGTCTCATTGCCTTGTCCTCCTTCCTTATTGTTAGCCCGAGTTTGTTAGCCCGCATCCGCAATTACGCGCCGTGGCGCACGGCCAACCTTAACACCCAATCCTTGGCGATCGTCCTGTCCTACTCCGCAACCCTCGTTTCGGCGAGTTCGCCGCCAGGAAGAGATGCAGGGGCCGGAGCCCGTGCGCCACGTCCGCCGAAAACGAGAACATAAAGGACGGGCAGGAAGATCAACGTCAGGACCGAGGCCACCATCAGCCCGCCCATGACCGCAAAGGCCATGGGGCCCCAGAACACGGTGAAAGCGATCGGAATAAGGCCGAGCACGGTCGAGACGGCGGTCAGCATGATCGGGCGGAAGCGCGACATGGCAGCCGCGACCACCGCATCCCAAACCGCAAGGCCCGCGGTCCGCTCGGCCTCGATCTGCTCGATCAGGATCACGCCGTTGCGGGCGATGATGCCGATCAGCGAAAGAATTCCCAGAATAGCGACGAATCCGAGGGGCCGGCCGGAGAGCAGCAGCGCCCCGACGACGCCGATCAGCCCGAGGGGAACGAGGCTGAGCACCAGAAACACCCGCTTGAACGTCTTCAGCTGGATCATCAGCAGCGCGAGGGTGAGAAAGATCATGAACGGGACGACCGCCATGACCGAGGCCTGCGACTGGGCGCTCTCCTCGGCGATGCCACCAACAACAACCCGGTAGCCCTTGGGCAAGTCGGTATTGAAAGCCGAAATGGCCGGCACGAGCTGGTCGACGATCTCATCCGGCAGCGTCCCCGGCGCCACGTCCGCCTGTACGGTCAGGGTCGGAAGCCGGTTGCGTCGCCAGATCAGGGGCAGGTCCTGGACGTACTCGAAGGTCGCGAACTGGCTGAGCGGGACGGTCCGTCCGTCCGGCAGAGGCACCGGCAGGTTGCGCAGGGACGCGACCGACATGGCCTGCCCGCCGGTGGCGCGCGCGACAACATCGACGAGGTAGATGTTGTCGCGCACCTGGGTTACCGGCTGCCCGGTCACCGTGGTGCCGAGCAGATCGGCGACGGTCCCGGAGCTCAGCCCAAGCCGCCGTACCTCGTCCTGGTCAACGCGGATGTGCAACTCGCGGGCCGGCTCCATCCAGTTGAAATTGATGTCACGGGCATCCGAGTCCGTCGCAATCACCTGCGCCAAGTGCAGGGCGATCTCGCGGACCTTGCCGGTATCGGGCCCGCTGACACGATACTGCACCGGCCAGCCGACAGGGGGTCCCAGCTCCAGCGGCGCGATCCGGCTGACGATCTCGGGAAACTGCTCCCGCAGGACGCCGTCCAGGCGCTCCTCCAGCCTCTTGCGCGCCGCGACGTCCTTGGCGACGATAACGGACTGGCCGAAAAACGGGTTGGCGAGCTGCACATCCAGGGGCAGATAGAAGCGGATGGCGCCGCGGCCGACGTAGCTGCTCCAGTGAGCCACGTCCGAGTCGGTCTTCAGGATGGCGTCGAACCGCTCGATCGCGTTCTCCGTCGCGAAGATCGACGCGCTTTGCGGCAGACGCAAATCGACGACCAGCTCAACGCGGTCCGACGCCGGAAAGAACTGCCGCGGTACCCGGTCCATCGCCCACAGCGCGGCGAAGAAGGCGACCAGCGTGATCCCGATCGTCAGCCACGGCGCGCGGATCGCGCCGACAAGCAGCCGGCGGTAGAGCCGCATGTGGGCGCCGCCGTCGTCCGTGCTCCCCGCCTTCGGCTTGCGCAGCAACGCCGCGCCGACCAGCGGCGTGAACGTGACCGCCACCAGCCAGGACAGGACCAGAGCGACGCTGACCACGGCGAAGATGGAAAAGGTGTACTCGCCGGCGGCACTGCGAGCGAAGCCGATCGGCACGAAACCGGCCATGGTGATAAAGCTGCCGGTGAGCATCGGGAACGCGAGCGAGGTGTAGGCGAAGCTCGCCGCGTCATGCATCTTGTCGCCCTCCGCCAGCCGGCGGATCATGGCGTCGACCGTGGTCATGGCGTCGTCGACAAGGAGCCCCAACGCGATAATCAGCGCACCGAGGGAAATGCGCTGCAGATCGATGTTGACCAACTCCATGATCGGGAAGACGAAGGCCAGAGTCAGCGGGATGGCGCAGGCGACGACGGCGCCGGCGCGCACCCCGAGGCTGATGAAGCTGACGGCGAGAATGATGGCGATGGCCTGCCACAGCGAGTCGGTGAAGTCGCCTATGGCCTCATCGACGATCACCGCCTGATCGGCGACCAGATGCGGCTCGATCCCCACCGGCAGATCGGCCGTGATCTCGGCCATGGCCTGCTTGATGGCGCGCCCGAGCGCGAGGATGTCGCCGCCGTCGCGCATGGCGATGGCGACACCGATGGCCGGCTGAGCGTCGACGCGGAACATCGGCTGGGGCGGGTCGACCGGGGCCCGGCGGACCGTAGCGATGTCGCCCAGACGCAGGACGCGGCCGCCGGCGGTGAAGTTCACGGCCCGGACGTCCGCCTCGGAGTCGAAGGCGCCGGAGACGCGCAAGGTCACGGCCTCATCGCCGGTTTTCAGGATGCCGGCGGGACGGACCACGTTCTGCGCCTGCAAGGCGGCGAGCAGGCTCGCCCGATCCAGCCCCAGCCCGGCCAGCGTCTCGGTCGGGAACTCGATGAGGATCTGCTCGTCCTGGGCGCCGAGGATCTCGATCTTGGAGACATCGGGAATCAGCAGCAGCCGCGAGCGGACGTCCTCCACCGCATCGCGCAGCTCGCGCTGGCTGAAGCCGTCGGCGGTAAAGCCGTAGATGATGCCGTAGGTGTCGCCGAAGTCGTCGTCGAAGCCGGGCCCGACAATACCCGCCGGCAGGGTGTGGCGGATATCCGCAACCTTCTTGCGCACCTGGTACCAGACATCGGGAACGGCGGCCGGCGGCGTATCGCCCCGCAGGCTGACGAAGATGGTCGTCTGACCGGCGACGGTGTAGCTGTTCAGATAATCGAGGTGAGGCGTTTCCTGGAGCTTGCGCTCCAGCCGCTCGGTGACCTGGAGCGTGGTTTCATCGAGCGTCGCGCCGGGCCACGCCGCCTGCACGATCATCGTCCGGAAGGTGAACGCGGGATCTTCGTTCCGGCCGAGCTGGTAGAAGGAGACGAGCCCGGCGATGACGATCGTGATCATGAAGAAGGTCACGATCGAGCGCTGCCGCAACGCCCAGGCCGAGAGGTTGAAGCCGCTCACGACGGCGCTCCGAGCAGCCTCACCTTCTGTTGCGGACGAAGCGCCTGCGCGCCGGCGGTCACGATCAGTTCGCCGGGTTGGAGACCTTCGGCAATCGTGACGCTGTCGAGGTCGAAGCGTTGGACCTGGACGGGGCGCAGCACAACGATCAGTTTCTCCGGATCGACAACCCAGACCGCTGCCCGTCCATCCGACTGCGTGAGCGCCGAGGGCGGAATGGTAATACCGGGTGTCGCATCAAGTCGGACGCTGCCGATCACCGTCGAGCCCAGGCGCATTGCCGGCGGCGGCTCGTCGAGTCCGGCGCGAACCGTGAAGGTCCGGGTAACCGGATCGGCCTGCGGCGAGACCTCGCGAACGCGCGCCACCGCGTGGACATCGGGATCGCTCGCCAGAACCACGTCCACGGGATCATCCGCCGAGGCCAGGCGGATGATCCGCTCGGGAACATCGAAGACCGCGTCGCGGCCCTGCTGGCGGGCGACGCGAACGATCATCTGACCCGGCGTCACCACCTCCCCCGGTTCCGCGCCCCTGGCGGTGACGAACCCGCCGGCGTCGACGATCAGGTCGGTGTAATCGAGATTGTCGGTCGCGGTATCGAGTTGGGCGCGGGCGTTCTCGAACTGCGACTGCGCCGCGACCATCGCCTGGCGGGCCTGGTCGTAGCGAACCCGCGTGGTGAAGCCACTTTGCAGCAGCGACTGCTGACGGCCGAAGTCGGCGCTGGTCTTGTCCAGTTGACCGCGTGCGGCCGTAACCGCGGCTCGGGCCGAGCGCAGGGCGTTCTCCGCCGGCTCGCGCTCCAGCCGGGCGATGACCTGTCCGGCCTCGACCTTGTCGCCGACGTTGACCGACCGCTCGATCATTCGCCCGCCGACCCGAAA
>JBBSCD010000032.1:0-22131 GCA_038250645.1 Rhodospirillales bacterium
ACATGGATCGGATAGTACGTGCCGTTGACGTTGACGACCCACTCCGAAAGGATCTTGCGCCCGTAGCCCGACATCTGCCCGCTGATCTCCTTGGCGCGATAGAGGTACCGCAGGTGCATCAGGATGCTGACGGCGACGATATCGTCGATATCGCCCTTATCGATCGGCGCCGGCGAGAAGCCGTCCGGATACTCTTCGGCGATGAAGTTGGTGCTAAGCCGGCCTTGCAGGAACCTCGGGTTGGCCATCAGCGCGGTGAGGAAGGCGATGTTGTGGTGCACGCCGACGATATAGAACTCGTCGAGCGATCGGCGCATGAGGGCGACGGCGGCGTCGCGGTCCCGGCCCCAGGTCGTTACCTTGGCGATCATCGGGTCATAGAACATGCTGATCTCGCCGCCCTCGTAGACGCCGGTATCGACGCGGACGTCCTGGCTCTCCTCCGGCTCGCGGTAGCGGACCAGCCGCCCTGTCGACGGCATGAACTTGCGGTTCGGATCCTCTGCATAGATGCGCGACTCCATCGCCCAGCCCCGGGGCTGAATCTGCGCCTGGTTGAGCTTCAACCGTTCGTTGTTGGCGATGCGGATCATCCACTCCACCAGGTCGATGTTGTGGGTGAACTCCGTAACGGAATGCTCGACCTGAAGGCGTGTGTTCATCTCGAGGAAGTAGAAGTTCCGCCGCTGGTCGGCGATGAACTCGACCGTGCCGGCGGAGTCGTAACCGGCGGCACGTGCCAGCGCCACCGCGCGCTCGCCCATCTCCCGGCGGGTCGCGGCATCCAGAAACGGCGAGGGCGCCTCCTCGATGACCTTCTGGTGCCGGCGCTGGATCGAGCACTCACGCTCATTCAGGTGGAAAACGTTGCCGTGCTTGTCGGCAAGGATCTGGATCTCGATGTGACGGGGGTCTTCGATGAACTTCTCGACAAATACCCGCTCGTCACCGAACGAGGATCTGGCTTCGCTGGTCGCCATGCGAAAGCCGTCGCGGCATTCGGCCGCATCGTGGGCGATACGAATGCCCTTGCCGCCGCCGCCGGCGGCCGCCTTGAGCATGACCGGAAAACCGATTCCGTTCGCGATCTCCACGGCCGCCTCGGCGTCCGGGATCGCATCCCAGTGGCCGGGCACGGTCGGCACGCCCGCCTCCTTCGCCGCCCGGTTGGCCATGATCTTGTCGCCCATGAGCCTGATGACTTCGGAGTTGGGTCCGACAAATGCGATCCCGGCGTTGTGGAGCGCTTGCGCGAACTTCGTGTTCTCCGACAGGAACCCGTAGCCCGGATGAACGCAGTCGACCTTCATGCGCCGGCAGGCGGAGACGATCTTGTCCAGCTGCAGATAGCTCTCGCTTGCGGCGGAGCCGCCGAGATAGACGGCCTCGTCGCACATGCGAACGTGGCGGCCGTACTTGTCGGCGTCGGAATAAACCGCAACCGTCGTAAGCCCCATTCGGTTCGCCGTGCGCGCGATGCGGCAGGCGATTTCGCCTCGGTTAGCGATCAGTATTTTCTTGAACATTGTCTTTGTCCCCGCTCAGAGATTTCAGGCTCGGCGCAGATCTGCGTGCTCCCACGCGCTGATCAAAGGGGCGGATTGGGGTGCTTGCGCTGCGGCAGGACCACGCTCTTGTTGCGCAGCATGGTGAGCGCCTTGCAGATCCGCCGCCGTGTGCTGTGCGGGTTGATGACGTCGTCGATGAAGCCCCGGCGTCCGGCGGCGAACGGGTTGGCGAACTTGGCCTTGTAGGCCGCGGTCCGCTCGGCAATCTTGTCGGTGTCGCCAAGCTCGGCGCGGAAGATGATTTCAACCGCGCCTTTTGGTCCCATCACCGCGATCTCGGCGGTCGGCCAGGCGAAGTTGACGTCAGCGCGCATGTGCTTGGAGCCCATGACGTCGTAGGCGCCGCCGTAGGACTTCCGGGTGATGACGGTAATCTTCGGCACCGTCGCCTCGGTATAGGCGAACAGCAGCTTGGCGCCGTGACGGATGATGCCGCCGTGCTCCTGGCGGACGCCGGGAAGGAAGCCCGGAACGTCGACAAATGTGATGATCGGAATGTTGAAACAGTCGCAGAAGCGGACGAAGCGCGCGGCCTTGACGGACGCGTCTATGTCGAGGCAGCCGGCGAGGACCATCGGCTGGTTGGCGACGATGCCCACGCTCTGCCCGTTCATTCGGCCGAAGCCGGTAATGATGTTGCCGGCGTAATCGGGCTTGATCTCGAAGAACAGTTCCTCGTCGACGACCTTTACGATCAGTTCCTTCATGTCGTAGGGCGCGTTGGGATTCTCCGGAATCAGTGTGTCGAGCGACATTTCGACCCGGTCGATGCTGTCGAAATTCGGCCGTACCGGCGGCGGCAGCTTGTTCGACGATGGCAGGAAGCTCAGCAGCCGACGGACGTAGAGCATTGCCTCGACGTCGTTCTCGAACGCCAAATCGGCGACGCCGGATTTGACGGTGTGGGCGCTGGCGCCGCCCAGGCCTTCGTGGTCGATCTCCTCATGGGTCACCGTCCGAACCACGTCGGGTCCGGTGACATACATGTGGCTTTCTTCCTTGACCATGAAGATGAAGTCGGTCAGCGCTGGGGAGTAGACCGCGCCGCCGGCGCACGGGCCCATGATCACCGAAATCTGCGGGATGACGCCGGAGGCGTCGACATTGCGCGCGAAGATCGTGGCGTAGCCGGCGAGGGAGGCGACGCCTTCCTGGATGCGCGCGCCGCCGGAGTCGTTCAGACCGATGACCGGCGCGCCGATCTTCACCGCCGTGTCCATGATCTTGGCGATCTTCTCCGCGTGCGCCTCCGAGAGGCTGCCGCCGAACACCGTGAAGTCCTGGCTGAAGACAAAGACCGGTCGGCCGTTGACCGTTCCATAGCCGGTGACCACGCCGTCGCCTGGGATTTGCGTTTTCTCCATGCCGAAGTCGATGCAGCGATGCTCGACGAACATGTCCCACTCCTCGAAGGAATCCGGGTCGAACAGGACGTCGATGCGTTCGCGCGCGGTGAGCTTTCCGCGCTTGTGCTGAGCGTCGATACGTTTTTGCCCGCCGCCTAGCCGCGCCAGTGCCCGCTTCTCTTCTAGCGCTTCTACGATCTCGCGCATTTTGCTCTCCTCCGGCTTTACGCAACTGCAACATCATAAAGGGGACCCGAGCGCGATCAATGGGAAGTGTGGCTTCAGTGCATAAAAAGCCGCCGTCCCGCTGAACCCGATCAGCGCGAAATGAAGTAGGCGATCAGGTAACCCGCCAGCATCAGCACCACCCAAACCGCCATGTTGCCGGCCGTCAGCGTCCGGGCGACGGCGCCGGCGGGGCCGTAATGGCGCGAAACCTGCGCTGTCAGCCGCCCGACGAGGCCCCGCATGCTGCGCCGCAGCATGCGGTCGACCGGCGCGCCGATCGCGTAGATTGCCGCCAGCGCCGCGGGCAAGACCTTCCGGTAGATCCAGTCGAAATCGAGCGTGATCGTCGGCGTCCGCTTCATCAGCGGCAGCAGAAGGAAGAACGCCAGTCCGGAGAACAGCAGGAGCTGCAGCAATTCCAGCACATGGCCCGGTGTGTAGGGGTGGTAGTCGACGGGGTAGGGCAGGATGGCGTAGAGCGGGCCGGGCACGACGCCGATGGCGATGCACAGCACGGCGAACAGCACCATCGCCGCACGCATGTTCCACGGCGGATCGGGCGGCCTCAGTCCGCTGTCCTTCTGAAAAAAGACGAACCACGGGAACTTGATGCCGGCGTGGAGGAAGACGCCCGCCGACCCGGCGGTCAGGAGCAGCCAGGCGATGGCGAGGTGCTGATCGCCCGCGGCCTGGTTGATCATCGACTTGGTGACGAAGCCCGAGGTGAGCGGGAAGGCGGAGATGGCGAGCGCGCCGACGATGCCGCACACCGTCGTCAGCGGCATGCTCTGAAACAGCCCGCCCAGCTCCGAGCACTTGCGCCGTCCGGTCATCAGCAGCACCGAGCCGGCCGACATGAGCAGGAGCGCCTTGTAGATGATGTGGGCGAAGGCATGAGCGGCGGCGCCATTGAGCGCCATGTCGGTGCCGATGCCGATCCCGGTGACCATGAAGCCGACCTGGTTGACGATGCTGTAGGCGAGAATCCGGCGCATGTCGTTTTCGAGCAGGGCGTAAATGATGCCGTAAAGGATCATGTAGATCCCGACGAAGACGAGGATCTCTGCGCCCGGAAAGCCGCGCAGCAGGGTGTAGACCGCGGTCTTGGTGGTGAAGGCGGAGAGGAAAACGGTACCGCTCCACGATGCCTCGGGATAGGCGTCCGGCAGCCACGCCGACAGCGGCGGCGCCCCGGCGTTGATGAGAAAGCCGATCATGATCAGCCACGTCGCAACGCCGTCCGGGCGCATGGCGTTGAAGGCGACCGATCCGGTCTGGGTGACGTAGGTGAGGATGCCCACCATCAGCACCATGCCGCCGAGGAGGTGGATCATCAGGTACCGCAGCGAGGCCCTGAACGCCGCCGGCGTCCGCGCCGACCAGATGAGCAGGGCCGAGGCGACCGCCATGAGCTCCCAGAAGATGAGGACCGTGATCAGATCGCCGGCCAGGGCGACGCCGACGGCGCTGCCGGCGTAGACGAAGGCGGCCGCAAGCTCCGTCGTGCGGGGCTGGTTCAGGGCAAACAGCGCCCCGGCGAAGGCCATGATCGTGAAGATCGTGGCGAACAGCCGGCTGAGCGCGTCGACCCGCAGCGGGACCAGGTGGAAGCCGAGGTAATCGAAGGCGAGCAGTTCGCCGTCGGGCAGCGTCCACACCGCCGTCAGCGCCAGCGCCGGCGCGAGCAACAGCGCCACGCCGCGAATAAGCGATCCCGGCCGGCAGAAGGGCAGCAGGGCCGCGGCGATGAACAGCGCCAAAGCCGGCGGCAGGCTATGGCTCATAATAGCCGTCCTTGCGTTTGAGCGCCGCGCCGAGCGCCTTGGCCACAAGCACCATTGCCGCGCACGTCGCCAGGCCGTACCACGAGTAGAAGCCGAAGGTTCCGGCGACAGGGACGACGGCGTGGTGGCGGAGGACGACGAGGTCGGCGAGGGTGACGAGGACGAGGATAAGGCTGCCCGCCCACCACAGGCCGCGGATCGTCGAGGCCCGCGTCAGCCACGGCCCCGAGAGCCTTTCGGAGCGCCCGTCCTGCGGCCTGCCCGGGTGTTTCGTGCCGCTCATTGTCCCTCCGCAACGAAAGCGCGCGCCAGCGCCAGCGGCAGTTCGGGAAAAAAGAACATCGCCACGGTCAGCGCCGACGTCAGCATGAGCGCCCCCACCGAAGCCAGCGGCGCCTCGCCATGGACGGCTGCGCCTTCGGGCAGCGGTCGGAAGAAGGCGGCATAGACGATCGGCAGAAAGTAGGCAGCATTGAGCAGCGTCGCCGCAACCAGAACAGCGACCACGACCACCTGGCCGGTCGCCACGGCGCCCTGGAGCAGGAACCATTTGCTGACGAAGCCGGCCGTGGGCGGCAGGCCGACCATCGACAGCGAGCCGATGGCGAACGCGCTCATGGTCCAGGGCATGCGCCGCCCAATCCCGTCGAGCTCGCTGACGCAGGTCTTGTGGGAGGCGACCAGAATGGCGCCGGCGGCGAAGAACAGGGTGATCTTGGCGACGGCGTGGGCGACGATGTGCAGGCTCGCGCCCTGCAGCGCCAGCGGATGGAACATCGCCGCGCCTATGACGATGTAGGATAGCTGGCTGATCGTCGAATAGGCGAGGCGGCGTTTCAGGTTGTCCTGGAAAAGGGCGATGGTCGAAGCGGCGAGGATGGTGAAGCCGGCTACATAAATCAGCCAGCCGCTGCCCATCGTGGTCCGCAACAGGTCGATGCCGAAGACAAAGACGGTGACCTTCAGCACGGCAAAAACGCCGGCCTTGACCACCGCGACCGCGTGGAGCAGGGCACTGACCGGCGTCGGCGCGACCATCGCGGCCGGCAGCCAGCGGTGGAGCGGCATCAGCGCCGCCTTGCCGATCCCGAAGATGAACATGACGAACAGCACCGCGACGGCGGCGGGGCTGGCGTGGCCGGCAAGGATCCCGCCGGGAGCAAAATCAAGGCCGCCGGTGAGCACGTAGATGGCCGCGATCGCCGGCAGCTGCAGGCCGATCGAGGTGCCGAGCAGAATGCCGAAGTAGACCCGGCCGGCGCGTTTGGCCTCGTCAGTGCCGTGGTGCGTGACGAGCGGATAGGTGCAAAGGGTCAGCGCCTCGTAGAAGGTGAACAGGGTGATGACGTTGGCGGAGAGGGCGACCCCCATGGTGGCGCCGAGGGAGATAGCGAAGAAGGCGTAGAACCGGGTCTGGTGGCGCTCGTGGTGGGCGCGCATGTAGCCGATCGCGTAGATCGCGGTAATCAGCCACAACACCGAGGCGACGAGCGCGAAGGTCACGCCCAGCGGCTCGGTGGAGAAGGCAAGGGTCAGGTTGGGCAGCATTTCAACGAGCACGAGCTGCGGCCGCGCGCCAGCGAGGACATCGCGAACGAGCACGATGACGACGGCGGCAAGCACCGCGGCGGTGGCGACGCCGATCCCATCGCGCAGGTTCGGGCGCCTGCCGGCGGCGACGATCAGCGCAGCGCCGATCAGGGGAACGGCCAATGCCGCCGCAAGCGTTGTCTCGCTGCCGGTCACGGGCCGGATCCGATGAGCGCCTGCGCCGCGGCGGTGGCGAGATCGCCGATGAGGGTGCCGTCGACGCCGAAAAAGATGTTCACGACCGCGAGGATGAGCATCGGCGCCAGCATGATTGCCGGCGCCTCGCGAATACCTTCGACCGCCGGCGCCGGCGCGCGGAAGTAGGCCGCTTCGACGATCCGCCAAACGTAGACCAGCGCCAGCAGGCCGCTGAGGATCACGACCGCCGCGACCGGCCACCACCCTTTTTCCAGCGCTCCCTCGAGCAGGAACCACTTGGTCACGAAGCCGATGCTGAGCGGCGTGCCGATGAGGCTGAAGCCGCCGACGAGCAGGGCCGCACCGGTAATCGGCATGCGGCGGGCAAAACCCGCGACATCGGCGAGGCGCACCGAGCCGACCCGGTAGAAGACGCAGCCGACGGCCATGAACAACAGCGCCTTCATCATCGCATGATTGAAGATGTGGACGATGCTGCCCGCCAGCCCCTCGACGTTACCCAGGCTCAGGCCGACGACCATGTAGCCGATCTGCGAGATGCTCGAATACGCGAGCAGCCGTTTCATGTTGTCCTGAAAGATGGCGACCAGCGACGCGGCGATCATCGAGAGCATGCCGAAGCCGAGTAGCATCTCGTCGATCGGCATGGGCGCGAACACGGCCGGGCCGCCGAAGACGGTGTAGATGATCCGGATCAGGGCGTACGCCGCGATCTTCGTCGAGGTGGCGGCGAGGAAGACGCTGACCGCCGAGGGCGCGTGGGTGTAGGCGTTCGGCAGCCAGAAGTGCAACGGGAAGACCGCGAGCTTGAGGCTGAGGCCGACGGTGATGAACGCCAGCGCCATATCCACGGTGCGCAGGTGCAATACGCCCGGCAAACGGGCCGCCAGGTCGGCCATGTTAAGGGTGCCGGTCATCATGTACATCATGCCGACGCCGATGATGTAGAACGTCGCGCCGATGGTTCCCATGATCAGGTAGCGGAACGCGGCCGTCAGCGCCCTCCGGTCACTGCCGAGGCTGATCAGCACGTAGGCCGAAAGCGAGGTGATCTCGAGGAAGACGAAAAGGTTGAACGCGTCACCGGTCACGGCGATGCCGAGCAGCCCGGTGAAGCTGAGAAGGTACATGACGTAGAACAGGTAGATGCGATCGGCGGGGATCTCGCGGGCGACCGAAGCCCGGGCGAAGAGGATCGCGAGCGAGCCGATCGACGTGACGGTGACGAGCACGAAGGCGCTAAGCAGGTCGATGCGGTACTCGATCCCCCACGGCGCTGCCCAGCCGCCGAGCGCGTACGTAATCGGACCGGCGTCCAGGACCTGGGCGAGGAGCATGAGCGCACCGGCGAAGGCGGCCCAGGTCATCGCTACCGCGACCCACCAGGCCACATTCGCGCTGCGCAGGATCAGACAGATGGGCGCCGAGACCAGCGGCAGGGCGACTTCGAGTACCGGCAGGTGCGGCGTGATCACGAAGGATCCACCTCCGCCGCCTCGATCTCATCCTCCTCCATCGTGCCGAAGGCAGCGCGGATCCGGACCGCCAGCGCCAGGCCCAGAGCCAGGGTGGCGATCCCGACGACGATGGCGGTGAGGATCAGCACGCTCGGAAGGGGATTGGTGTATACCGGCTCGCCCTCGAGCAGAATTGGCGCGGTGCCGCCTTCGATCTTGCCCATGGAGATGTAGAACACGAAGACCGCGACCTGGAAGATGTTCAGACCGAACAGCTTCTTGACCAGGTTGCCCTGGGCGATGACGACGTAGAAGCCGATCATCATCAAGATGACGACCAGCCAGTAGTTGAAGAGGTCGGGCAGAGCCATGATCAGTCCGGCCTCTCGTCGATATCCTGTCCGGCAAAGACGAAAAAGATCGTGATCATTGCCGAGGACACGGTCATGAACACCCCGAACTCGATCAGCGAAATGCCGAGGTGCTGGCCATGGACCGGGTCATGGGCCAGAACCGAGTAGTCTAGGTAGTTGCCGCCGAGAAGCAGCCCGGCGAAGCCGGTGCCGGCGTAGAGCAGCACGCCGAGGGCCAGGGTCGTGTTGACCAGCCGCGGCGGGGCAACCCTGCGTGCGGTGACGATGCCGAACACAAGCGCGTAGAGGATGAACGCGGCGGCGAAAATGACGCCGGCCTGAAATCCGCCGCCGGGCCCGAAGTCGCCGTGAAATTGGACGTAGAGAGCGAAGAGCATGATCGCTGGGATCAGCAGCTTGGCGACGACCCGCAGGATGGCGAAGCGGTTCACGCCGCAGTGTCTCGCGGCGGCGTTTTGCGAGTCCGCTGCCGGTTGCGTCCGAGCAGCATAAGGACCCCGCAGGCAGCGGTGAGAATGACGGTCGTCTCGCCCAGGGTGTCGTAGCCGCGATAGCTCGCCAGCACCGCCGTGACCACATTCGGAAC
This sequence comes from Rhodospirillales bacterium, assembly GCA_038250645.1. Lineage (GTDB taxonomy): Bacteria > Pseudomonadota > Alphaproteobacteria > Rhodospirillales > Defluviicoccaceae > JAEULH01. Next base: position 9,093 of record JBBSCD010000032.1, read on the forward strand.
GCCGGTTTCGTTTTCCGACTCGGCCAGGTAACGCGGCGCGACATGGCCATGGATGGGCGCCGAAGGATCGCCGTAGCCCGGCATGTCGAGCGTGCCATAGATCAGCGCGGCGCCGGTGACGAGGACCAGCAGAAGCGGGCCGAAAGCGACGGGTTTAAGCTTTTTCTCGGCCTCGCAGCGGGTGACCGCGATGGTCGCCAGTCCCAGCACCGTCGCAATGCCGGCGCCGACGGCGGCTTCGGTGAAGGCGACGTCGACGGCGTCCTGAACCACATAAAGCGCCGCCGCGGTCAGGCTGAAGATCCCCGACAGCATCACCACCGCAAAAAGGTTGCGGACACGCGCCAGCGCCAGCGCGGTTACAGCCATGAACAGCAGGAGGACAACGTCGATGGCGGCTACGATCGCTCGTCTCCTTTGTTCTCTGCGACCTCATCTCCGGCCGTCTCCTCTGCGCCGATCGGCGTTGCGCCGGCGGCAAGCGCGGCCCGGGCGAGCGCGAACGTCGTCGCCGGGCTGGTGAAGAAGAGGAACACGCCGATTAGGATCAGCTTGACAGTGACCAGCGTCAGTCCTGCCTGCAGCATCAGCCCCAGCAGAATCATTGCCGCGCCCAGCGTGTCGATCATCCCGGCGCCGTGCATGCGCGCGAACACGTCGGGCAGGCGGATGATGCCGATGGCGCCGATCAGGGCGAAGCCGGTGCCGAGGAGCAGGCACGCCCAACTCAGAACGTCGACGGCAAGCGCGGTCATACGTCGTCCCAATCGACCTGGTCGAGCGGGCCACCGAGGTGGGCGAACGTCGCGTACTTGCAGACCGCGATCGTGCCAATGAAGTTGATCAGCGCGTAGACTAGCGCGATATCGAGAAATTCCGGCCGCTCCGTCAGGAATCCGAAGACCGCGATCAACAGCACGGTCAGGGTCCCGAACGCGTTCACCGCGAGGATCCGGTCATAGACTGTCGGGCCCATGACCGCGCGCCACAGGGTCAGGGCCATGATCAGGAGAATGGCGAGGCTGGCTTCGATGAACACGAACGACTAGGCCTCCAGCCCGGCGACGCGGCGGTTCATCTCGTCGGTGCCCACCCCGGCGGCCGCATCAGCGGTCAGCGCATGAACGGTCAGGCATTCGCCGTCGACCGCGATCGTGACGGTGCCCGGCGTCAGGGTGATGGAGTTGGCGTAGATGGTCAGGCCGAGTTCGGAGCGTTGCCTGCCCTGGGTGGTGAAGACGCGGAGCGACAGCGGCATGCGCCGGCGGAGGATGATTTTGGCAACGTCGATGTTCGCCTTGACGATCTCCCACAGCAGCCACGGAAAATAGCGCACGGCGCGGGGACTGAGCTGGATGGGGTGGCCTTCGTGATCGACGACATCCATCCGGTGCGCGATGAAGACGACGAAGGCGACCGACAAGGCGCCCAGAGCGAGAAGCAGGGGTTCGGCGAAGTGGCCCGACAGAAGCAGCCACAAAGCGGACAGGACGCCGATAAGGCTGAGGACGTGAGGCACGATGTCTTCCTCCCTGCCTGCGGCTTCTCAATGGCCTTGCGGACTGGCCGCGGCGCGTGCGTCGTCGCGGCCCTCTGGTTTAGCGTCGGCGGCCGGGCAAGGGAACGATAATCTTCTGGTCGGACCCCGGAGGGCTCCTCGACCCCGTCGGCGCTGCGCGCCCAGCGCGCTCGTGATGCTCTCCGGCGGCGGCTCAGACCGGCGGAAGCTCCGGCCGACGGGCTTCCGGCTTAGTGTGGCTCCCGGCTGCCGAGGAACTCGCTGAGGCCGCCGAGCCCGTCGACGTGGTCGGAGACGACCTTGATCATCGCAAGAAGCGGGACAGCGAGAAGCGCTCCAGAGACGCCCCACAGCCAGCTCCAGCCGAGGACGGCGAGGAAGACGACGACGGCGTTCAGCGTCAGTCTGCGGCTCAGCAGGATCGGCGTAACCGCGTTGGCCTCAACAGCATTGCAGACGATGTAGACCGCCGGCGGCAGCAGCGCGCCCGCGAACGTGTCGAACGTGAGCAGGCCGACGATGAAGACGATGCTCGTGCCAATGGCGAAGCCGATGTAGGGGACGAAATTGAGCAGCGCCGCCATAGTCCCCCACAGCGCGGCGTTCGGCATGCCGATGGCATACAGCCCGAGCCCGATAGCGAGGCCGAGACCGGTGTTGATGACCGCAACCGTCCCCAGATAGACGGAAATGTCCTTCTGAATCTGGTTGGTGATCATCACCGCCTGCTTCTTGTGGCGGAAGCGCGGCAGCGAGCGCACGAGTTTTTCCTGGAACATCGTTCCCGAAGCGAGGAGCAGAAATAGCAGGGCAACGATGATCAGCAGCGTTGCGCCCACCTGCTGAACCGTGCCCAGCACGAACATCGCGGCGTTGGCAAGGCCGACCTGCGGCCCGCCCTCGGCGCTGCCCCCCCGCCGCGCGATCTCGGTTGAACCAATTGCTCCAGTCTCTCCTTGGCCTTGTTCAGCTCGCTGACGGGGGCCTTGATCTTGGACTGCAGTTCGCTCATGACCTTCGGCGCCTGGGAAAGCCAGGCCGAGGCGGGATCGGCAAGGACGTAGATGCCGGTACCGGCGATGCCGAGGAGCCCGGCAACCACAATGGCGGCGCCGAAAGGCGTCGGGATACGGATGCGGCTCAGGAGGCGGACCGCCGGCCAAAGCAGGATGTACAGCACCGCGGCGGCGACGACCGGCATCAGGACCGGCTTGGCGAAGTAGATGGTGTAGATCGCGGCGAGAACGAACAGGCCGGATACGGACGCCGACTGGATGCGCACCGAACCGCGGTTCGTGGGCGTTGCCGCCGCGGAAACCGGTTCAGGTTCGGCGGCGGCCGCCGACGAGGTGGGACCTTCACCGGGCCGTGGCGAGCGGGCAATCGTGTCTGCGGACATGTCGGATACTACCATTCTCGCGCAACGCTCCGTCTATCGAATGTTTGGCGAAAATGCGGCAGCGGCCTCCGCGGTCAGCGCCGTCCGGCATCCTTCATGTCGAAGAGCAGCGCCTCGCCGCTTCGGCGGCCGAGGATCTCGAGCATCGGTTCGCCCGTGACAGCGGCGCCATCGCCGGCTTCGAGCCTGGCGCCGTCGAGCTCGATGCTGCCGCGCGCGACCTGCAGCCATGCCATGTGACCGTCCGGCAGGGGATGGCGAACAAGTTCGCCATCGCCGGGGCTTGCGGCGAAGACGTCAACCGGAGCGTGAATCGTCAGTGCGCTGCCGCCCCCGGAACCGGCGATACGGCGCACCCTGCCCTGCGGCTCGAACTGAGCGAGGCTCCTCTGCTCATACTCCGGCTGGGCGCCGGGCCGTTCCGGAATGATCCAGATCTGCAGGAAGTGGACCGGCTCCGTTCGCGAGGCATTGAACTCGCTGTGGCGGATACCGGTGCCGGCGCTCATGCGCTGGATGTCGCCCGCGCGGATGACGGAGCCGGTGCCGAGGCTGTCCTCGTGAGCGAGCGCGCCGGCCAGCACATAGGAGATGATCTCCATGTCGCGGTGGCCATGGGGGGCGAAGCCGCCGCCCGGCGCGACCCGGTCCTCGTTGATGACCCGCAACGGGCCGAAGCCCATGTGCGCGGCGTCGTAATAGTCGCCGAACGAGAAGCTGTGCCGACTGTCGAGCCATGACAGGCGCGTCGCGCCCCGCTCGGCGGATCTGCGGATCGTGATCATGTCGATGCCCTTCCCACGTCGGCAGAAAATGGCCCTACGTCAGCAGAAAATGGGCGTGGCCGGCGGCGACCGGGCGGTCGGCGCTGTCCTGCCAGGCGATCATGCGGACGTTGGCGACGCGCCTGCCCTGCTTCAGCACGGTGCCCCGCGCGAATGTGTCGGCGGCGAGGCACGGCCTGAGATAGTCGATGGACAGGTTGATGATCTTCGGCACCACCGCGGCCTCGGTCTCGGCCAGCAGGTGGAGGATGGCCGCGTGTTCCATGAGCGCGCCGACGACGCCGCCATGGATGAAGCGCATCGCACTGTTACCGATGTTGCTCTCGCGGAAACGCAGCGTGACGAGCAGGCCGCCGGCATCGGTGATCGCCTCCAGTCCCACCGTCCGCGCATAGGGAATGAGGTCGTTGATGGCGGTCACGTCGCCGCTTTCCTTCAACGCCGCGATGGTCGTCAGCATGAGAGGCCTCTTTCCGCCGACGGGAGTCCGGTGTCGCTCGCGACGGGCGCTGCACCTGCCGAGAAGCCCGTGCCGAGCATGAACGTGCCGGTGCAATGGGCGATCGGGTCGTCGATCGCTTCGTGGTAGGCGAGGCCGCGAACGAAGGCGACGTTGGCGGTCACCTTGTAGCATTCCGCCGAGGCGCGGATGGTTTCGTCCGGACTCGCCGGATGAAGGTAGTCGATGCGCAGGTCGAGCGTGGCGAGCGGGGTGCCGTCCGGTACGGAGGCCATGACGACGGCGCCGCACAGCGTGTCGAGCAGGGCGGTGATCACGCCGCCGTGGACGACTCGCGTTGCCGGATTGCCGACCAGCCGCGAATCATAGCGCATGCGTATCGAGCCGCGACCGTGGTCGAGCGAGAGGAAGGTCATACCAAGGGCGCGGGCGTGCGGCAGGTCTTCGAACGCGCGGGTTATCCGCCGGAGGTCGGGCGGACTGCTCGGGACGATCATTGCTTACCTCTGGATTACCTGCCCACCACAATACCGTGCCGGCCCGGGAATTGGCGCGGAATATAGGCCCGACCGACCGGCCGCAGCCTGTCTTAAAAAAGCCGTCAATCTCCTCTAGCCAGCTATCTTGGGGGATCAGGATTGGGTGGCATGGTCGACTGGATCAAGCTGCGCGCGAGCGACGGTCACACGCTGGCCGCCTATCACGCGATGCCCAGTGGCGAGACTGCGGCCCGGCTTGTCGTTATCCAGGAGGTGTTCGGCGTCAACGCCCATATCCGCTCGGTCTGCGACGGGTTCGCGGCGCGAGGGTATGAGGCGGTTGCGCCAGCACTGTTCGACCGGATCAGGCCAGGTGTGGAGCTCGGCTACGATGAGGACGGCATTTCCGAGGGTCGCGCGCTGGTCGGCGAATTGGGCTGGGATCACCCGGTTGTGGATGTTTCGGCCGCGGTCGAGCGTCTCCGGCCGCAAGGGCCTGTCGGGGTCATCGGCTACTGCTGGGGCGGGACGATCGCGTGGCTTTCGGCGTCCCGGCTCGATGTCGATTGCGCGGCCGCCTACTACGGGCGCCAGATTGCTGAATTCCCCGAAGATCATCCGCGGTGCCCGACCATCGCCCACTTTGGCGCCGACGATGCGCTGATCCCGCCGGCGACGGTCGAGCAGGTGCGCGCGGCAAATCCGGATGTTCCAGTCTACCTTTATCCGGGGGCCGGGCATGGGTTCAATTGCGACGTCCGCGCGGACTACAGAGCTGACGCGGCGGCGGCGGCCTTGGAACGGACCCTGACCCTGTTCGACAAATCGCTGGCACCACGATGACAAAACACCTGGGTGGCGAAACGTACGGAAGCAGAAACGGACGGCACGAACTTATGGCGAGTTCGGAGCATTCCAGCGGGGTAGAGCTGGACATCGCCGGACTGTCGCTGACAAGCGAGAGCCTGGTCGACGCCGCCCTCGTGACCACGGCGGAGGACGAGCCGCGGATTGTTTTCGCCAACGCCGCTTTCGCGCAGCTGGTCGACTACGCGCCGGAGTCCCTGCGCGGGCGGACGCTCTGTTTTCTCCAGCGGTCGCAGGACTACGCCGACGCACTTTCCCGGCTGCACGCCGAGATTATCGACAATGGCTCTTTTTTCATGGAGGCGGTCCTTCGTCGCCGCGACGGCGAGCCGCTTACCGTCGAATGGCAGGCGACGCCGGTCGCGTGTGAAAACGGCGAACGCCGACACGTGTTCAGCATTCTTCGCGACGTCTCGCGCCACCGCCGGGAGCATGCTGCGCTCATGGATGAGCGGGAGAAGTCGCGGGTCGCGCTCGATGCGATCGGCGACGCGGTCATGTGCATCGATGCCGAACGGCGGATCGACGACATGAACGGCGCCGCGGAAGTCATAACCGGCTGGAAGCGCGGCGCGGCTCGGGGCCGGCCGGTCGGGGACGTAGTTCGCATCATCGATACCGCAGGGCGCGAGCTGGCGGCAGATCCCTCTGCACCGTGTCTGGCTGGCGGCGCGCCGTTCGCTCAATCGGGGCGACAGCTTCTGATCGCTCACGATGGCCGGCAGACGGCGGTTGAGACCTTCGCTACTCCCTTGCGCGCGGCCGGTGGCGACGTGCGTGGCGCTGTCCTCGTCATTCGCGAGGACGCGACCGCCCGGCATCCGGCGAGGCGTCCCCGCGTGGACGCTTCCCACGATGTCCTGACCGGCCTCATCAACCGGCCCGAGTTCGAGCGACGGCTCGACGCCGCGGTGTCGAGCGCCCGGCGGTTCGCTCGCCCCCATGTGCTGTGCTACATCGATCTCGACCACTTCAGGCGGATCAACGAGACGTTCGGTCACGCCACCGGGGACGCAGTGCTCCGCCAGGTCGCCGGTCTGCTTCGCGCCCGCTTCCGCGAGCGCGACACCGTGGCCCGGCTTGGCGGCGATGAGTTCGGGCTCCTGCTCAGCAATTGCACGCTCAATGAAGCCGAGCGCATCGCCAAGGACGTCGTCGCGAGCTTTAACGCCGCGCGGTTTTCGATGCTCGACGCACCGGCGGTCCAGCTCACGCCGAGCCTTGGGCTTGTCGAGGTTACGGCCCGGTCCGGCACCGCGCGCCAGCTTCTTTCAGCGGGCGACATCGCCTGCTACACGGCGAAACAACTTGGCCGCGGGCGTAGCCACATCTATCGCAGCGACCGCGAGCCGGCGACGGACCGCGAGCCGGTCGTTCTGTATCCGCAGGCGTTTCGTGCTGCGCTCGATGAAGACCGGTTCCAGCTCTACTACCAGCCGATCGTGCCCTTGCAGAAGGACAGCGGGCTCCCCGTCCACTACGAGTTTCTGCTCAGGCATCGGGGCGAGAACGGCCAGCTCGTGCTGCCGCGTACCCTGATTGCCGCGGCCGAACGTCATGGCCTGATGGCCGCGGTCGACCGCTGGGTGATCAGGACCGCCTTGCGTCACCTCGCCCGACAGGGAAGCCTTTTCGCCAGTGCCGTCATCGCCATCAACCTCTCGGGGAATTCTCTCGACGATCCCAGTCTCGTCGATTAAGTCACCGCACAGCTAGCCGTTCATACCATCGCCCCGCGCAGCGTCTGTTTCGAGAAAACCGAGACAGAAGAGATCAGCGATCTCGGCCATGCTGTCGGGGTCGTCGGCGGGCTCAAGAAGCTCGGCTGCTCCATCGCGCTCGATGATTTTGGCAGCGGGCAGAGTTCCTTCGCCTATCTGAAAGCGCTGCCGGCCGACTATCTCAAGATCGACGGCAACTTTGTCAGGCAGATCATCGACAGCAGTGTCGATCGCGCCGTCGTCTCGGCAATCAACGAGACCGGCCGCATCATGGGCCTGAAGACCATTGCCGAGTATGCCCACAACGCCGAGGTCATCGACTGCCTTCGCCGGCTGGGGGTCGATTTCGCGCAAGGCGATGCGATCGCGCCACCGCGTCCGGTCGCCGAAGCGGCCAGCACCGCCGTGCTCGGCTCGGTCGCCGATACAGATCAGGCCAGGGTCCGCCTGTCCGGTTCGTGCGCGCAGGTAATTGCAGCGACGGGCGGTTGAGCCAGCGCCCGGACGGGCCCACGCATCCACGCATATGGAAATATTCGCGGCCTGCCCAGGCCATGAAGGCGAGGGCCGCAGCGGCCTGAACCCTCAGCGGACTCGGCCCCTGGCCGGCTGCCGGCAGCATCATGTCGGCCATCTCGTTCAAACATGAACACATCTTAATAGCGGATTGGTTGAATTAGCTGGCTCATTTGCGTACACATCAGTCGAGCCTGACGGTGAAGGCGCGGAAGCAGGACGATGGCGAAGCCCAGGACGGATCGGGATCGGCGCTCCGCCGGCGATGAACCATCGACGCGCCGGAGCGGCCGGCGCTGGTGGCCGTTCGTGCGATGGGGCATCGTTTTCGCCATCTGGTTCACGGTGGCGGCGGCCGGCCTCATCGGCTGGTACGCGCTGACGCTGCCCGACGTCGATGAAGCGCTGACGCCGACGCGGCGGCCGTCGGTGACCATCGTGGCCGCCGATGGCGGCGAGATCGCCACGGTCGGCGACAACTTCGCCCATGCTGTCACGGTTTCCGAGCTTCCTGACGCGGTGCCGAAGGCGATCACGGCCATCGAGGACCGGCGGTTTTACGACCACTTCGGCCTCGACATTCACGGCCTCGCCCGCGCCGCCTGGGAGAACGTGCGTGCCGGCGGTATTGTCCAGGGCGGCAGCACGATCACCCAGCAGGCGGCGAAAACTCTGTTCCTGACGCCGGAGCGCACGCTCAAGCGCAAGGTTCAGGAGCTGATGCTGGCGCTGTGGCTCGAGCGCAAGTTCAGCAAGGACCAGATTCTCTCGATCTATCTGAACCGGACCTATTACGGCGCCGGGTCGTACGGGATCGATGCCGCAGCGCGGAAGTTCTTCAACAAGCCGGCCGCGCGCGTTTCGCCCTACGAAGCGGCGATGCTGGCCGGCGTGCTCAAAGCCCCTTCTCGGCTCAACCCGGTCGCCAACCCGGGCCTTGCCGACCAGCGCGCCCGCGTCGTCCTCGCCGCCATGGTCGCCTCGGGCAGGATCAGCGCCGCCGAGGCGCAGGCGGCGATCAGGAGCCGGCGCGACCCGGGCGCACGCGGGCGACGGCCGAACGGCATGTATTTCGTCGACTGGATTCTGGCGCAGCTTCCCGGCTTCGTCACCGCCCGCGATCAGGATCTCGTCATCGTCACAACGCTCGACTCCCGCGCCCAGCGGATTGCCGAGGACGAGGTCGAGAAATCGCTGAGCGTTTCGACGCCGAAGTCCGGACCCTCGCAGGCGGCGCTGGTCGCCATGGCGCCGGACGGTGCGGTGCGCGCGCTCGTCGGCGGCCGCGACTATGCGCTCAGCCCGTTCAATCGCGCGACCCAGGCCTATCGCCAGCCCGGCTCCGCCTTCAAGCCCATCGTCTATCTTGCCGGACTGGAAGCGGGGCTGACGCCGGCGACCCGGTTCGTGGATGCGCCACTGCAGGTGGCCGGATGGGAGCCGCGCAACTACTCCGGCCGGTTCCAGGGCGAGATGACCCTGCGCCAGGCCCTCGCCCAGTCGGTCAACACGATTGCGGTCCGGGTCAGTGAGTACGCCGGCCGCGAGCGGGTGATCGCCACGGCGCGGCGGATCGGGATCACCTCCGACCTCGCGCCGACGCCGAGCCTGGCGCTGGGCGTGAGCGAGATCAGCCTTCTTGAATTAACCGGCGCCTACGCCGCGATCGGCAATGGCGGCTTCGGGGTCTGGCCGTACGGGATCCAGCGGATCGAGGACCGCGACGGGCGCGTTCTCTACGCCCGCTCCGGCTCGGGCCCGGGCCGGGTCATCGCCGCGGCCGATGCGGCGGATCTGACCGACATGCTGAGCGAGGTGATCGCGACCGGAACCGGCAAGGCGGCGCGGATGAGCCGGCCGGCCGCCGGCAAGACGGGAACCAGCCAGAACGCACGTGATGCCTGGTTTGTCGGTTTTACCGCCGATCTTGTCGCCGGGGTGTGGATGGGAAACGATGACGAGCGGCCGATGTCTTCGGTGACCGGCGGCGGGGCGCCGGCGCGATTGTGGAAGGGGTTCGTGACCGCGGCCCTTTCGGGGACGCCGGAGCGGCCGCTGCGCCCACGCACGCCGGAGCCGCGGCCGGCCCCGCCGCTGCCCGCCGCCGCTCTCGATCAGCCGAACGTCGATGAGCCCGGCTTCTTCGAGCGCCTGCTCCGCGTGTTCTCGAACGGCTGAGGTGACCGCGAGAGCGGCGGCCAGCGCTTGTCATTATCCCCTCCAGAAAGGCTTGATCGCCTCGTTGATGGCGTCCTCGCGGCACAGGCCGATGTCGTGAAGCATGCGCTCGTCCATCGTCATGAGCCGCCGTCGCTGCGCCATCCGCTCCTGCCAGTCACCGAGCCGCTCAAAGGCCGAGATTAGATAATCTTGTGCAATGGCCGGCCACCCGCGCGGCGCGAGACCGCTGCCAACGCCGTCATGCAAACCTTTGTTGTGCACGGTTGTCATCGAATTCATTGAAAATCTCCGGCTATTCGCGTGTTTTTCTGGTCGCTAGTTTCTGACCCAGGTTGATAGTATGGTTTCCCATGGGAACAGACAAACGACGAATTGTATGGGTCGGATAAGCAAAACTAATGCGAGCATGGCATGGCCCGACGTCTGCCGCCGCTGAACGCCCTGCGCGCGTTCGAGGCCGCGGCCCGGCATCTCAGCTTCACCCGGGCGGCGGAGGAGCTGAACGTGACCCAGGCGGCGGTCAGCCATCAGGTGAAGGCGCTTGAAGAGCAGATCGGCCTGCCGTTGTTCCGCCGTCTCAACCGGGCGCTGACCCTGACCGACGAGGCCCAGGCGCTCTTTCCGGTGGTGCGCCGGGCGCTCGATGATCTGGCCGAGGCGCTCGACCGGGTGTACACGCGCAACGTCGCCGGGGCGCTGACCGTCAGCGTCCTTCCCTCCTTCGCGGTCAAGTGGCTGGTGCCGCGCATGAGCCTCTTTCAGGAACAGCACCCCGGCATCGATCTGCGCATCACCGCCGCCGACCGCCTTGTCGATTTCGTCCGTGACTCGGTCGATGTCGCCGTGCGCTTCGGCGCCGGCGAGTGGCCGGGTCTGCGTGCCGACTTTGTCATCGACGAGTACGTCCTGCCGGTGTGCGCCCCGGCGCTGGCGAAACGGCTGCGCGTGGCGGACGATCTGGCGAACGTGACGCTGCTCCATGAGGAGATGGCGCCCATTCCGCGGGTCCCGGTCTGGGAGACGTGGCTGCAGGCCGCCGGCGCCCAGGGCGTCAATCATGAAAAGGGCCCTCGCTTCAGCCACACCCACATCATGCTGCAGGCCGCAATCGACGGCCAGGGCGTCGCACTGGCGCAGATGCTGTTCGCCGCCGATGACATCGCCGAAGGCCGGCTGGTTGCACCCTTTGCCCTGAAACTTCCGACCGGCTATGCCTATTATGTGGTTTGCCTTGCAGCCGCCGCCGATCGACCCAAGATCCGGGCATTCCGCGAGTGGGTGATCGCCGGCGCGCAAGTCGCACAGGGCGCGTGCGCGGCGACGTAACAGGAGGGATCATGAGCATGAACACGCAGGGTCCGTGGCAACTCGACCACTATCGCCTGCTGGGCCGCAGCGGCCTGCGCGTCAGCCCGCTGTGCCTCGGGACGATGACCTTCGGCACCGAGTGGGGCTGGGGCGCGGACCGGGAAACCAGCCGGGCGATCTTCAACGCCTACGCCGAACGCGGCGGCAACTTTATCGACACCGCAAATTTCTACACCAAAGGCACCAGCGAGCGGTTCGTCGGCGAATGCATGGGCGACGCCCGCGAGCGTTTTGTCCTGGCGACCAAGTTCACCCTTAACATGTGCCCGGGCGATCCCAATGCCGGCGGCAACCACCGCAAGTGCATGATCCAGTCCGTCGAAGCCAGCCTGCGCCGGCTGAACACCGACTACATCGATCTCTACTGGCTGCACGCCTGGGACGGCACGACCCCGGTCGACGAAGTCATGCGCGGTCTCGATGATCTCGTTCGCGCCGGCAAGATCCTCTACGTCGCCATTTCCGACACGCCGGCGTGGAAGATTGCCCAGTGCAACACGCTCGCCGAGCTGCGCGGCTGGAGCCGGTTCATCGCGCTCCAGGTCGAGTACAACCTCGCCCTTCGCGATGTGGAGCGCGAACTGGTGCCGATGGCCATAGAACTGGGCCTCGGCGTCCTGCCGTGGTCGCCGCTCGCATCGGGCCTGCTCAGCGGCAAGTACAGCCGCACCGATCTGGAAAAGCAGGGCAATGCCAAAGCCGAAGAAAACGCCGGCGGCGCGGTGGCGCGGCCCATCGCCCTGAGCGAGAAGCGCATCGCCATCGCCGAGGCGGTGAAGGCCGTTGCCGACGAGGCCGGGCGGTCGCCGGCGCAGGTGGCGCTGAACTGGCTGCTCACCCGGCCGGGCGTCACCAGCCCGATCCTCGGCGCACGCACCCTCACCCAGATCGAGGACAACCTCGGTGCACTCGATTTCGCCCTGGACGCGGAGCATCGCGAACGCCTCGATGGACTAAGCGCGATCGAACTCGGCTTCCCTCACGACTTCCTTGCCGGCGACATGGTCCGCGGGCTGATCGCTGGCGGCACCGCGATGGACGGCTCCTGAGCGCGAGGCAGGGCCGCGTGCAGCGCGGCCCGAACGCGAAGCGACCGTCGCATTCGGCCGCAGGCCGCCGATGGCACGATCAGGACGGTCGCTGTCGGCCCTGGTCAGGTCGAAGCCGCGTGTCGCGCCCGTCGTCCCTGCGACCGCCGACCCGCCGGGCGCGGACGCCGATGCGTCGCAAGCGCGTAGCGGAGGGCGCAGATGCCGCGATACAGCGTGTCCCTGATGCCACGACGCGACATGTGGGCGCTGTTCATGATGCCAATCGAGCCGTACCACTCGGGCGTGTTCATCGGTCTCCTCTGTTGCCATCCGGTTAAGGAAGCGGAATTGCCTTGACCCTATGGCTTTACCAGAGCGGACGGACGCCGACTGTGGCGCCGATCACACCCCGGTGTGCTTGGATCGCAAGCGGCGACAGCATCCAGCGCTTCTGCGTGCGTACGCGAGGGTCCCTATCGCACTGCTACCAAACAATTTTCCGTGCTGCATGGGACTGCGCGGGGATGCGCCCATCTGAACGAGCCGCCGGGATGCCGGCCGGATTCATTTTGACAGCAGTCGGCTCCGCGCGCAGATTGCGTGCATGCTGGTACCTCCCTGTTCATTTCGCCGCGCCACCGGGCGGGTCTGCGCCACGCCGCGGCGTCGCCGATTTCCCGCGGTCGTCATTGCTCTCGCCGCCGCCGCAAGCG
>JBBSCD010000033.1:0-21972 GCA_038250645.1 Rhodospirillales bacterium
AGATCCACATCGCCGTGATGTAAAGCACGATGCCGATGGTCGAGATCCAGAAGTGGTAGGTGACCAGCTGCAGCGAGTACAGCCGCTGGCGGTTCCACAGCCGCGGGACGAGGAAGTAGACCGCGCCGAAACTGATCATGGCGACCCAGCCGAGGGCGCCGGAGTGGACGTGGCCGATGGTCCAGTCGGTGTAGTGGCTGAGCGAGTTGACCGCCTTGATCGACATCATCGGCCCCTCGAACGTGCTCATGCCGTAGAACGCGACCGAGACCACGAGGAAGCGCAGGATCGGATCGGTGCGCAGCTTGTCCCAGGCGCCGGACAGGGTCATGACGCCGTTGATCATGCCGCCCCATGACGGCATCCACAGCACGACCGAGAAGACCATGCCCAGCGTCTGAGCCCAGTCGGGCAGGGCGGTGTAGTGGAGGTGGTGGGGGCCGGCCCAGACGTAGATGAAGATCAGGGTCCAGAAGTGGACGATGCTGAGCCGATAGGAGTAGACCGGCCGCTCGGCCTGCTTCGGGATGAAGTAGTACATCATTCCGAGGAAGCCGGCGGTGAGGTAGAAGCCGACGGCGTTGTGGCCGTACCACCACTGGGTCATGGCGTCCTGGACGCCGCCCCAGACGATGTAGCTCTTGGTGCCGAAGATCGATACCGGCACCGCCAGGTTGTTGACGATGTGCAGCATCGCGATGGTAATGATGAAAGCGAGGTAGAACCAGTTGGCGACGTAGATGTGCGGCTCCTTGCGCCGCATAATCGTGCCGACATAGCAGACAAGGTAGGCGACCCAGACGATCGTCAGCCACAGGTCAGTGTACCACTCGGGCTCGGCGTACTCCTTGCTCTGGGTGATGCCGAGGACATAACCGGAAGCGGCGAGGACGATGAAGGCCTGATAGCCCCAGAACACGAAATTGCCGAGCGCGGCGCCGCCGAACAGCGGTGCGCGGCAGGTGCGCTGGACGACGTAGAACGAGGTGCCGAGCAGGGCATTGCCGCCGAAGGCAAAAATGACTGCCGAGGTGTGGACCGGGCGCAGGCGGCCGAAGGTCGTCCAGGGCAGGTCCAGGTTGAGCACCGGGTAAGCGAGTTCGAACGCGATGTAGGTTCCGACGAGAAAGCCTATGACGCCCCAGAACATCGTCGCGGTGACGAACTTGCGAATGACCTCGTCTTCATAGACACCGGGATAGATGCCGGGATCGTTGCCTGCGCCCACTGCCCTTGTGGCCACCGCTGCGCTCATGAGTTGCTCCACACCCTGGAAGACCCGCCTCCGGACACGGCTTGGCGCCCGCCCGATTTGATTAGAACAAAACCAAGATGATGAGAAGGGAATATTCGCTATCAAAACGGCAGACACGCGGGCCGAGCCGTCAGCAAAGATATAAAGTCCGGGGATCCCGTTTGCTTCGGACAAACCGGAGCCCGCGTGCCCGCGCGTGCATTAGAAAGACCGCATGTTATGGGCGCAATTGAGCAGAGTCAACATATTAGCACCTGGTTGCGCGGCGCGATTGTTGCCTACGGCGCTGTTTCACCTCACGCGAGAGGCGGCGGGGTTTTCTTGAAATGAAAATCAATCGCAAAAACTATTTGCGGTTTCTTTGCAAATGACGAGAATCAACCTCGTGTGGGCGGACGCTGCCACAGCGAGTGTCGGTCAACGCTTGCGCCTATGCTTCCGCCCGTCCAGTTGGCCTCAGGGGGGTAAATCGACATGAACAGAGCGCGCAGTATCCGGCGGGCGATTGCCGCAACCGTCATGGCGATCGCGATCGCGATCACGTCTCTCATCGTTGCCTGCGCGCGCGTTGCCGACAGGCCCGAGCCCGGTACCGGCGCATCGCCGCCGCCGGCGCAGCTTGTCCGCGCGAAGCACGCCATGATCGTCGCCGGCCATCCGCTCGCCGCCGAAGCCGGCCGCAATGTGCTTGCCGCCGGCGGTAGCGCCATCGATGCGGCGATCGCGGCGGAGATGGTCCTCAACCTGGTCGAGCCGCAGTCCTCCGGGATCGGCGGCGGCGGCTTTCTCCTGTACTACGACGCCGCCAGCGGCCGCACCATCGCCTACGACGGCCGCGAGACCGCGCCCGCCTCCGCCCGCGAGACCATGTTTCTCGACCCGAAAGGGCAGCCGCGCGCCTTCTACGACGCCGTCGTCGGCGGCCTGTCGGTCGGTGTGCCAGGCCAGCTTCGCATGCTCGAGATGGCGCACAAGGATTTCGGCGCGCTGCCATGGGCCGATCTGTTCGCGCCGGCTATCGCCCACGCCGAAGAGGGCTTTGCCATTTCCTCGCGGCTGCACCAGACAATCGCCGACGACAAGTACCTGAAGACGTTTCCCGCGCCGGCTGCGTATTTCTACACCGATGCCGGCGATGCCCTGCCGGCGGGCAGTCTGCTGCGCAATCCGGAGCTGGCGGCCACGTTCCGCGCCATCGCCACCGGCGGCTCGTCAGCCTTCTACACCGGCCCGATCGCCGCCGACATCGCCCGCACCGTCAGCACCGCTCCGCGCAATCCCGTCGCCATGCGCGCGGCCGACATCGCCGGTTACCAGGCAGTCCGCCGCGAGCCGGTCTGTCTCGACTACCGCGGGCGGCGGGTCTGCGGCATGCCGCCGCCGTCTTCGGGCGGGCTGACGACGCTGCAGATCCTGGGCCTGCTGCGCGGCTTCGACATGGCAGCGACCGGCCCGCAGTCGGCGCTCGGCGTCCATCGACTGGCCGAGGCGAGCCGGCTCGCCTTCGCCGATCGCAACGCCTACATCGCCGATCCGAAGTTCGCGAATGTGCCGGTCGAAGGACTGCTCGACCGGGCCTACCTGGCGCGGCGGGCGCGGCTGATCGGGCCGCGGGCGGCGTCGGGCGAGGTCGCGCCCGGCCTGCCGCCGGGTGCGGACAGGCGCGCGGCGGCGCTACCCGACGAGACGCGCAACCTGTCGACGACGCACATCAGCGTCGTGGACGCCGCCGGCAATGTCGCCGCGATGACCAGCAGCATCGAGAGCCCGTTCGGCTCGCGGCTGATGGTCCGCGGCTTCATGCTCAACAACGAGCTCACCGATTTCTCGTTCACGCCGACGCAGACCGGCGAGAAGGTTGCCAACCGGCCGCAGCCGGGCAAGCGGCCGCGCAGTTCGATGGCGCCGACGCTGGTCTTCGACTCGGACGGTCGGCCTGTGCTCGCCACCGGCTCGCCCGGCGGCTCGCGGATTATCGGCTACGTCGCCAAGTCGCTGATCGCGACCCTCGACTGGGGCCTCGACATCGCGAACGCTGTTTCGCTCGGCAACAGGCTGAACCGCAACGGCCCGACGGAGCTTGAGGCCGGTACGGAGGCGGCCGCGCTACGGCCGGAACTGGAGGCGCTGGGCCATCAGGTCGATGTACGCGAACTCGATAGCGGCCTCAACGCGATCGCGCTGGCCCGAAGCGGGCTTGAAGGCGCGGCCGATCCCCGCCGCGAGGGTGTCGCGCTGGGGAGGTAGGCCTTTTCATCGAGCCTTGTTTCGCCGGGGCGCTCGAATAATGCGCTGGCCGTGGCCGGTTGAGCGGCATGCCCGCGCGGTCTACAAGAGGGGCTCCCGCGCCGGATGGCGACCAAGCATATTCTGCAGTATCGTCCGCGCCGCGCTACCCCGCCGCCATACGGTCCCGTTCATGTCCTCTCCTTCGTCGCCGCTTCCCCGCATCTATCTGCTTGCCGGCCGCGACAAGCGCGTCGGCCATGGCCATCCCTGGGCCTACTCCAACGAGATCCGCATGGACGCCGAGGCCAAGGCTTTGCCGGCGGGGACGCTGGCGAGCCTGCATCGGGTCGACGGCAAGCCGCTCGGCGTCGGCGGCTTCAACCCGCACGCGCTGATCGCCTTCCGCCTGTTCGACCGCGACAGTGCGGCCGCCATCGACGAGGGCTTTTTCGCAGACCGGCTCCGTCGCGCCCTGGCCTTGCGTGAGCGGCTGTATCCCGAGCCGTTCTACCGGCTGATCCACGCCGAAGCCGACGGCCTTCCCGGCCTGATCGTCGACCGCTTCTCTGATGCCGTGGTTGTCCAGGCGAACACAGCGGCAAGCAATGCGCTACTTGCTCCGGTCGTGGATGCGATCGACGCGATCCTGGCGCCAAGGGTCATCGTCCTGCGCAACGACTCTCCGGCGCGGGCGGGAGAGGGCCTGGGTTCGTCCATCACCCTCGCCAAGGGCCGGGTCGACGGGCCCGTCGAGGTGCGCGAGAACGGCGTCGTCTATTCCGCCGACCTCCTCGCGGGGCAGAAGACCGGCTGGTTCTTCGACCAGCGCGACAACCGTGCGTTTGTCGCTCCGCTTGCCGCGCAAGGACGGATGCTCGACGCCTATTGCCACTCCGGCGGCTTCGCTCTCGCGGCGGCCCGCGCCGGCGCGAGCGCGGTCGTCGGCATCGATTCGTCGCAGCCGGCACTGGCGCTTGCCGCAGGTGCGGCCGAGGCCCACGGCGTCGGCGAACGCTGCACCTTCCGCCGGGCACAGGTGTTCGAGGCGCTGCAGGCCCAGGTCGACGCGCGCGAGCACTACGGCGTTGTCGTCGCCGACCCGCCCGCCTTCGTCAAATCGCGCAAAGACCTGGGCACCGGCCTGCGCGCCTACCGTAAGCTGACCCGCCTCGCCGCCGCGCTCGTCGAACCCGGCGGCATCCTGTTCATAGCCTCGTGCTCGCACAACGTCGAGGCGTCCGCCTTCGCCGTGGAAGTAGTCCGCGGGCTGGCGGCGACTGATCGCAGCGGCCGCATCATCCGCGCCGCCGGGGCTTCGGCCGACCACCCCGTCCACCCGAACCTCCCGGAATCGGCCTATCTTAAAAGCCTGACCCTGCATCTCGACTGAGCCGAACATCGGGCCTGATCACCACGTCCGCTGCGCCGCGCCTGCGGGCGCAAGCCGGCATGCTACACTATTGCCCGAACGAGGTATAGGGGGCGCTGACGCGTGGAGCTGAACGAGCACAACTACATCCAGGACGTTCTCATCCTGCTCGTCGCCCTGCTTGCGTTTGTGCCGATCTTCCAGCGGCTGAAGATCGGCTCGGCGCTCGCCTACCTCACTGCCGGCATGGTCATCGGCCCGTCGGTCCTCGGTCTGTTTTCCGGCGGTGACGAGACCCGGACACTGGCGGAACTCGGCGTCGTCTTCCTGCTCTTTGCCGTTGGACTGGAGGTCAGCAACGAGCGGCTGCGCCTGTTCGGCAAGCGGGCGTTCCTGCTCGCCGGGGCCCAGGTTCTCGTCACCACCGCCATTCTCACCGGTTGCGGCATGATGCTCGGGCTGAGCCCGGCCGCGGCCGTAGTCGTCGGCGGCGCGCTGACCTTTTCATCGTCCGCAGTGGTCTTTCAGATCCTCAGCGAACGGGGACAGATGACGGGTCAGTTTGCCCGCAGCACCATCGCTATCCTGCTCGTCCAGGACCTGATGGTGGCGCCGATGATCGTCATCGCTGCGGCGCTCGGCAACGGCGGCGAGTCGGTGGCGATCCCGCTGGGGATGGCCGCGCTCAAATTCGGCCTCGTTCTGGTCGCGTTCATCCTGTTCGAGCGCACGGTGCTGCGCTCACTGTTGCGCCTGGCCGCCGAAACGGGCGCGCCGGAGGTCTTTACCGGCCTCACCCTGCTCCTCGTTCTCGGGATCGGATGGGTCACCGAGGAGGCCGGGCTGTCGATGGCGCTGGGCGCGTTTCTCGCCGGTAAGATGGTAGCCGATACCGAGTATCGCCATCAGGTCGCAGCCGACATCCAGCCGTTTCGCGGGCTGCTTCTCGGCCTGTTCTTCATGACCGTCGGCATGACCCTCGACCTGCGCTTCGCCGCCCTGAACGCGCCGACGCTGGTCGCGCTCGTCGTTGGGCTGATGGCGATCAAAACGGCCGTCCTGTTCGCCCTGGCGCTCGCCTTCGGCGCGCCGCGGGGGCGGGGGTTGGCGCTGGCCGCGCTGCTGTCCCAGGGCAGCGAGTTCGCCTTCGTGCTGCTGGCGCTCGCCTTCGACAGCCGGCTCCTCGACGCAGAGGCGCGCCAGTTGTTGACCGTCGCGGTCGGGGTGTCGATGGCGCTGACCCCGCTGGGCGCCCTGATCCTCACGCGGTTCGGTCCGAAAGGCCGCGGCGGGGTCTCGCTGCTCGGCAATCTCGACCGCGAAAGCGGCGAGGTCCGCAACCACGTCGTTATCGCCGGTTTCGGCCAGGTCGGCATGGCGGTGGCGCGCTACCTCGCCGGTCAGCATGTGCCCGTGCTGATTCTCGACCTGTCGGCACGCCGGGTCCGCGCCAGCCGCGTTCGCAACCTGCCGGTCTTCTACGGCAACGCCGGCCGCACCGAGGTGCTCCGCGCCGCCCATCTCGAGCGCGCCCATGCGTTGGTGGTCTCCGTGCCGGAGGCAGCGACCGCCGAGCAGATCACCATTCTCGCCCGGCGCACATTCCCGAAGCTCAAGATCTTTGTTCGCGCTCCCGACGAGGACTGGATCGCCCGGATGCGCACCGCCGGCGCGAACGCCGTCGTCCTCGATGGCTTGACGACGGCTCTGGAGCTGGCCGAACGGGTAATGCTGGTCTATGCGCCGGAGGGCGAACCGGCTACTTGAGTCTCCCAGGTCGGTTTTGCTGTTGCGTAAAAACAACAATACGCCCCTGTCGCAGCTTGCGTCGCAGATGTTGTGGTTGGAAATACGGCGCTAACACTTGAATGTTATTTTTTTGTTGCCCTCGGAATGACCGCCACTTATGAAATTTGTGTGTTCAGCCGCGAGAGTCGACAAGCGCTGCGGTAGTGCTGTCTGTTCGGCCTCCGCAAAAGACGCTGCGGTCCCATGTGCCTCGGCTCAGCACATTCGGTTGCCGGCCGGCGACACGGGCGCAAGCACAGGGCTTATCCTCGGCAACGTCGTTCATTGACATTCCGTCGGCCTGCTCCTGTTCGAATAAAAAGGATCCGATCATGCCTGTTTCCGACGTCAAGGTTCGCGAAGTCGCATCAGCGCCTGTTCTCGCCGAGGCGTTCCCGGCTTCGGCTGCGGCACTGGCGGCAACCCGCGCGCTGGTCTTTCCCGGGCAGGGCTCGCAGGCAGTCGGTATGGGCAGCGCTCTCGCGATTAACTCCGCCGACGCCCGTCGCGTTTTTGCCGAAGTCGACGATGCTTTGGGCGAGAAGCTCTCCACCCTGATGGCAGAGGGCCCGGACGACGCGCTCACCCTCACCGAGAATGCGCAGCCGGCGCTGATGGCGGTTAGCCTGGCCGTCCTGCGGGTCCTCGAGCACGAATATGGCTACGATATCCGCGCGCTCGGCCGCTTTGTCGCCGGCCACTCGCTTGGCGAGTACACCGCGCTCACCGCCGCGGGCAGCTTCTCTGTCGGCGACGCCGCGCGGCTGCTGCGCAAGCGTGGGCTGGCGATGCAAACGGCGGTGCCGGTGGGCGACGGGGCCATGGCGGCGCTGATGGGTCTCGAGTTGGCGGCCGCGCGCGAGATCGCCGCCGAGGCCACGCGTGACTCGTATGACGGCGCGGTTTGTGTGGCCGCCAACGACAATGCCCCGGGCCAGGTTGTGATCAGCGGCAGCCGCGCCGCTGTGAAGCGCGCGACCGAGATCGCCGCCCTGCGCGGCGCCAAGCGCTCGATCATGCTGCCGGTGAGCGGGCCGTTCCACTGCCCGCTGATGGCGCCGGTCGCCGACGTCATGGCCGAAGCGCTGGCCGCGGTCGACATCCAGCCGCCGGTCGTGCCGTTGATCTCGAATGTCACCGCGCACGAAGTGACCAGCCCGGCCGAGATCCGCAACCTGCTCGTCAGCCAGGTGACCGGCATGGTCCGCTGGCGCGAAAGCGTGCTCTACATGCGTGCTCAGGGTGTCGAAGAGCTGGTCGAGATCGGCGCGGGCAAGGTGCTGTCCGGGCTCGCCCGGCGCATTGATCGCGGCCTCACCGGCCGCTCCCTCGGCACTCCAGAGGACATCGCGAGCTTCATCGGCGCCGGCTGAGGCGGGTCGCCCGTATCCCCATCATGCAGGTTCGCCCGCGCGCGCTTCCGCCGCTGTCACCGACGGCGCGGCGTCAGTGCCGGCTCTGCTCGTCGTAGACCTGCTTGATCTGGAGAAAATTGAACAGCACGCTGCCGATGAAGAAGGCCAGCCCGGAATAGTACATGGCCGGCTCTTCCGCCCGCGAGGCCAGGAAAAGGGCGACCACACCGACAATGGCGACCATGCCGCCGATGATCCAACGTCCGAGGTGACGCGCCGCCATCCTCTTCTCTCCCCTTTTTGCTTATTTACTTGCTCTACCGTAGCTAATTGCCCGCACCGCGTCCTCTGCGAGCAGCCCGCTACGCTCGCCCCATAGATTTCCGATTCCAAGGTCGTGTGCAAGCCCTTTCGCCGCATCGACGCATGGTCCGGTTCACTTGGACGCCGCCGACGAGCACGCGATGCGGATGATGCCCGCACATCGCCGTTATCTGCGCCCACCCGGGCACCGGATGCTCTATCCGCCGTGTCCCGTGCCTCCGTGGCCCATGTCTCCATGTCCCATGGCTCCCGCGCTTTCCACTCCTACGTCCACGGTTATCTTCCCGGCCCGCTCGAAAGTCAGCGTCAGCGGAAACGTTTCACCCTCCACAAGCGGCGCCTTGAGCTCGATCAGCATGATATGGAGGCCACCTGGTTCAAGCATGGTTGTTGTGCCGCCCTTCAACTCGATGCTCTCGACCTGCCGCATCCGCATGACGTCTCCGTCCATGACATGCGTGTGGAGTTCAGCCACATCGGAGACGTCCGCTGACGCCGCAAGCAACCAGTCTGTTGCGCCGTCATTCATAAACGTAGCAAACGCCACTCCAGTCTTGGCGCCCGGTGGAGTCGCCCGCGCCCACGGGTGATCGATCCTGATCTCGCCCAATTTGTCGTCTTGCGCGAGCGCGGCGTCGGGGTTCAGTCCCATCTGCGCGACCAGGACGATGATCGCCAACCACACGGCTTTCATAGCCACCTCCTCTTGCTTTGCATGATGACGTGCGCCTCCAAACGGGCGTCATTGCGCGGTGCAGCATCGAAGTCTGGGTGGTCACTGTCAACGCTCCCTTCGATGATGCAGCGTGTTACGCAGACGGAACACGAAACCGGGCAGGCGGATTTCCGCGCGTCCGTTTCACACGCCGCAGCACCGTTATTCCGCAGCGTTCCGTTCGCGCACGGCCGGCGGGTGCGGCATCTCGATGCGGAAGGTGGTGCCCGCAGGCCCGGTCGCTGCAAGCGACAGCTCGCCGCCATGGGCGCGGACGATCTCCCTGGCGATGGCGAGACCAAGGCCGCTGCCGCCGTTGTGCCCGGAGGTCGAGAACGGGGTGAACAGGGTATCCAGCTCGCTGCACGAAATACCCGGCCCGTCGTCGCTGATCTCAATGATCAGTCGGTCGTTCGCGGACCGGGCGGAGATCTCGATCCTGCGCGCTCCCGCATGGGCGGCGTTCGCGACCAGGTTAAACAGTACCCGGACGAAATGGTCGCGGTCGCCGGCGAGCGTGAGATCGCAGCCGCGACAAGCGATCGCGAGAGTGTGGTCGGCGTTACCGGCAAGGGCGGCTTCGACCTCGGCGACCGGCTCGCTCAGCCGGAACGGGGCGATGCGCAGGTTCGCTCTGACGTCGCTGACGAAGTCGAGTGTCTGGGTGCACAGCGTGCTCGCCCGGTCGATGGCGTTGTACAGCTTCGGGGCAATCCGCTGGACCTCCGGATCGGCGATCACCGACAGCCGATCGGATGCCAGCGCCGCGGTCGACAGGGCATTGCGCAGATCGTGGTTGATCCTGGCCATGGCCGCGCCCAGGGCGGCGAGCCGGCCCTTCTGCCGCAGGGCCGCCCGGATCTGCGCCTGCATGACGGCAAGCTCGCGCTGGGCGACGCCGATTTCGTCGCTGCGGCGGGTCGGCTTGACGGCCGCGTCGTCGTCCTCGGGCCGCTCGCGAAAGCGCATCATCGCGTCAGTGAGCTGGACGATCGGGCGGACCATGAGCCACTGCAGGGAAAAGAAGACGAGCATGGCGGTCAGCAGCGAGATGATGATGGATAGCGTCAGGATGCGGATCGAGAACGCATGCATCGCTTCACGCAGCGGCGTCTCGTCGAAGATCACCTCGATCGTCGCATCGGGCTGCGCCGGCGAAGAGCCTGTCACCCTGAGAACGCGGTTGTTTGCCTGGAGCAGGGTGGCGAAGGCCTGGGAGATCCAGCCCCAGAACATTTCCTCGCGGAGATCGATGCTCGCATCCACCGGCGGCGGCGCGGCCTCCCCCAGCATCAGCATTCGCCGCTGCGCGTCGGTAAGGACGATGGCATAGGCGCCGGCGTGGCTGAGCAGCGCCGTCTCCAGCTCCTTGCCGACCATGTTGTCCGGCGTCGCTTCGAGTGCGAGCACGGCGAGGTGCGCCTTGGCGATGCGTTCCGAAAGGTAGTCCCTGCGAAAGCGCGCGATCGAGGGGACGTAGATCAGCACCTCCGACAGCATGACGAACAGCACGGTCAGCATGAGCAGGCGGGCGGACAGACCGGTGCTGAGCCGGGTGCGGGCGGGAGGCGGCGCGCTCATGCGACGCAGTATGCCATGATCGGGAAAACGATGGGATCACCGGCCGTACCCCGCGCGCTGTCGGTGAACCGCCTTCGGAAGCCGCTGCCTTGGCTTACGGAGCGCCGCGAACCGGAGCCCGGCGGCGGAAGCGCTTGTACGCCACCGGCACCAGCGACAGGAGGGCGAGGCCGATGATCGGCGCAAGGATCTCGGGGGCGAAGATCAGGCCGAGGTCGGGCTTGCCGCCAGCGTCGAAAACCGCGCCGAGACCGTTGCCGACAAGGGTATAGACCATGCTTCCCGGGATGATGCCGAAGAACGTGCCGATGACGAAGGTGCGCAGCGGCACGCCGAGAAACGCGGGTACCAGGTTCACCAGCCAGAACGGAAAGATCGGCACAAGGCGCAGCGCGAGAAGATAGCTCAGCGCATTCTCCCTGAAGCCGGTCTCCATCTTGCGGATTGCAGGTCCGGCTTTCGCCCGCAGGATGTCGCTGAAGGCGTAGCGGGCGGCGAGAAAAATCGCCGTCGCGCCCAGTGTCGCGGCGACGACCACGTAGATCGCGCCCATGAGCGTTCCGAAAAGGAAGCCGCCGGCGATCGTCATCCAGATCGCGCCGGGCAGCGAGAAGGCGACGACAAGGGCATAGGCGGCAATGAATACCAGGGCGGCGAGAAGCTGATTATCGGCGCGCCAGGCCAAGAGCGCCTGCCGGTTCTCGCTCAGGGACTCGAAGCTGAGATAACGGTCGAGACCGAATAGGAAAAATGCGGCGAAGCCGGCAACGATGACCACCACCGGCGCGAGCCGCCACCATAACGCGCGGTGCGGAGCGGCGGCCTTCGCTTCCGAATCCTCGGAATTTCGTTGGTCCATGTCCTGCTCGGTCCGGTCGTCGCCGATAATTTGGGGGCGGCGAGGACCGCGCCCCGTCTAGACATCATCGCCCGCGCCGGAAGAGTCCAGGCTCGATGTGTCACGACGGTTCACCTCGTCGTGATCGGCGCCTCAAGAAAAACGACGGCCGAATCTTTCGACGTTGCAAGACCTTTCCCCCGGAAACCGCTGCGCGATGGAGACAGCGCCCTGTGCGGTTTCGCATTCAACGGTCCGCACGTATTCATAGCCCCGCCTCAAAAGCTCGGCGCCGAGCCAGCCATTGCCGAGGAAGGCGGGAAGGATGTAAAGGAGAAACATGACGGCCGAAATGGCCAGGGAGACGAAGACCTGCGTCCAGTCGTCAGCGGTTTGCAGGATGGACGCCTCCATTGATTTCGCTGTGACAAAAACGAACGCAATCAGCGCGGCGGGGCGCCACAGTTTCCTGAACAGCAGCCAGGGGAACCCGCCAAAAAACGCCGGCCACGAGAAGCCGTCCTTCACCGCTTCCAGTCCCCTCGTCGGATGTGCGTAAACCTTGAACGACCGCATGGAGGTGCCTTTAGTAGAAGGTGCCCTGAAGTTGGGAGCAAGGTTACGAGGCTAGCCGGTACCCGTTAACGACCGGTGTGTGCCGCCGGGTCGCGGGAGCAGGCATTGGGGCCACTGTCGCGCGCGCTCCGGCGCGACCGACCGCGGGGCGTTGACTTGGGCCGGCCGAACCCTTATGAGAACGCTGCCATCGGGCGGCGGAGCAGGCTTTTGAAACGGACGTTCCAACCAAGCAAGATCATCCGCAAGCGGCGGCATGGCTTCCGCAAGCGGTCCGCGACCGTCGGCGGACGGCGGATTCTGGCCGAGCGGCGTAGGCGAGGGCGCAAGCGCCTTTCCGCTTGAGCCGGGTCGTGTGACTCCCGACATCCCGACGCTGAAGCGACGCGCCGACTTTCTTCGGGCGGCGCGGGCGGGGCGGAAATGGGTCACGCCCGGACTGATTCTCCAAAAGCGTCTCCGCGTTGACGCCGATGCGGAGACCGTACCTCCGGGAGCGGTGCGTGTGGGCTTCACGACCAGCCGGAAGGTCGGCAAGGCCGTGGTTCGCAACCGGGCCCGTCGGCGGCTGCGCGCGGCGGCCCGCGAGATCCTGCCGCAACAGGCCGAAGCCGGCTGCGACTACGTCATCATCGGACGAGCCGAGACCGTGACGCGACCATTCACCGCCCTTCTTGACGATCTGGCACTGGCGGTCGGCTGCCTTCGCCGCGCCGACAACGGGCACAAGCGCGCGTCACGGAAGCGGTCGCGCCACGGCGGACGACCGGCCGCGGATCGCACCGGGGCGGCTCGATGAGCGCCGTTGGGGCCTGCGCAGAGGCCTTGATCACCGTCTATCGCCTGGGCATCTCGCCGATCCTGCCTGGAGGCTGTCGCTTCCAGCCGACCTGCTCCGCCTACGCCCTTGACGCCGTGCGCCGTTTCGGAGCGGGCCGAGGGAGCGTCCTCGCTCTGCGCCGGCTGGCCCGCTGCCATCCATGGGGTGGTTCGGGCTACGATCCAGTTCCTGACAGTGAAGGTGACGCGCCGGTGGTCTGCGGGCATCCGCACGGCGACGAGCGCACAACGGCCTGACACCGGGCAATCCCATTCAAGTGAGAAGCGGCTGATGATCGAGAACAAGAACCTGATCCTGGCTATCGTGCTGTCGGTGGTCATTCTGGTCGGGTTCCAATTGATCGGCGGGCGGCTGCGGCCGACGAGCCCGCCGCCGGCGCAACCGGGCACGAACGAAGCCGTCTCACCGTCCTCCGGCGGCACCGCTCCCGCCCGACCCGGCGTCGCGGCGCCGGACGTGAATGTGAGCCAGCCGGGGGCGCCGAGCGCTCCGGCGGCGGGAGCCGCGCCGGCGGCCCGGTCGCGCGCCGATATCGTTGCCGACAGCAAGCGCGTGCGAATCAACACGCCTGAGCTGCACGGCTCGATCTCCCTTGTCGGCGGCCGGATCGACGATCTTACCCTCGTCAACTTCCGCGAAACGATCGACCCGAACAGTCCGGAAATCGTTCTCTTTTCGCCGCCCGGCTCGGCCGATCCCTACTTCGCCGAGATGGGCTGGGTGGGCGCCCCGGTCGGCATGGAGGCGCCTGGGCCGGAAACCCGCTGGACGCCCGACGCCGACGTGCTGACACCGACGCAGGCGCTGACGCTGACCTGGGACAACGGCGCCGGTCTGGTCTTCAAGCGCATTTACCGGATCGACGAGAACTTCATGTTCACCCTGACTCAGGAGGTCGAGAACAAGAGTGGCGACGCGATCAGCATCAATCCCTACAGCGTGATCGCCCGCTGGGGCACGCCGACGGTGAGCAAGTATTTCATCCTTCACGAAGGGCCCATCGCCGTCATCGACGGCACGCTGAAGGATCTCAGTTACAAGGACCTCGCCGAACAGGGCACCATCAAATACAGCACCACCGGCGGCTGGCTTGGCTTCACCGACAAATTCTGGCTGGGCGCGCTGATCCCGGTCCAGGATCAGCGGGTCGAGGCCCGGTTCGTCCACACCCGGGCGAACGATATCGACAAGTACCAGGCCGATTATGTCGGCAACCCGGAGGTCATCCCCCCGGGGGGCTCTGCCAGCCAGCAAAGCCGGCTGTTCGCCGGCGCCAAGCAGGTCCGGCTGCTCGATCGCTACGCCGACGAGTACGGGATCAAGCGGTTCGATCTGGCCATCGACTTCGGCTGGTTCTACTTCCTGACCAAGCCGATCTTCCTGTTTCTGATCTATATCAAGGAGCTGGTCGGCAATCTCGGCATCGCCATCCTGCTGCTTACGGTCTGCATCAAGCTGGCGATGTTCCCTCTGGCCAACAAATCGTACCGGGCGATGAGCCAGATGCGCAAGCTGGGGCCGGAGATGACCAAGCTGCGCGAGCGGTTCGCCGACGACAAGGCTCGGCTCAATCAGGAAATGATGGCGCTGTACAAGCGCGAGAAGGTGAACCCGGCTTCGGGCTGCCTGCCGATGGTCGTCCAGATCCCGGTGTTCTTTGCGCTCTACAAGGTCCTGTTCGTGACCATCGAGATGCGCCACGCGCCGTTTTTCGGCTGGATCCAGGATCTTTCCGCGCCCGATCCGACGACCGTCTTCAACCTGTTCGGTCTGATCCCGTGGGATCCGTCGACGGTCCTTCCGGCGGCGCTGCACATCGGCGCCTGGCCGCTGATCATGGGCACGACCATGTTCCTGCAGCAGAGGCTGAATCCACAGCCGCCGGACCCGATTCAGGCCAAGATCTTCATGTTCCTGCCGGTGGTTTTCACCTTCATGCTGGCGCGATTCCCGGCCGGCCTGGTGATCTACTGGACCTGGAACAACATTCTTTCGGTCATCCAGCAGTGGGTCATCATGCGCCGGATGGGGGTTAAGATCTGAGCCCGGAACCCGAGCAAGGGCCCCAGCACGAGGCACGACGGGAGGGGGGGCCGGAACCGGAGCAGGATCGCGCGGCACTGGAGCGGGGCCGGATCCTGTTCGTCGGGCCCTGTACATTCATCACATCGGCGGCGCGGATCGAGCAGCTGCCGACGGCCTGCCTGCCGGAGGTCGCCTTCGCGGGCCGCTCCAATGTCGGCAAGTCCAGCCTGGTCAATGCGCTGACCGGCCGGCGGACCCTGGCCAAGACCTCGGTAACGCCGGGGCGGACCCAGCAGCTCAACTTCTTCGACCTGGGCGGTCGGTTGATGCTGGCGGACCTGCCCGGTTACGGCTACGCACGGGCGCCGAAAGCGAACGTCGATGCCTGGAGCCGGGTGGTCGAACTGTACCTTGCCGGCCGGCCGCCGCTGCGCCGGGCGCTGCTCCTCATCGACAGCCGGCACGGCGTCAAGGACGTCGACCGCCGGATCATGGTTATGCTCAACCGCGCCGCCGTCGCCTATCAGGCGGTGCTGACCAAGGCCGACAAGATCAGCGCCGGGGCGCTCGCCGAGCGCGCCTCCGCGCTCGACGCCGAACTGCGGACGCACGCCGCGGCGCATCCCGACGTCATCGCCACGAGCGCGCGGACAGGGGCCGGCATCGACCGGTTACGGGCGAGCCTGGCCGCGCTTTCGGAATGGGCGGCGGACACGGCGCGTGCGCCGCCTCTGGATGACGGCCACTGAAAGCGGATGCCAGGACGGGCCTGAGGGGCGCAGTGCGGCCTAAGCGTTCGGAGATATGTCTGGATCTCCCGGCACGGGTGCGATAAGTCGGCCGCGTCATGCAGGAAAAACCCCCCAGAGAGCAGCTTCTCGCCCGGGCTCGGACCCTCTCGGAGGCGCTACCGTTCATGCGCCGGCATACCGGGGCCACCTTCGTCATCAAGTACGGCGGCCACGCCATGGGCGATGACGGGCTCGCCCAGCTCTTCGCTCGCGATATCGTTCTGCTTCGCCAAGTCGGGATCAACCCGGTCGTCGTCCACGGCGGCGGGCCGCAGATCGGGCGGATGCTGGAAAGGCTGAAGATCAAGAGCGAGTTCGTCGATGGCCTGCGCGTCACCGACAAGGAGACCGTCGACGTCGTCGAGATGGTTCTGGCCGGTTCGATCAACAAGGAGATCGTCTCCGCCATCAACACTGCCGGCGGCTTCGCCGTCGGCCTGTCGGGCAAAGACGGCAACCTTATCCGCGGACAACGGCTGCGTCGCAGCAAGCGCGATCCGGGCTCGAACATCGAGCGCATCCTCGACTTAGGGCTGGTCGGCGAGCCCACCGAGATCGATCCGCACGTCCTCGATTTCTACGACCGTTCCGACATCACGCCGGTCATCGCGCCGATCGGTGTCGGCGTCGGCGGCGAGACCCTGAACATCAACGCCGATACCGCCGCCGGGGCCATTGCCGCGGCTTTGGGCGCGCGGCGGCTCCTGATGCTGACCGATGTCGAGGGCGTTTACGACCGTGAGCGCAAGCTGATCGCACAGATGACCGCCAGCGAGGCGCGGCAGATGATCGCCGACGGAACCATCAGCGGCGGCATGATCCCGAAGATCGAAACCTGCCTCGATGCGGTAGAAAAGGGGGTCGAGGGCGCCGTCATCATCGACGGCCGAGTGCCGCACGCGCTGCTCCTCGAACTGTTCACCGAACACGGCGCCGGGACGCTGGTCCTGCCGGACTAGGCGTTGAACCCTCGGCTCGGGCCGTTACCACTGCGCCATGTCCTTGAAGAGGTGCGGAGGCACGGCGCGGCCGAAGATCCGCGCATCGGCCGAGGGTTGCCCGAACAGCGCCCCCTGGACGAACTGAACGCCGCAGCCGCGGACGAGGCGCAAGGTCGCTTCGTCATCGATCCCGCCGGCCATGGTCGCAACCCCGAATTCACGACAGAAGGCCATGAGCGCCTTGACGTAGGCCTTGCCCTGGCGGGCGTCGCGGGCGTGGTCGACGGCCTCGGCGGCGAGTTTGACGCTGTCGACCTCGAGATCGGCGAGATACTGGAAGCCGTGCGCCGACGTCGCGAAGTCGCAGAGGCAGACCTGGATGCCCTGTTCGCGCAGACGCTGGATGCCGGCGTTGGCCGTCGCTGGATTGCCGATCCGGCTGGACTGGGTGATTTCGAAAATGAGCCGGCCGCGGATCCAGGGGTTGTCGCGGATGAGCTGATCGATCTGGGCCAGGGCCGACAGGGTGTCGACGGTCTGCCCGGAGATGCGCACGGCGACCGCCGGCTCGGCGTTGACGGGCGTCTTTTTCTTGAGCCACTCTAGGGTCTTGCGCAGAACGGCGAGATCGAGATCGATAATCAGGCCGGCGCTTTCGGCCAGCGCCATGCGCTCAGCGGTCGTGTCCCGCCCGTTCTGCGCCGGCAGCCGGATGTGCACCGAGTAGGCGTGGACGGCGCCGCTGCGCGCGTCGAGGATCGGCTGCAGCATGATGCCGAACATTCCGTCGGCGACCAGCGTCTCGATATCGCCCAGCGCGCTGACGGCTTCCTGGGCGAGGGCGGACAAGCTTGTCGAGAATGACGCGAATGCGTCGTCACTCGCTTCCACAGCTTGGAAGCGGTTCATCGCGTAGGTCAGGCTCTGACCAACATCGCCGCCGCCGACGCCGTCATCGTCGATTTCGATCGTCGCCGCTTCGACCTCCGTCCCGATGGCCTGCGGATCGACCTCGCGGGTCAGATCGCCGATTTCGCCCTCCAACCCGTCGATGTCGAGATCGGCGCGGTGGAGCAGGCTGTAGCGATCCGGGCCGACCCGCGCGGCCGAAGCGCCGTCGATGGCGCCGGCCCGCAGGCTTGCGCCGATCCGCGACAGGAGCTCATTTTCCGCGGTCGCAACCAGCCTCTGGCGCAGGTTTTCGTAGCCGGGCAACATGATCAGCGAGATGCACCGCTCCCCGTTATCGCGGCGGCCGTCGGCGAGCTGGCTCGTCACCATGTCGATGAAGGCCGGCGCGTCGTAAAGCCCGGTGGTCTCGTCGCGCGAGCGCCGGCCGAAGCCGCCGGTCCTCGGCGCCGCCGGGCAGACGCGCATGGCGAGAAAGTAGTGTCCGTTCAGATCCTGAAGCCGGTAGCCGGCCACCGACAGCGGCGGTGTCGCGCCGGACGCGCCGTTCAGCTGCAGCGACGGGGTCTCGATCCGCTTGCGCCCTGATGTCCCGGCGAGAAGCGCGCGCAGCGAACCGCGCTCACCGGCAACGACGATGTTTTCCAGCGCCTGGCCGACGAGATCTTCCGCCGGCAGCCCCAGGAGCGGTTCGATGGCGCCCGTCGCGTAAACGATGCGCCCGTCGCCGTCGAGCTCGAAGAGCAGATCGCCCCAGCAGAAGGCCAGGGCGACGAAGCGGTCGCGTTCGGTGCGAAGCGAGGTTGTCGGGGCATTCGGGGCGGGAGAGGTGGCCGCTGTCAACATCATGGTCTCGCCGAGTGATTGCGGATGCGGGTTCAGGTGATGAAGGCTGACGCGCCCTTCGTCGGAAGAGCTGCATGGACCGAGGGTAGCAAGGTGGAGCATTTGGCGCGGTGACGGCCGTCACCCGTTGGGTCGACCGGCGCAAGCGGTCGACGATCAGGCACGACGGACGGTAGCGAGGCGGACTCCGCCGGCAGCGCTGTTGGTGGTGACAGCGGCGGGAAAGAGGCGGGCCGGAATGGCGCTGCGAAAGGCGCGGACATCGCGCGCCGGTCTGCCGAACAGGTAGCCCTGGACGAAGTGAACGCCGCAGCCGCGGACAAACTCCAGCGCCGCCTCGTCCTCGATCATCTCCGCGACCGTGACGACCCCGAGCTCCCGGCAGAGCCCGACCAGAGACTTGAGAAAAGCGCGCCCCTTGTGGGCGCTGCGGGCGCCGCGAACGGCGGCCCCATCCAGCTTGACGATGTCGATCTCGAGCGAGGAAAGGTACTCGAAGTTGGCGGCGCCGGCGCCGAAGTCGTCGAGGCAGACGGGGAAGCCCTGCCGGCGCAAGCGCTGGACGAACGCATTGGCCGCGGCGAGATTACCGAGGTGCGCCGACTCGGTAATCTCGAACATCAGCCGGCCCCTGGCCCATGCATTCTCGCGTAGCAGGACGTCGAGGGCGCTGAGGCAGGCGGTCGAGCCAAGGGATTGCCCGGAGATATTGACTGCTACGCAGGTCTCGCCGTTGATTGCGGCGCCGGAAGCGAGCCAATCGAGGACCTTTCTCGTCATCGCGAGGTCGAAGTCGGCGATCAGGCCGGTTTCTTCCGCAAAGGTGATCTGCTCGTAAGGGCTTTGTGCGCCGCAGATTGTGGGAAAGCGCGCAAGTGCTTCGTAATGATGAATGGCGCCAGTGCGCGTATTGATGATGGGCTGGAACAGAGCTTCGAAATCCGCACGAGCAGTGACGATTTTGAACCTGTTCACCGCGTCGAGCGATTCCCGGGCCAGCACCGACAGGTTGCCCGACAGACTGGCCAGGGTGAACTCGCTCCCCTTGAAGTTGCGAAAGCGGTTGAGCGTGCAGAGCAGGCCGCTCGCGATCTCCGCCGGCGACGCGGCGCCGACGTCTCCCGCCGCAGGCCCGATCGTGATCGTCGTCGTCTGGACGCCCGTCCCCACCGCGGCCGGATCCTTCCGGCGGGTGAGTGCGCACAGCCGCTGTTCCAGCGCGTGGAGATCAAGGTCATGGCTGTGGAGCAGACTGTAGCGGTCGGAGCCGAGACGGGCGGCGCTGCGTCCGTCAACCGCCTCGCTTCTCAAGCAGGCGCCGAGCTCGGCGGCCAGTTCCCGTTCGCCAGCTTCGCCGAGCCGTCGCTGCAGGGCGTCGTAGCCTGGCAGGAGGACGAGAGACATACGACCGCTCTCCCGCGCTGCGGCGTCCTGTTCAAGCCGGCGTGCAACCAGTTCGCTGAAGGCGTCGGCGGCATAGAGGCCCGACGCCGGATCGTGCGTCGCCGGGTCGGGGGCCCCGGCCTGGATAGGGTCGCCGACGGCGCGTGCGCGCAAGGCAATGAAGGCGTGACCCTCCAGTTCATTCAGCCGGAAACCGCATAACGTGGCGATCTGCTCGCGGCCGTCGGAGCGCGTCAATCGCACCACCGCGGCGGCGCCGCGTCCCGAGCCGGGCGCTTCGTCGAGGAGGGCTTGCAAGGCGGCATGATCGGCCGGCGCCAGTAACGCGGCGAGGTTTGCGCCATGCAGGGCTTCGTCGCGGAGGCCGAACAAGGCTTCGCAGGCGCCGGCGCAGTAGACGATGCGCCCCGCCGGATCCAGTTCGAAGACAGCATCCGCCCAGCAGAAGGACAAGGCGGCGAATCGGTCGCGCTCCCGGCGGATCACCTGCGGCGCACGCCCGGTGGCGTCATGGGAGACGGCAGATGTCATTGTTGCGACGTGGGGAGACGGTACATGCGCATGTAATAGTAGTACAAACTCAGCGTTTGCACAACCGGCAAGAGGAGCTTCCCTGGCAATCGGGGCCCGCATGCGCGTTCTGGTCCGACTGACGCGGGCCTCACGTGACCTCCAGTGGGCCGGTGTCTTGATCGCCCTGATCCGCGCCGCGAACGTAGCGCAAGGTGTTGACCGCCTGACTGCCGCCGCCGGCAATGACGCTGAACGAGCCGTCTGTTTCCAGCACCACCGCATCCACGGAACCGAGATCGGCGATCCCTTGTGCGCGGACGGCGGAAAAAACCTCTTCTTCCGTCACGCGCTCCGCCCGCATCGGCGCGGCCGCGAACCGCCCGCGGAAGAAAAGCAGCGTCGGGTCAGCCTTGATCAGCCTCTGAAAGGTCTTCGACCGGATCGAGGCCTTGGCGACGACGTACTGGAGGCCGCACAGGAGCGCGAACGCGAATAGGCCCTCCACGAGCGAGACTTCGCTCGATAGCAGGACCGTCGCCAGGGTCGAGCCCAGCGCAACGGTGACGACCAGATCGAACGCATTCATCTTCGCCAGCGTCCTCTTGCCGGTAACGCGCAGCAGGCCCACGAGGCCGACGTAGGCGCAAATGCCGACAATCAGGAGGCGGATCAGGTCATACCAGCCGTGGAACAGCATCGCGTTCGCTCCCATTCGTTAGCGGTGGTTCGCGGCCGCGTCTTCGCCTCGAAGGAATCGACTAGGGACGCCAGCCAGACGCGGCCTCGGTTCGCCAACGGATGGTCCCTGGCGAAGTTCCGTCCAGCCCGACGGCCCGCTGGGCGCGCCGCGATCCACGGTCTGCGAACCAGCCGACAGCGTGCAGTTCAGGGCAACCCAAATGTAGCAATGTAACCCCATGTGAGGCAATATGCGCCCTCGTCAGCAATCTCCGGGAGGCGTCTTAAGCATGTTCATCGAGAATACGTCCGTTCAGATCCACGCAAGCGACGCGCACATCTGGTGGCATGGCGATGGCAAGGTCATCAAGGTCGTGCCATCGGATCCGGCACGGACTGCGCAGCTCACGCGCGCGGGATACCGGTACGAGACCGGCGCCGCGTACAAGCACTGGCAGGGGTGTACCGACGATCAGCGCGTTCGCGAGATGACCGAGCTTGCAGTCCGGCTGGTAGCGGACGGCTTCCACCCGACGATGGTAAAGAAGGAATTCGCCAAGGTCAGGCAGTTCCTCCAGCTCGGCGGAGACGCGGCGATGACGGGTTCCGCGCGCTCCGCGTGACCGGCGGCATTTCGGTTCATGGACGGCGCATGCTAAAACGTCTTTTCTGCATTTTTGCCGGCTACAGGATCTGGAGATGATGACTGAAAATCGACCGGGCTCGATAGACGCTCAACAGGCACAAATATGGTGGGATGATAATAAAAAAATCATAAATATAATTCCTATAGCATCAAGGCAACAGAAAGACCTCGAAAAAGAAGGTTATACTTGCGACGCAGGCGCTTCCGTATCAGCCCGTTGACGAAGTCGGTTGGTTCTGACTCTCTGCACCCATAGCGGTTCGAAGGATTGATCGACATGGCGCTGGGGCGGCAAGGGGATCGACAGGGTGATCTGGTCGTGACGTGGCGGGAGATGCCGCGATCACC
>JBBSCD010000034.1:0-21791 GCA_038250645.1 Rhodospirillales bacterium
GGTAGTTGCCGCTGAGCGTGTCGCCCGAGACAGGCGAAAGCTCGGCGCGGGCGCCGCCTGCGGTACCGCTGTCGGCGACGCAGGCGGCCGCGATAAGCGCGCAGACGACGGCGGCGCTGCTTCGCCCCCTGATCGTCGAGCGGCGGAGCCGAGCCAGAAACATCATCAGGTGGTCACTCACATGTTGGGATAATTGGGGCCCCCGCCGCCCTCCGGGACGACCCAGTTGATATTCTGGGTCGGATCCTTGATGTCGCAGGTCTTGCAGTGGACGCAGTTTTGCGCGTTGATCTGCAGTCGCTTCGACCCGTTGTCCGCGACGAACTCGTAAACGCCGGCCGGACAGTAGCGCGCTTCCGGTCCATCGTAGACGGCAAGATTGGTCGCAACCGGTACGGTTGGATCCTTCAGCGTCAGGTGGGCCGGTTGATCCTCCTCATGATTGGTGTTGGAAATGAACACCGAGGAGAGCTTGTCGAAGGTGATCACCCCGTCCGGCTTGGGATAGGCGATCGCCGGCGTCGATGCCGCCGGCTTGAGCTGGGTGTGATCGGGATGATGATGGAAGGTCCACGGCGCCTTGCCACGCAGCAGGTAGGTGTCCAGTGCCGAGTAGCCGAGGCCGACCCACATGCCGCGGTGGAATGACGGTCGGATATTGCGGACGCGGTAGAGCTCATCCCAAAGCCAGGTGGTCTTCAGGGCCTCCGGGTAGGCTTCGACAACCGGCGGCGGATCGTTGCTCGACAGCGCGGCGAAGATGGCCTGGGCGCAGACCATCGCCGACTTCATCGCGGTGTGGGTGCCCTTGATCTTGGGCACGTTGAGAAAGCCGGCGGTGTCGCCGATGAGCGCGCCGCCGGGGAAGACCAGCTTCGGGATGGACTGGAAGCCGCCCTCCGACAGGGCGCGTGCGCCATACGAAATCCGCCGTCCGCCCTCGAAGATCGGACGGATGGCCGGATGGGTCTTGAACCGCTGCATTTCGTCGAAGGGACTGAGGTGCGGGTTCCGGTAGTCGAGGCCGACGACAAAGCCGACGGCGACCTGGTTATCCTCGAGGTGGTAGAGAAACGAGCCTCCGTAGGTCTGCCGGTCCATAGGCCAGCCGATCGTATGCACCACCTTGCCCGGTTCATGCCTGGCCGGATCGACCTCCCACAACTCCTTGATGCCGATGCCATAGGTCTGCGGGTCGACGCCATCGCGCAGATCGAAGCGGTCGAACAGGGTTTTGGTCAGGGATCCGCGGCAGCCTTCGGCGAAGATCGTGTAGGTCGCGTGCAATTCAACGCCGGGCTGGTAGTTCTCGGTGTGTTCGCCATCGCGACTTACACCCATATCGCCGGTGGCGACACCCCTGACCCGGCCGTCATCATGGTAGAGCACCTCGGCGGCGGCGAAGCCCGGGTAGATCTCGACACCGAGCTCTTCGGCCTGGCTGCCCAGCCAGCGACAGACATTGCCGAGACTGACGACATAGTTGCCGTGATTGTTCATCTGCGCAGGCGTCGGCAGCTTGTAGGCCTTCGTCTCGGTCAGAAACAGAAACTCATCCTTGGTCGCCGGATTCAGCAGCGGCGCACCCCTGTCTTTCCAGTCGGGGATGAGTTCGTCGAAAGCCACCGGGTCGACGACCGCGCCGGAGAGAATGTGAGCGCCGATCTCCGAGCCCTTCTCAACAACGCAGACGGTTATCTCGCGATCCTTCTCGGCTGCGAGCTGGCGCAGCCGGATTGCGGCGCTAAGGCCGGCCGGACCGCCGCCCACGATGACAACGTCGAACTCCATCGATTCCCGTTCCATGGAATCTCCCTCGCTTCGCTTCGCTCCATGCGTTCATTCGTTTATATAACATAGGCCATGCTGCAGTGGCGGCAAATGATCCCAAAAACCCTAACGAAGCGGTTACGGGACGGATCAGGCGGGCGAGCAACATGAGCTGGAGGGCATGACCGATTGCTCAACGAGACGTTGTCGCCGGTCATCAGGATGACCGGCGATCCCGCACTGGCGGCGCTTTTCGCCTGGTATCTCGAAGCCGGTGTCGACGAGACAATCGGCGAGACACCCGTCGATCGCTACCTGCCGGCAAAGCCTGCCGAGGATGACGCCGCGGTGCAGAGCGAGGCGACCGGCCTCGGCGTCAAGGTCGCGGACACCGCGCCTCCGCCGGTCCAGCCCACGCCAGCGGCGCCGGCCCAAACCCATCGCCCGCCCGTCGCCGCCGCCGTGGCCGCAGCCGCCGACGCAACAACACTCCAAGAGCTGCGTGCGATCCTCGCCGCTTTCGACGGCTGCGCGTTGAGCAAGACCGCGACCAACCTGGTCTTTGGCGATGGCAATCCTGCCGCCCGGGTCGTGCTGATCGGCGAGGCGCCGGGTAGCGAGGAAGATCGCCGCGGCCTGCCCTTCGTCGGCCCCAGCGGCAAGCTTCTCGATCGCATGCTGGGCTCCATCGGCCTATCCCGCGAGAGCGTCTTCATCTCCAACACCGTCTTCTGGCGGCCGCCCGGCAACCGCAGTCCCAGCAGCGGCGAGGTCGCGGTCTGCATGCCATTCGTCGAGCGGATGATCGAGCTCATCGATCCGCAGATCCTGGTCACCCTCGGCGGCCCCGCGGCCAACGCGCTTTACGGCCGCGCCGAGAGCATCGGCCGGCTACGCGGCCGCTGGCTCACCTACCAAACGCCGCGGCTGGCGCGGCCCATCGCCGCGACGGCGCTGTTCCACCCCGCCTATCTGCTGCGCACGCCGGGACAGAAGCGACTTGCCTGGCGCGATCTTCTGAGCCTCAGGGCAAAGCTCGACGACCTCACCGGCTGATGAAGCGCGCGGCGACCGGGCGGGTTCGCTCACGCGGACCTGTCCGGGGCGAAGTCCAGCAGGACCATGAGCCCCGGCTCGGCGTCGCGGAGCGTGACGGTGATGCCGTGGATATCCGCGACCGCCGCGACCAGTGACAGGCCAAGGCCGCTGCCGGCGGTGGACCGGCTTCGCTCAAGCCGGACGAAGCGCCGGAACACCATGTCCCGGTCCTCGACGGGGATCCCTGGGCCGGTGTCTACAACGATGGCGAGCGGACCTTCGGCACGCCGGTGAAGAGCAAGCCAGATGCGCGTGCCCGCCGGCGTGTGACGGATCGCGTTCTCGACGAGGTTCGCAAACATCTGTGTCAGGAGCTCACGATCGCCCCGGACACGAACATCAGACGCGATCTGAACGTTCAAGGAGCGGCCGCCATCCTCGGCGACGGCGCCATAGGCATCCGTGATCAATTGAACCACCCGGGACAGATCGATGACCGAAAACGCGGACTTGCGAGTTCCGGCTTCGATCTGCGCGATGCGCAGCAGTGCCGCGAAGGTCCGGAGAATCGCGTCGCTGTCGGCAATCGCGTCGTCAACGGCGGTCTCGAACTCCGGGATTGTCCGCGCCTTCAGCCGCACCCGCTCGAGCCGCTGGCGGAGCCGGCTGAGCGGCATCCGCAGGTCATGGGCGATGTCGTTCGAAACCTGTCGCAGGCTTTCCATCAGGGCCTGCACGCGATCGAGCATCTCGTTGAGGTTGAGGGCGAGCCGATCAAGCTCGTCATTGGTCCCGCGAGTGGGCACGCGATCCGTAAGCCGTCCCTCGATGATGGCCCGCGTGGTCCGGTTGATCGCGTCGACGCGCCGGAGGAAGCCGAGGCTGAGAATGCCGCCGCCGATGACCGCCAGCACGGCCGTTATCGCGAACGCCCAGCCGAAGGCGCGGACGATCGCTTCCTCGACCTCGATGATCGGGTATGCGTCCCGGCCGACGAGCAAGAACGACTCGTCCGGCAACGCGACCCCCAGGGCGATCAGGTGATGCGCCCCGTCATCATCGCGCTCGTTGTCGCTGTGTCGCCCCGGTTCTCTCGGCACCGGCAGTTTCTGCCAGCCGTAGTAGGGCGCTCGCTGGGGCAGGTCGCCGGCGAGCTTGCGTCCATCAGGACCGACGAGCAGAAAGACCACCTTCCGATGAACGCCGGACACAAGCCGTTGTTCTATGGCGCCGGCCGCATTCGGCAGGCCCCCGCGATTGTAGTTTTCCACGAGGGCAGCAACTTCGGCCTCGATGCTCGCGGCAAGCTGCTGGCGCAGGGCGCTGCTGGTGATCCAGTAGATCACGCCGAACAGGACAAGGACGGAGAGGCCGAACAGGCTCGCGTAGAGCGCAGCCAGACGGAAACCGGTGGTGCGAATAACCCTATTCAGGCGCACGCAGACAATATCCCGCGCCACGGATGGTGTGGATGAGTTCGCCGCCGAAGCCCCGGTCGACCTTGCCACGGAGGCGGCTGATGTGTGTCTCGACGACATTCGTCTGCGGGTCGAAGTGAAAATCCCAGATGTTTTCCAGCAGCATGGTCCGCGTGACGACTTGGTCCGCATGCCGCATCAGATACTCCAGAAGCTTGAACTCCTGGGGCTGCAGGTCGATCCGTTGACCCGCGCGAAAGACCGTGCGCTTCAGCACGTCGATTTCGAGATCTGCGACGCGCAGCCTTGTCTCGACAGCGATCAGCGGCGGCCGACGGGCGAGCGCATTGATGCGCGCCAGCAGCTCGGCGAACGCGAACGGCTTGACGAGGTAGTCGTCGCCTCCGGCTTCCAGACCCTCGACCCGGTCGTCGATGCCGCCGAGGGTCGTGAGGAACAGGACCGGCGTCTTCACGCCAGCGCCGCGGATCGTCTTGACGACGGCGAGCCCGTCGAGGCCGGGAAGCATGCGATCGACGATCATCACGTCGTAGGGCTCCCCGGCGCCCAGGAACAGGCCGTCCCGGCCGGTGGCCGCTTGGTCGACCGTATGGCCGCATTCCTTCAGGCCGTTCGAAACGTAAGCGGCGGTCTCCGGATCGTCCTCGATAAGCAGGATCTTCAACCGGTCCTCCTCAGTGGGCCTCGCGCGCGGCTCGCTGGCGGAACAGTAGGACGCACGCCGCAATGAAGACCAGCAGCACCGCCGATGCGACATAGCGGCTTAGCGCCATACCGCCCGCGTTGAGCGGCTTGTCGAGAAAGTCGCCCACCACGGCGCCGAGCGGTCGGGTAAGAACGAAGGCCGCCCAGAACAGAACGGTCCTGGACATTTTCGTCTGATAGTAGGCGAGCGCGACAAGTGCCAGAAGAGCGCTGAAGACCAGCGCCCCGCCGCTGTAGCCGAGGCCAGCCGTGGCAGCAGTCCAGTCGCCCAGCGCGGTTCCCAGGGTCTGGGAGAACATGATCGTGACCCAGTAGAACGTCTCCGCTTTTGGCGAACTTACGGTGTCTACGGATATCGAGCCGAGAGTCCTATACCAGATGAAGAGCGACGCCATCAGGAGAGCGAACAGGAGCGATGTGCCCCCGGCATAGCCGATCCCCAGCGAGCGGTCTGCAAAATCGGCCAAGGTCGTGCCAACGGTCGTCGAAGCAATGATCGTTGCCCAGTACAGCGACGGATGGAACCGTTTCGCGAAAATCTGCGCGGCGACCGTGGCGACAAAGATCACCGCGAATATCCCGGTGCTCTCCAAATAGCCGAGTTTCATCGACATCGACACGGCGTCGCCGCCGGTTTCTCCCAACGTGGTCGCGGCAATCTTGAGAACCCAGAACAAGAGCGTAACTTCGGGAACCTTGCTCAGGGTTCTTTCAATCGTGTCGTTCATGTCTCGCTCCGTGGGTGTGGGCACGGGCGCCACGTGAGGGTTCGCAGCCGCCGGCGCATTGTGGGTCGCGCTGTCGGGATTACGCGTTTGCCTGTTCGACACCATCGCGGGTGAGGGTCATGTAGATGACGGTGCCGGCGATACAGGCGAGGAAAAGAAAGCTCGTGATGATGGTGCCGAAGCCAAGCCCGCCGTCGCCGGGAGCCTGTGACAGCAGGTCGCCGAAGGAGGCGCCCATCGGCCTGGTCAGGATGTAGGCCAGCCAGAACGCGAGGGTGCCGTTCATTCTCCCGGCATAATATGCGAGCGCGATAACCGCGATGATTGCAGCGTAGATAAGGCCTGCGGCCAGATAGCCCAGTCCGAGACCTTCGGCGACAAGGTCGCCGGCCGCGGTCCCCAGCGCGAAGGTGAACAGGATTGCGAGCCAATAGAAGGCTTCGCGCCTCGTCGTGTAGATGGTGTGGATCGACAGGGTCTTCTCGACGGCGAACCAGACGGCGAACGTGGCTGTCAGTGCCACGGCGAACGCGACCGTCGACGTCTCTAGGGAAACGCCGAGATTGTCGACCAGATTGTCGGTGATGAGCGTGCCGACGACGCTGATCAGAACCACCGCCAGCCAATAGGTCCAGGGAACGTACTTCCTTTGCGCGAACTGCAGCACCAGGGCCGCGATCAGAAGTCCCGTCATGATCGCCGATGTCGTCGGCAGTCCGAGGCCCAGGTTCATGCTAAGGAAATCGGCGGCGGTCTCGCCCACGGTGACGGCCATGAGCTTGATCAGCCAGAAATCGACGGTGACTTGGGGCACCCTGTTGAAGACAGGTCGCGAATCTTCGGCGGCAATCGCAGTCATTGATTGGTTTCCTCCTGGCGAATGTTTTTTATCGAGGGCCGCTGTTGTAAATCGTCGGGAATTAAGAGGGCTTCATGTACCGCTCCGTCGCCCGGTCCGGCGCCAGAGCATTCCGCCTCCGATCAGCAAAGGCAGACCGATCACTACCGGAAGAACACGCTGCGACTCGACGACGGGCTTCTGGCGGACCGTGAAGTCGGCGAATGGGCTCGCCGTCAACTCCGTGCCGTTCCGGCTGACGGCGCTCACCACCACGCGGTACTTGCCGGATTGGATCAACCGCATCGGCCAATCTGTTTCGAGGGTGTTGCCGGGATCGAGAGACGGGGCAGTGACGGCCTTGTGCGCGCTCCAGTCCTCTAGGTCGACAGGCTGCTCCTTGCCTTTGTCGATCTGCACGAGGCTGATCCAGGCGATGAGCCCGTCCACGGGCGTCGTCGCGTCGTTGCGGATCACCGTATGGAACGAGAGGGTGTCACCCATCTGCGGCGAAGGGGGGTTGCTGCCGGCCGGCTTGAGATCGACCGCCAAGCTTGCGGCTGATGCGGCGCTTGCGGAAAGCGCAAAGCCGATGGCAAGCAAAAGAGCAGCGAGCTTCATGACGATCTCCTTCAGCGAACCACTCGATAGAAACCGGACCGGGCGAGCCAGAGTGCGAGAATTAGCCAGATGATCGCGACTGCGATGTGGGGCCACTGCGCCAGGATTGTTTGGGAGTCGATGATGACGGCGTCGTAGGCGTTCACTGCCGCAGAAAAGGGATTGACGGCATCGAAGGCGCCCCCGATCGTCGATTGTCGCAGGCTCGGGCCGAGCAGAAGCGGGCTGACGGACAGCACGAGCGCGATCAGGCCGGTGAGAAGCCCGGTACGGGCCGAAGCGAGCCGGGCGCCGAGTGCCATGCCGAAGAAACCGAAGCCCAGCACCACCGGCGAGCCCAGCAGGGCCAGCACCAGCATTCCCTGCCAAAGGTTCTGGCCAGTGCTGCCGACGGCCCAGAGATAGGGCAGGGAGAGCGCGTACATCACGCCCCAGGCGATGGCGACGCCGCCCAGCTTGCCGGCGAGAATTGCATCGCGGGAGGCAGGCGTCAGAAGCAGTGGAACCAGGCTGCCTCGCTCGCGCTCACCCGCCACGGCGTCCAGACCGACGACGAGAGCGAGCAGGCCGCCGAGCGCCGTCACGATGCCGACCATGTCGTAGACCACCTGGGCATTGTCGAGCAGGCTCAACTCGGTGTTGCTGACGAGCAGAAGTCCGAAGATGGAGAGCGCCACCGCCACGGCCATCAACCAGGCCAAGCCGCGCAGACTCAGGAGCAGCTCGCCGGCTTCCTTGCGGGCGATCAGGGATGTTGCACTCATGCCGCCCTCCGTTCGGTCAGGGTCAGGTAGAGGTCTTCGAGCCCGCCGCCCTCGCGCCGGATCTCGGCGATAGGCCAGCCGCAGAAGAGGAGCTCGCGCCAGGCCATTTCCGGTGCTACGGCAGGATCCAGATCGACGACCCACCATTCGCCTTCGTGTGCGACGACGGACACGTGCTGGTTCCCGCCCTCCGGCGGAGGATCGTTGGCGAGGCGAAGGCGAAAGCGGACGAGGCGGTCCTCGTTCCCGATGAGGTCGACGATGGCGCCCTCGGCGACGGTGCGTCCTTCGACGATGATCCCGATGCACCGGCACAGCCGATCCACGTCGTCAAGGAGGTGCGTGCAGAGCAGGATGCCGACGCCGCGGGACGCCAAGCCGAGCAGAATGTCGTGGATCTCCCGGCGGCCCCGCGGATCGAGGCCGTTGGTCGGCTCATCGAGAATCAGCAGCTTCGGATCCGCAAGGAGCGCGCGGGCAAGGCCCAACCGTT
Source organism: Rhodospirillales bacterium (assembly GCA_038250645.1). Taxonomy (GTDB): domain Bacteria; phylum Pseudomonadota; class Alphaproteobacteria; order Rhodospirillales; family Defluviicoccaceae; genus JAEULH01. Next base: position 8,397 of record JBBSCD010000034.1, read on the forward strand.
GGCGCATGCCGCGTGAATAGGTGCCGATCGTCTGTCGCGGCCGAGGCTCGATGCCGACGTCCGCAAGCCGTCGCCGCATCTCGTTCTGGCCAGGACGACGTCCGTGAAGTGCGGCGAAGAAGTGAAGATACTCATGCGCCGACATCCAGTCGTAAAAGCCGTTCTGCTCCGGCAGAACACCAAGATTGCCGTAGCTCTCGTGCGCGACCAGGCGCGGATCCTTACCCAAGACCCGGACGCGCCCCGCGTCGGGCCTCAGGAGTCCCAGCGCCACCGCAATGGTGGTGCTCTTGCCAGCCCCGTTGGGGCCGAGCAGGCCATAGATCTCCCCCTCGCCCAGCGACAGGCGCACGTTGCGCAGAACGGCTGTCCCGCCGAGGGAGGTGCGCAGCTTGTCGATCTCGATGAGCATGGCCGGTCTCCAGGGACAATTTGCCAGAAAAGAGGGCCCGCGCCGATGCGCGCGGGCCGGAGACGGTCAGTCCTCGTCGTGCTCGTCGTTCTCGTCCGTGTCGGCCGGCATGACCTTGACGACCTTGCCAGTCTGGGGGTCGACAAGCACTCTCTGGACGGTCTTGTCCTTGGCGACCTCGACCTCGAACCGCATGGTGCTCCCCTCGTTTTCGAGCCCCGCGTCGATCGCTTTGCCGCCCACCTGCCGCTCGGCCGTGGCGATGGCCTCGGCAAGCGAGGTCTTGGCGTTGAGGACCGCGGCGATGTCCTTGGCGTCCCCTTTCTCGCCCGTCGCGGCAAAGGCGCCCCCGCTGGCGCCGACGGCAACCGCGGCGGCCATCGCGGCCGGCAGAATTTTTGTGCGAAGCATGGTGTTGATCTCCCGGTGATGGGTCCGACCCGCCCGATGCGGGCCTTCACAGCGGATCATCGGCGATCCGGGCTTAACGGGTGATCGGCGCAACTATACGAATTGGTAAACTTCTCCGGCCAGACCCCCCGCAACCGGCTCGGCTCACCGGCCGAAGAACGAGGCGAGCGCGGCGGCGCAGGCTTCCGGCTCTTCCTCGGCGACGAAGTGGCCGCAGTCGAGGATGACCTCGCTTGGATCGTCGGCATAGTTGCGCCAGATCGCCAGCGGCGCCGTGCCCTTCGGCGTAAGATAGCTTCGTCCCCAGATCAGCAGCGTCGGAGCCGTGATCCGCCGCCCGGCGTTGCGGTCGGCCCGGTCGTGGTCGAGGTCGATGGTGGCGCCGGCGCGGTAGTCTTCGCAGGTCGCCTCGATTACCGCCGGCCGGCGGAAGGCGCGGGCGCAGGCCTCCACCGCATCGTCCTCCAGAAGCGCCCTGTCGCCCGCCCAGCGGTCGAGCAGGTGGTGGAGGTAGAAGTCCGGGTCGTGACCGATCAGCCGTTCGGGTACCGGCGACGGCAGGGCGAGAAAGGACCAGTGATAGGTCTCCAGTGCCTTGGTCCAGTCCATCGTCTCCCATACCGCCAGCGTCGGCAGGATGTCGAGCAGCGCCAGCCGGGTGACGCAGTCCGGATAATCCAGCGCCAGCCGATGGGCCACCCGACCGCCGCGGTCGTGTCCGGCGAGGAAAAAGCGGTGGTGGCCGAGCGCCGCCATCACCTCGACCATGTCGCCGGCCATCACCCTCTTGCAGTGGTTGTGGTGGGTCGGATCGGGCCACGGCCCGTGGCTGTCGCCGTAGCCGCGCAGATCCGCCAGGACCAGCGAGAATCGCGAGCTCAGCCGTGCCGCGACCGCATGCCAGGCGACATGGGTCTGCGGATAGCCGTGGAGCAGCAGCAGCGGTGGGCCGCTGCCGCCGGTAACGACGTGGATCTCGGCGCCGCCCGCCGCAGCAACCGGGATGCGCTGCACGGAAAAGCCATCGAGCATGTCGCCTCCGCCCGTGTTTCCAACTCTACTCCGCGGCCGCGTCCGGCACGATGCTGAACACCGGCTCGATAGCGGCGAGCTCGTCGAGGGGGATATGACAGGCGATCACATGGCCCGGCGCGGGCCTTCGTTGCGGCGGCGGCTCGACCTCGCAGATCCGGCCGACCTTGCGCGGGCAGCGGGTGACGAACGGGCAGCCGGCCGGCGGGTCGAGCGCACTCGGCAGCGGGCCTTCGAGAACGATCTCGCGCTTGGTCACCCTGGGGTCGGCCATGGGCACGGCCGCAAGCAGCGCCTCGGTGTAAGGATGATACGGCGGCGCAAAAATCTGCGCCGTTGTCCCCCGCTCCATGATCTGGCCGAGGTACATCACCACCACCCGGTCGGCCAGATAGCGGACGACGCCGAGGTCGTGGGAGATGAACAGCAGCGTCGTGCCGTGCTCGCGCTGAATGTCCATCAGGAGTTCGGTCACCGCCGCGGCGACAGAAACGTCCAGCGCCGAAATCGGCTCGTCGGCGACAACCATCTTCGGGTTGCCCGCGAACGCCCGGGCGATGCCGACCCGCTGCTTCTGCCCGCCCGAGAGCTGGCGCGGGCGGCGGCGGTAAAACTCGCGCGGCAGCTTGACCGTATCGAGCAGTTCGAGCACCCGGGCGCGGATGCGCGAGCCTTCCCGCTCGATGCCGAACTTGCGCACCACCCGGGCGATCTGGGCGCCGATGCTGTGGCTGGGGTTGAGCGTCTCGTCGGGGTTCTGGAACACCATCTGCAGCGCGCCGACCTGCGCGGCCGTGCGCGAGCCCACCGGCGTGCGGCTGATTTCGTCGCCCGCGAAGTGAAGCGCGCCGCCGGTTGCCGTCTCGAGGCCGAGCAGGACCTTGGCGAAGGTCGACTTGCCGCAGCCGGACTCGCCGACGATGGCGACGGTTTCGCGGTGGCGGGCGGAGAACTGCAGCGCCTCGTTCGCCTTGACGGTGCGTACGCCCTCCCCCGAGATCAGCGCGCCGATGCCGGCCTCGCCGACCGGGTAATGCTTCTGCAGGGCGGTGACCCGGAGCACCTCCTCGCCGATCGCAACTGGCGTCCGCGCCGGCCGCGCCTCGACGGCGACATCGGCCGCCGCGATCTCGCGCCAGCGTACGCAGCGCACCTGCCGCTTCGGCGCATCTGCCGGTTCCATCGCGATCGGGCCCACATCGCACAGCCCCGGCTTGGCGTGAGCGCAGCGCGGGGCGAAGACGCAGCCCGCGGGCCGGTTGCGGGGCGGCGGCAACTGCCCAGGAATAGGCGCCAGGGGCCTCGCGTTCTTGTCGTTGGTCGGCAGGGGAATACAGGCGATCAGGCCTTGCGTGTAGGGATGACGCGGCCGGCGGAACAGGGCCTCGGCCGGGCCCTCCTCGACGATCTGGCCGGCGTACATCACCAAGACGCGCGAGCAGGTCTCGAGGATCAGGCCGAGATTGTGCGAGATGTAGAGCTGGGCGGTGCCGAACCGGCGGCCGATCTCGGCGATCAGCTTGACGATGCCGGCCTCGACGGTGACATCCAGCGCCGTCGTCGGCTCGTCCAGCAGCAGCAGCGCCGGATCGCCGAGCAGCGCCATGGCGATCACCACCCGCTGCTGCTGGCCGCCGGAGAGCTGATGCGGATAGGCGCCAAGCACGCGACCGGGCTCGCCGATGCCGACCTGGCCCAGCATTGTTGCGGCCCGCCGTAGCGCTTCGCTCTTGCCGACGCCGGCGTGGACCATCGGCACTTCGGCGAGCTGGGTCGCGACCGTCAGGCTCGGGTTGAGCGCCGCCATCGGCTCCTGATAGACCATCGCGATCTCGCCGCCGCGCAAGGCACGCAGGCCGGCGTTGTCGAGCTCGGCCAGGTTCCGGCCGCGAAAGCGAACGCTGCCGCCGACGATCGCGCCGTTGCGCCCCAACGCGCGCAGGATCGCCATCGCCACGGTCGACTTGCCGCAGCCGGACTCGCCGACGAGGCCGACGCTCTCGCCGGCGGCAATGCTGAGCGAGAGGTCGACCACCGCCGGGATGGCGCCGCCGCGGCTGGCGTAGCTGACCGCCAGCCGGTCGATTTCGAGTAGAGGCGTTCCGGCGGTTTCGTCGGTCATCAGTCCCTGAGCGAGATTTCGCGCAGGCCATCGGCGAGCAGATTGAAGCCGAGGATCAGCGAGCTGATGGCGATGCAGGGAAAGATGGTCATGTGCGGAAAGGCCAGCGCCACCGGCCGCGCCTCATTGATCATACTGCCCCAATCGGGGTCGGGCGGCGGCAGGCCGAGGCCGAGGAAGCCGAGCACGCCGATGGTGATGACGACGTAGCCGAGACGCAGGCAGGCATCGACGATCAGCGGGCCGCGGGCGTTGGGCAGGATCTCGACCAGCATGATGTACCACGCCGACTCGCCGCGGGTTCGCGCGGCGGCGACGTACTCGCGGTTGCGCAGATCGAGCACCAGACCGCGGACGATCCTCATGATCCCGGGTGCACTGGCGAACGTGATGGCGATGATGATGTTCAGCCCCGAGGCGCCGATGGTTGTAATGATGAGGATGTAGAGGACCAGCACGGGGAACGAGAGGATCACGTTAGCGAGGAACGACAGCAGCTCGTCGGCCCAGCCGCGGAAGTAGCCGGCGGCGAGGCCCATGCCGATCCCTATGGCGTAGGCGATCGCGGTCGCGGCCGGGGCGTAGAGGAGGACCGTGCGCGATCCCCAGATCAGGCGCGAGAGGATGTCGCGGCCGAGCTGATCGGTGCCGAGCCAGAAGGTGCCGCCGGCGGCGGCGTAGGCGGCGCCGGGCTTCGCGAAGGGTTGCAGCGTCGCGTTCGGCTCGAATGGCGCCAGCCAAGGGGCAAGGATGGCGACGACGATCCAGAACGCCACCAGCCCTGCGCCGACCATGGCGACGGGGCTCTCGGCAAGCAGCGCGAACGAGCCGACCGCCCGGCGCAGCGTCCCCGGCAGCGATGCCGCCGGGCTTGCGGTCTCGCCCGTTGTCTCGCCCGTCGTCTCGCCCGGGCGGCTCACGGCTGCTCCATCATGCGAAGCGGATCCTCGGGTTGAGCACGGTGTAGCCGATGTCGGCCACCGTCTGTGTCGCCGCTGCGACGAAGACGGCGATCATGGCGCAGGCCTCGATCAGGAAGATGTCCTGGTTGAGCGACGCTTCGAGCAGCAGCGCGCCGAAGCCCTTGTAGGCGAAGAAGTACTCGACGACGATCACGCCCGACAGCAGCCAGTTGATCTGCAGCGTGATCACCGTGAACGGCGCGATCAGCGCGTTGCGCAGGGCGTGGCGGACGATCACCTGGCGGCGCGGCAGGCCTTTGAGCTCGGCCGTGCGGATGTACGGCATGGTCATCACTTCTGCCATGGCCGCGCGGGTCATGCGCGTGACGTAGCCGAAGTCGTAGAGGACGAGGACCAGCACCGGCAGAACGAGCTGACGCCAGTCGAAGCCGCTGGTCATCGGGCTCGTTCCCGGCAGCAGGCCGAGCCAGAAGACGAAGATCGCAGAGAGCAGGACCGCGCTGGCGAATTCGGGGATCGAGGTCGTGACGATGCTGGTGACCGAGATGGTGCGATCGAGCCCGGCGCCCTCACCCATCCCGGCCAGAACGCCCAGCGCCAGTGACAGCGGGATCATGATCGCGAATGTCCAGAAGCCGAGAATCGCCGTGCTCCAAAGCCGCGGCCACAGCACATCGGCGACCGGCACCTTGAAGCGGATGGACTGGCCGAAATCGCCGCTAATGAAGCGGCCGAGCCAGCCGATGTAGCGGCTCCACACCGGCTCGAGGTAGCCGTTCGCCGCCAGCCAGAGCTGCTTCTGCTCCGGCGTCGCGTAGGGGCCGAGAACCTTGGTCGCGACGCTGCCGGGGGTCAGTTCGAGCAGCAGGAACAGCAAAGCCGAAACGACGAGCATGGTCAGCGCCATCAGCGCGAGGCGCTTCAGGATGAAGATCACCATGCGCTTACCCTTCGGCTCAAAGTGCCCCCGGCAACCAGTGGTTCATCGTCATCGCGCTCCTTGCAAGAAGTGCGGCGATTCAAAAGAAAAGAAGTTTGGATTGCTTCGTCGGCTCCGCCTCCTCGCAATGACGCGTGCTGTCCACCTCAAGAACAGAGTGCCCTACGCCAGCCAGACCTTGTTGTAATAGTGCTCCTCGGCCGGATGGGCGTGGAGATTGTGCACCCGCTGGTTGGCGACAACGAAGATCGACCGCCACAGCGCCTGGGGAATGATCGCGTCGCCCTGGAGGATGGCCTCGAGCTTGGCCATGACCACGCGCCGCTTGTCCGGGTCGAGGATGGTGCCGGCCTCGTCGAGCAATTTGTCGAAGTCGGGATTCGAGTACGAGGTCTCGTTCCACGGCGCACCGGTGCGATAGGCAAGATTGAGCGACTGGATGCCGAGCGGTCGGTGCGCCCACGAGGTGAAGCCGAACGGCGTCGTCAGCCAGCGATCCCAGTAGGTGCCGCCGGGCAGGACGTTGATGGCGATGGTGATGCCCGCCGGCCGGCACATCTCGGACAGGGCCTTGCAGGCGTTCTGCTCGAAGGTCGGGGTCGCCGAGCAGTCGATCGAGAGCCGCAGGCCGTCGCCGTGACCGGCATCGGCGAGCAGCTTCTTGGCCAGCGCGTAGTCCTGCTTGAGCCGGGGCAGCTCGGCGTACTCCGGGTGGATCGGCGAAACGTGGTGGTCCTCGCCCACCCCGCCAAAGCCGCGATAGGTGAGCTCCAGCCAGCGTTCGTGATCGACGCAGGCCTGGATCGCGCGGCGCACGCGGAGATCGTCGAAGGGCTTGACGGTAACCTTCATGCGCGCAAGCCCGGTGCTGGCGGTCGCCGCCTCCAGCAGCCGCAGGGTCGGGATCGCGCGGATGGTATCGACCTGCTCGACCGAGGTGCGCAGGTTGGTGTCGGCCTGGTCCGAAACCAGTGCCGCGATCTGCGCCGCCGCGTCGGCGCCGTGGTCGATGTAGACGATGCCGTCGAGGTAGACGTCGCCGCCCCACCATGGGGCATCCGTCCGCTTGACGAGGACCGCCTTCTCCCCGACCGCAATCTCCTTGAGCAGGAAGGGACCGGTACCGACCGGGTTCTTCGCCAGATCGCCGCCGTTCTCGGCGAAGTTGCGGTGGACGATAAGCGCCGGGTAGTCGGCCAGGCTCTCGGGAATGGTGACATCCGGATGGTTGAGGTGGAAGCGAACGGTGCGGTCGTCAACCTTCTCGACAGCGCCCGCCGACCCGCTCGTCTTCAGCACCGGCTTGCCCTCGGCGTCGACCATTCCGGCGTCCACGGTCGAGGTCATTGCGCTGAAGCGGCTGAGGTTCGACGAGCCCGTCTTCGGATCGAGCCAGCGTTCGACGTTATAGACCACATCGTCGGCGCCGAAGGCATCGCCGTTGGACCAACGCACACCCGGGCGGAGGTAGAAAGTCCAGGTCTTGAGGTCGTCGGAGGCCTCCCAGCGCTCGGCGAGATACGGCTCGGCGATGTTCTCGTTGTTGATGCGGACCAGCGGCTCGACCATGTGGCGGGCGACGTTAGACTTTTCCGACCAGTCGTAAGTGGCGGGATCGGTGATCTCCTTGACGTTCATCGAGCAGCGCAGGGTTCCGCCGAATTTGGGCGCCTCGCCCGACGCCGCGGATTCCGCCGCCGCCGCGCGCCGGCGGACAGGCGCGACGGCGGCCATGGCCACCGCCGCGCCGGCGCTCAATCCCAGCCGGGTCGCGGCGGCGAGGAAGTCGCGGCGGCCGAGTTCGCCTCTGGCAAGTCGATCGCGCAGGTCGTGCACAGCCGGATGAATGCGAGTCCGCGAAGCGTCGGCCATGATCCGTATCTCCTTCGCCTTGTCGGTCCCGCGAAAGACTAAGCCGCAGGATACCGCGCCCGAGAGCCATGCGCTGAACAAAAAGCACTCTCCGCGCGAGCGTCAGTAGGAGCACTCGCTTTAGCATAGCCACGGCACGCCAAAGTCAGCGTCACCCAGCCGTCGACGGAGATCCTGCGGACCAGACGCAGGCCGCGGGCGTGGTAAGCCGCCAGCACCGCGTCGGCCTCGGCGGCGATAAAACCGGACAGCACCAGCCGTCCGCCGGGGGAGAGTACGGCGACGATTTCGCCGGCCATGCGCCGCAGCGGCACCGCGAGGATGTTGGCGCTTACGAGATCGAACGGCGCGGCGGCGGCGATTGCGCTGGCCCGGCAGCCGTTCGCGACGACCGCTCGCACCCGCGGCGCGACCTGGTTGGCTCGCGCGTTGTCGCGGCACACCGCCACCGCGGCCGGATCGATGTCGCAGGCAAGAACGGGGCTCCGCCAGCTTCGCGCCATGGCCAGCGCCAGTACCCCCGAGCCGCAGCCGATATCGAGCGCGTTGCGGAAGCGCCGGCGGCGCATCCCATCCAGCGCCAGCAGGCAGCCGGCGGTCGAGCCGTGGCGACCGGAGCCGAAGGCGAGACCGGCATCGATGGCAAGGCCGATGGCGTCCGGCGGCAGCGGGTCGGGATCGTCATTGGCGTGGATGAGAAAGCGGCCAAGGCGAAGTGGCGGAAAGCCCGCGCGGCTGGCGGCCACCCAATCCCGGTCGGTGGGCTCGTCGATTGCCACTTCCGGTACGCCGGCGTCGGTGGCCGCGGCGGCGAGCGACAGGACGAGATCGAGCGCGGACGGATCCGGCGCAGTCTCCGCCAATGCCTCCAGGCGGACGAATCCAGGCGCCGCATCGACACACGAGACCGTCGGCGCAACCTGCGCCAGAGCCGCCTCGAAGGCCTCGGCGGCGGCAGCCGGCACCTGTAACGCGATCCGCGTCAGCATCGCTCAGGCGGGTTCGACGAAGCTGTGAATGACGGTCTTGGTTCCGGCCTTGTCGAAGGCGATCTGCAGCTTGTCGCCGCTGACATCGAGGATCCGGCCGTAGCCGAACTTCTGGTGAAAGATCCGCTGACCGGCGGAGAATGTGCTTTTCGGCTCCGCCCTTGTCTGGACCTTGTAGGCGACGCCGTCCAACAGCGGCGGGGTCCGTCTTGCCGCACCCGGCGACGGCATCGTCGCCGGACCCGAGAACCGCTCCGCCTCGTCCGGTGCGTCGAGAAAAGGAGTTCGCGCTCCGAACAGGCCCGGCGCGGCGACATAGTCCGTCGCGTCGCGCGGCAGTTCGGCGATGAAGCGCGAGGCCATGGCGTTCTGCCAGTAGCCGAAGACCATGCGGTTGGCCGCATGGAAGACGATGGCCCGCTGCCGCGCCCGGGTCAGGCCGACATAGGCCAACCGCCGCTCCTCCTCGAGCGCGGCGGTGCCGCCCTCATCGAGCGAGCGCTGGTTGGGAAAGACACCCTCCTCCCACCCGGGCAGGAACACGGTGTCGAACTCGAGCCCCTTGGCCGCGTGCAAGGTCATGACGCTGAGCTTGTCGTCGCCCGCGGCCTCATCGTTGTCCATGACCAGGCTGACGTGCTCGAGGAACCCAGCGATGCCGTCAAATTCGGCGATGGCGGCGACCAGCTCCTTGAGATTTTCCAGCCGCCCGCCTGCTTCGGGGCTGCGGTCCGCCTGCCACATGGCCGTATAGCCGGATTCGTCGAGGATCGTCCGGACCAGATCGGGCGGCGGCTGCGTCGCCAGCGACGCACGCCAGCGGCCGAGATCGTCGAGAAGCCCGCACAAGGCCCGGCGGGCTTGCGGCTTGAGCTCGTCTGTCTGCACCAGCCGGGCGGCGGCGGCGCCGAGCGACAGTCCCATTGGCCCGGCGAGCACGTGCATGGCGCGCAGCGCCGCCGCGCCGTGGCCGCGCTGCGGCACGTTGACGATCCGCTCGACGGCGTGGTCATCGTCCTCCTGGACGATGACGCGGAGGGAGGCGACGGCGTCGCGACTCTCTGGGCGCTCGTAGAACCGGGCGCCGCCGACGATCCGGTAGGGAATGCCGGTGACGATCAGCCGTTCCTCGAACTCACGGGTCTGGAAGCCGGCGCGGACCAGCACCGCCATCCGGCTGAGCGCATGCCCCTTCGCCTGCAGCGCCTCGACCTCGCAGCAGACCGTCCGCGCTTCGTCCTCGCCATCCCAGACTCCGCGCACGGTGACCTTCTCGCCCTCGCCGAGCTGGGTCCACAGGGTCTTGCCTAGCCGGCCGCGGTTGTGGGCGATCAGCCCGGACGCGGCAGCGAGGATGTGCGGCGTCGAGCGGTAATTACACTCCAGCCGGATCACTGTCGCGCCGGGGAAGTCGCGCTCGAAGCGGAGAATGTTGCCGACCTCGGCGCCTCGCCAGGAGTAGATCGACTGGTCGTCGTCGCCGACGCAGCAGATGTTGCGGTGGGTCCGCGCCAGCGCGCGCAGCCAGAGGTACTGGGCGACGTTGGTGTCCTGATACTCGTCGACGAGGATGTAGCGGAACTGGCGCTGGTAGCGCTCGAGAACGTCCGCCTCGGCGGTGAACAGCGACAGCGTGTGCAGCAGCAGATCGCCGAAGTCGCAGGCGTTCAGCACCCGCAGCCGCTCCTGATACTCGCCGTAGAGCGCCAGCGCGAGGCCGTCGGCGGCATCCGCGCCCTCGGCGGCGGTCACCTTGTCGGGAACGAGGCCACGGTCCTTCCACCGCTGGATCAGCGACAGGATCAGCCGCGGCGGGGTTTTCTTGGTGTCGATCCGGCGGGCGTCGAGGAGCTGCTTGATCAGCCGCTGCTGGTCGTCGGCGTCGAGAATGGTGAAGTTCGCCCGGAGCCCGATCCGCTCGGCGTGGGCGCGCAACATCCTGGCGGCGATGGCGTGGAACGTACCGACCCACCAGCCTTCGACCGAGCAGCCCAGCAGGCTCCCAACCCGCTCGCGCATCTCCCGCGCCGCCTTGTTGGTGAAGGTAACGGCGAGCACCTGCCATGGCCGGGCATGGCCCGACGAGAGCACGTGGGCGAGCCGGGTGGTGAGAACGCGGGTCTTGCCGGTGCCGGCGCCGGCGAGGACCAGCACCGGTCCCTCGATCGCCTCGACCGCCCGGAGCTGCATGTCGTTGAGCTGGGCGAGATAGGCGGGCACCGGCGCCGGCACGGGATCAGAAGCGCCAGACGGCGGAGTGGCGGCAAACTCGGAAAAATTGTTCATACACTTAGTATAGTTGCTGCTGACGAGCGCCGCACCACTTGTTGTGGAAAAAGCGAACACCCACTGGCTACGAGCTTTTTACGTAGTGTTCGAGAATGCACGCGCCGATCTGCTCGCGGCCGAGGATGCCGCGAACGTCCGCCGCCCGGGGGATCCGATGGGTCCTGGCGACGACCAGAATGGTGTCGCTGCGGCGCCGCGCCATCCGGGTCAGGACATTGTGCAGGATCTCGTCCTCGCGCGCGATCAGGACCCTTCGCTCGGCGATCCCCTCCAGGGTCGGCTCCGGCGGCGCGCCCAGATCTTCTTCCGCCGCGGCCAGTTCAGCCGGATGGACAACGCCCATGATCCGACCGCGCCGCTCGAGGACCATGACCTTGGCATCCTCGTCGAGCGCCGCCTTGGCGGCGGTGACCGGCGTATCGGCTGGAACGACGACCACGTTCCTGTCCATCACATCGCCGGCGTGACGGACCAGGTACATGTTGCTGTGGCGTTCCTTTGGCACCGTGTGGCCGCGCCCGGCGAGCTTGATCGTATAGATGTTTTCGTCCGACAGCATGCGGCGGATGCCGACGGATATGGCGACTGCGATGATCAGCGGCAGGACGATGTGATAATCCCGCGTCATCTCGAACATCATGATGATCGCGGTCATCGTCGCCCCGGTCGCCCCGGCGACCACGCCGCCCATGGCGACCATGGCGAAGTCGGCGGGATGAAACTGGAACTCCGGCCAGATCAAGAGCAGGAGCGAACCGAACGCCCCGCCAAGGGTGGCGCCCATGAACAGAGACGGCGAAAAGATTCCGCCCGACGAGCCGGAGCCCAGGGTTAGCGACGTCGCCAGAAGCTTAGCCACGAACAGGACGGTCAGCAGCCCGGTCGAGACAAGCTGGCCCTGGAGAATGGCCTGGATCGTGCCGTAGCCAACACCGTCAACGTGGTAGTGGCCGGTGGTCAGCATCAGGCCGTACATGATCACGCCGAGCAGGAGCATGCCGATGGCATGACGGCTGTAGTCGTTGCCGGGCAAACTCGGGAAGAGATCCTCCAACCAGGCAAGCGTGCGGATGAACGCCCACGAAGCCAAGCCGCAGAGCACGCCAAGAACGACCACCGCCAGTACCGTCTCGACGGTTGACGGCCCCACCTGGATGTCGATGGCGACGGGCACGGCGAATGCTGGCGACAGGCCGAAGGCGAAGCGGCCGATATAGGTCGCGGCTCCGGTAGCCAGAACCACGGGAAGAAAGGTCCGCGGGCTGACCTCGGGCATCAGCAGCTCGATGGCGAAGAGCACGCCGCCGAGCGGCGTGTTGAAGGTGGCGGCGATGCCGGCGCCGGCCCCGGCGGCAACGAGGGTGATCCGTTGCCAGGCGATCAGGCCGGTGACGAAGCTGATGGTCGAGCCGAACGATGCGCCGATCTGCGCAATCGGCCCCTCGCGCCCGACCGACGCACCGCTGCCGATGGCCAGGGCCGAAGCCAGCGACTTCGTCGCCGCGACCATCGGGCGGATGTGTCCCTCCTTGTAGTAGATCGCATCCATGATCTCGGGCACGCCATGGCCGCGAGCTTCGGGCGCGAAGTGCTTGACCAGGAAGACGACGCCCATCCCGCCGATGACCGGGGCGAGGATGATCAGCGGACCGAAAGGACTCGGCGGCGTCAGGACGTTGGCGTCGTAGACAGTCGACAGCGTGCCGTTAAAAAACAGGTTGTGGATGAAGGAGATTAGCGCGCGAAACAGCACGGCGCCGATGCCGGCGACGCAGCCGACCATGACCGCCAGTGCACACAACCAGATGAGCGCGACCTGCCGTCGCCGCCGTGTCTCCGCCATGCCGGATCCTGCGTCGCCTCGTTGGGGAAAGCGGGGCGGACCTTAAGCGCTCACGGGGTGCAGGGGCAACCCGTGTTGGACCGGCGCCGTCGTGCAGAAGAAGACGCGCCAGTTCTGCGCGCCAAGTTCAGCCGTCTCGGCCGCCGATGGGTCGCCGCGGCGGCGGCGCCGCCACGCCAATAAGATTAAATAAAATATGTCAACCAGTTATCGTCATCACGAGCCGCGGCTCGCGGCGTGGCGGTCCAGGGGCGGCGTTCAGGCGTGGTTGCCGTTGAGCGCGTAGCCGGCGCCGCGCACGGTGCGGATCACATCCTCGTCGCCATGCTCGCCCAGGGCCTTGCGCAGCCTTCGAATGTGCACGTCGACGGTCCGCAGTTCGACATGGATGTCGCGGCCCCAGACCTTGTCCAGAAGCTGCTCACGGGAAAACACCCGTTCCGGCTTTTCCATGAACAGGCGCAGGAGCCGGAACTCTGTCGGCCCGAGATGGATCGACCGCCCGCCGCGGGTGATCCGATGCGTCGCCAGGTCCATGATGATATCGCCGCACGACAGCACC
>JBBSCD010000035.1:0-20954 GCA_038250645.1 Rhodospirillales bacterium
ATCCTCGGCACGGTCGGCGAGCCGATCAATCCCGAGGCATGGAACTGGTACTTCAAGATCGTCGGCGAACAGCGCTGCCCGATCGTCGACACCTGGTGGCAGACCGAGACCGGCGGCATCATGATTACTCCGTTGCCGGGTGCGATCGCGCTCAAGCCGGGCTCGGCGACCCTGCCGTTCTTCGGCGTCCAGCCGCAGATCGTCGATGCCGATGGTGTCGCGCTCGAAGGCGCCGGCTCCGGCAACCTGTGCATCACCGATGCCTGGCCGGGAATGATGCGCACCGTCTTCCGCGATCACGACCGCTTCATCCAGACGTACTTTTCGACCTACACCGGGATGTACTTCACCGGTGACGGCTGCCGCCGGGACGAAGACGGCTACTACTGGATTACCGGCCGGGTCGACGACGTGATCAACGTTTCCGGTCACCGCCTCGGCACCGCCGAGGTCGAGAGCGCGCTGGTCGCCCACGCGAAGGTGGCCGAAGCGGCCGTCGTCGGCTTCCCCCACGACATCAAGGGCCAGGGCATCTACGCCTACGTGACGCTCAACGCCGGCATTCAGCCGTCGGAGGCGCTGCGCAAGGAGCTGGTCCAGTGGGTGCGGACGGAGATCGGGCCGATCGCTTCGCCGGACGTCATTCAATGGGCGCCGGGTCTGCCGAAGACCCGTTCGGGCAAGATCATGCGCCGGATCCTGCGCAAGATCGCCGAGAACGATGTCGGCAGTCTGGGCGACACCTCGACGCTGGCGGATCCGACCGTAGTCAGCGACCTGATCGAGCAGCGCCCGCAGGCTTAGAGCATCGCGTAACCGATCAAACTTTCTGCTTTCGGATGAGTCCGTCCGAAAGCAGGTTGATCTGGGCCAGGCGTCATTTTGGCTGGTACGGCGCAGCGGGGCCCCAAGCGGCCCCGCTCCTTTTTCTGACGCCGCACCACGCGACATGACGGTTTTCTCCGGCTCCGCGGCCAAGTATGTTCCGCCCTTCATCGATATCCAGCGGAGCAAAGCAAGGTATGGCTGTAGCGCCTGTCGACGTCGGGATCATCATGGGCAGTCAGTCCGACTGGCGGACGATGCGCCATGCGGCAGCCACGCTGGACGCCCTCGCGATTGCGCACGAGGCGCGGATCGTCTCGGCCCACCGCACGCCGGAGCGGCTGTTCGCCTACGCCAGCGGCGCGAAGGCGCGGGGTCTGAAGGTGGTGATCGCCGGCGCCGGCGGCGCGGCGCATCTGCCGGGCATGACCGCGGCCCTGACGCCCTTGCCGGTGTTCGGGGTGCCGGTGGAGACGGCCGCGCTCCACGGCCGCGACAGCCTCTTGTCCATCGTCCAGATGCCGGCCGGCGTTCCCGTCGGCACGCTCGCCATCGGCAAGGCCGGGGCGATCAACGCCGCGCTGCTCGCTGCCGCCGTTCTCGCGCTGGCCGATGCGGCGCTGGCGCAGCGACTGGAGGACTGGCGCGCCCGGCAGACGGCGGACGTGGGCGAGGCGCCCGCCGATGAGTAAAAGGCCGCGGACCGTTCGGCCGCTACCGCCGGGCGGGACCATCGGCATTCTCGGCGGCGGGCAGCTCGGCCGAATGCTGACCATGGCCGCCGCGCGCCTCGGCTTTCGCAGCCATGTTTACTGTCCCGATGCCGACCGGCCGGCCGCCGATGTTGCCGCCGCCTGCAGCGGCGCGCCATACGACGACGAGGCGAGCTTGGCAGCGTTCGCCGCCGCCGTGGATGTCGTGACCTACGAGTTCGAGAACGTGCCGGAGGCCACCGCCCGGTTTCTTGCCGCCCATGTCCCGGTCTGGCCGCCGCCGGTGGCGCTGGCGGTAGCCCAGGATCGGCTGCGCGAAAAGACGTTTCTGCTCGACGCCGGCATTGCCACGGCGCCGTTTGGGGCCATCGACAGCGTTGCCGAGCTTCCCGCCGCTCTCGCCGCCGTCGGTCTGCCGGCGGTGATCAAGACCCGCCGGTTCGGCTATGACGGCAAGGGCCAGGCCTTCGTCGCCGACGCCGCGCAGGCGACCGAGGCCCTGGCCGCGCTTGGCGGCGACGGCGTCATCATTGAGGGATTCGTGTCGTTCGAGCGCGAGATCTCGGTGATCGTCGCCCGCGGCGCCGACGGTGCGGCGCGCTGTTACGAGCCGGTCTGGAACATCCATGAAAACCATATTCTCGCCCGCTCGATTGTGCCGGCCGGCGTTTCGGTGGAGCTTGCCGATGCCGCCAAGGCGATCGCGCTCTGCATCGCCGAACGGCTCGACTATGTCGGCGTCATGGGTGTGGAAATGTTCCTCGAACTGAGCGGCGCCGGGCCGCGCCTGTTCGTCAACGAGATGGCGCCGCGCGTGCACAACTCCGGACACTGGACCCTCGACGCGTGCGTCGTCAGCCAGTTCGAGCAGCACATCCGCGCCATTTGCGGCTGGCCGCTTGGCTCGCTCGCGCGCCATTCCGACGCGCTGATGGACAACCTGCTGGGCGATGCCGTCGACGAATGGGCGGATATGTCGCGTCAGGCGGACACCGCCCTTCATATCTATGGCAAAGTCGGTACGGCGCCGGGCCGCAAGATGGGCCATGTCACCCGGCTTTATCCCCTGGGCGGCAATCCGCACGCGAGTCCTGTTCAACCATGACCGTGGTCCGTCTCCGCCGCGTCGACGGCGAGCGGTTCCTGGCCCTGCGAAAAGCCGCGCTCGATTGTGACCCGCACTGCTTCCGTGTGAGTTCGGCAGATGACGCGGAATTGGGAGTGCCCGCCTGGTCCCAACGACTGGAGCGGGACCGCGTTGTCGCTATCGAGCGTGGCGGTCGGCTCTTCGGTGTTGGCGGCTTCACCCGCTTCCAAGGCGAGAAACTTGATCATAAGGGTTTGATCTGGGGAATGTATGTCGCGCCCGATGTTCGCGGAAGCGGCGCGGCCGATCTGATCCTGGCGTCGCTTCTCGATCACGCTTCCGCTGTCGTCCGTCTGGTGCAGCTCACGATCATGGCCGACAATGGGCGCGCCCGCCGTTTCTACGAGCGCCATGGCTTCAGGGTGTATGGCATCGAACCATGTTCGGTTCGACGAGGTCAGCATTTTGCCGACGAGGCCCTGATGTGGCTGCCCATCAGTGCGACCTAGATGGCTCTCGTGTGGCCAGTGAAGCGCTTGATGCGGTGACACCCGCGCGATGAATCGATCTCATCGCAGTTGCCAATAAGCGTCTCCAGCGTCAAAGTCTGCGTATGCAATTCGGCCGCTCAGACTTGGCGGATTTCACCTACTTCCTTGCGATCGCTAAGTATCGCAGCTTCCGCCGTGCCGGGCTCGATCATCGTTCGGCCGGGCGGGGCGATTGGCCGGGTGGGAGTTCCGCACTATGACGTGCTGCCAAACGCCCAGCAGATGTTCTACGGCAACGTGATCGTTGCAGGCGGCCCTGCGCCCGTGAGGGCATACATTGATGAGCTTCTCTCCGATGTGCTGGAAGGCCGCATCGAGCCCGGTCGCGTGTTCGACCGCACCCTCGGTCTCGATGAGGTTGCCGACGGCTACCGTGCCATGGACAAGCGGGAGGCGCTCAAGGTCCTGATCCGGCCCTGACCGGCCCCCCACCGACGCAGCAACCGGACAGGAGTGAAGTCATGAGCCAGAATGATCGCCAGCTCACCGGCAAGGTCGCCTTCGTGACCGGAAGCCGGACACGTGGACTTGTACGACCGGGTCAACCTGATCCTGTTCGACAAGCTCACGTTCTTTTTCCGCAAGCATATCGCCAAGTCTAAAGCATCATGCGCCCGGATGGACGCAGATGATGCTCGATCTTCTTGTAATCAACTTCTGCTTTCGAATGATTCCATCCGAAAGCAGGATACTCTAGTTCCGCCGCACCATCGGCCCGCTCGGCCGCCGGCAGCGCAGGAGCGCTTCCGTATCGGGATCGACTTCCGCGACCAGAAATACGTTTCCCTCGATGTCCACCAGTTCGGCAACGATGGTGTGCCAATCGGTTTCATGCAGCTCGCCGAGGTGAAGCCCGCGCCTCGATGATCCGAAATGCTGTTGCAGCACGGACGCCCACCGGTCCCGATCCGTCGTCTGTGTCGATGCCATTCTCTCACCCTTCCAGCCGCCGGCACCCGGCGTCGTTGGAAGCTCGATCCCGCACTGTTAGCGCGGCGGCCTCCCTCAGAGGCGCGAGTCGGCAGTTTATTTTTTCAAGACGTAATTCTACCACGAAATATTGCGCGTGCAATGGCCGAAGTAGGCAAGTAGCCCGGAAAGGAAGATGGAGAAGAGACCACCAGGATCCACTGGTTGACAGTGATGGCACAGTAACACTTAATAATAGACTCGCGACGGCCTGTCGGCCTCACGATGCGCCTCCAACCCCAACGCTCTGCGGAGCATTCAGCGTAGTTCGGGCCGGGCCGCCTCGGCTTATCGCAGGTTAGGCCAATCGCGGCTCGCCGTTTGGAGTGGGATTGCGGCTGGTTTCCCGGTCCAAGTGTTTGACCTCCGGCGCGCTTCGGTGTACCTCGTAGGGCCTGCCGGGACGTTGTGCAACTGCGAAGAAAACTCGGGAGGGAACCCATGAAATTACCGGTCCAGTTCTACAAGCCGTTGGCGATCGGGGCGCCGCAGCCGATGCGCGAGCTCCCTGTCCGGCCGGAGCGGATGATCCATTTCTTTCCGCCGCATCTGGAGAAGATCCGTGCGCGGGTGCCGGACATGGCCAAACAGGTCGACGTTCTGCTCGGCAATCTCGAAGATGCCATCCCGGCGGAGGCCAAGGAGGCGGCGCGGGCGGGGTTCATCGAGGTCGCCGGCGCCACCGACTTCGGCGACACCGGCCTGTGGACCCGGGTCAACGCGCTGAACAGCCCGTGGTTTCTCGACGACATGAGCGAGATCGTCGGCGCCATCGGCAACAAGCTCGACGTCATCATGATCCCCAAGGTCGAAGGTCCGTGGGACATCCACTTCGTCGACCAGTACCTGGCGCTGCTCGAGGCTCGCCACGAGATCAACAAGCCTATCCTCGTCCATGCCCTGCTGGAAACCGCTCAGGGCGTCAAGAACGTCGCCGAGATCGCGGCCGCAAGCCCGAGAATGCACGGTCTCAGTCTCGGGCCGGCCGATCTTGCCGCCTCGCGCGGGATGAAGACGACGCGGGTCGGCGGCGGCCATCCGTTCTATGGCGTTCTTGCCGATCCCGATCCCGACAAGCCGAACCGCGCCTTCTCGCAGCAGGATCTGTGGCACTACACGGTCGCGAGAATGGTCGATGCCTGCTGCTCCGCGGGAATTAGGGCATTCTATGGACCTTTCGGCGACATCAAGGACGAAGCCGCCTGCGAGGCGCAGTTCCGCAACGCCTTCCTCATGGGCTGCACGGGCGCCTGGACGCTGGCGCCGAACCAGATCGCCATCGCCAAGCGGGTGTTCAGCCCCGACGTCGACGAGGTGCTGTTCGCCAAGAAGATCCTGGCGGCCATGCCCGACGGTTCGGGCGTTGCCATGATCGACGGCAAAATGCAGGACGACGCGACCTGGAAGCAGGCGAAGGTCATCGTCGATCTGGCCAAACTGGTGGCGAGGAAGGATCCCGAACTGGCGGCCGCCTACGAGTTCCAGAACAGCTGACGCTGCGGGCCCGACCGACCCGTTCACGAACCGGCGACCAGCACAGGGGACATGAGGATGAGCACGAAGACCAATCCCGGCAATTTTTTCGAGGACTTCAAGGTCGGTCAGGAGATCGTGCACGCGACGCCGCGCACCGTCACCGAGGGCGATGTCTCGCTGTACATCGCGCTCTACGGGACGCGCTTTGCGATGAACTGCTCGGCTGCTTTCGCCGGCATGCTGGGTCTCGACCGCGTCCCCGTCGACAGTATGCTCGCCTTTCACATGGTCTTCGGCAAGACCGTCCCTGACATTTCGCTGAACGCCGTCGCCAACCTCGGTTATGCCTCGGGCCGGTTCGGCGAGCCGGTCTATCCCGGCGACACGGTTTCGACGATCTCCAGCGTGATCGGTGTGCGCGAGAACAAGGACGGCAAGACCGGCGTCGTCTACGTCCAGTCGGTCGGCGTCAACCAGCGCCAGGAGAGGGTGCTCGATTACTGCCGCTGGGTCATGGTCCGCAAAATGAATCCTGCGTCGCCGGCGCCCGAGCCGGTCGTTCCCGATCTCCCCGCCGCGGTCGAGGTCGGCCAGCTTACGGTTCCCTACAAGCTCCACATCACCGACTACAACACCGCGCTCGCGGGCAGCCCGTTCCTGTGGGACGACTATGAGATCAGCGAGAAGATCGACCATGTCGACGGCATGACCATCGAGGAAGCCGAGCACATGATGGCGACCCGGCTGTACCAGAATACGGCCAAGGTCCACTTCAACCAGCACACCGAGAAGGACGGCCGGTTCGGCCGGCGCATCGTCTACGGCGGCCACATCATCAGCCTGGCCCGGGCGCTGTCCTTCAACGGCCTCGCGAATGCCTTCAAGATCGCCGCGATCAACGGCGGCCGGCACACCGCGCCGAGCTTCGCCGGCGACACGATCTATGCATGGTCGGAGGTTCTCGACAAGATGGAGCTGCCGGGGCGTCGCGACATCGGCACGCTGCGGCTGCGCACGGTCGCGACGAAGGATCGGCCGTGCCACGACTTCCCCTATCAGTCGGCCGATGGCAAGTACGACCCCGCGGTCGTGCTCGATTTCGACTATACCGTGCTTATGCCGACCCGCATCTGAGCGAAATCGCCCCACGGCTCGTTCTGCTCATCACCCGCCTCCGGTCGGCGCGGCGCCACCGGCTTTCCTCCGCACGAACTTTGTTCTGAACTTCCCGCTGAAGTTGTGTTACATTGAAAGCAAATGTGGTCGGCGGGAGGTATTGCCAGTGTTTGCGCATAGGTTGGGAAATTCTTGGCTGTCCGGGCTGCCCGGACTTCGATTCGGGTTTCTCCTGGCTGTCGGTGTCGCGGCAGGGGCGGCAGGGGGCGCGGCCCAGGCCGAAGCCGCGCGGACCGGGGCGGTGTGGCAGGACCGAAGCGCTCTTGGCGTCATTCCGAACGTCGAGACGCGGCAACGCGAGCAGATCGTCGCCGACCTGCTACGGGAGCGGGAGCGCTGGCAGGCGGCCGCAAATGCCGGAGACCCTGTGGCCCAGCACAATCTCGCCGTCGCCTATGGCAGTGGCCCGGCGCCGCTGCGCAATGAGGAAGGAGCGGCCGCGTGGTCTCTTCGCGCCGCGAACCAGGGCTATGTCCCGGCGCAGATCAACCTTGGCCGGCAGTACTGGCTTGGCCTCGGCGTCGAGCGCGATCATGAGGCTGCCGCGCGGTGGTGGCGGGCGGCTGCGCTGCGCGGCAGCGATGCGGCGGCGGCCAACCTGGTGCTGCTTGTCGAAGGCATCTGGAACCCGCCGCTTCCGCGGATCAACACGCAGACCGATCCGGCGCCGTGGGCGCCGCCTCTCTGGCCGCTGCCTTAAGCGGGCGAGGAGGTTGACGGACCCGCGTCAGCGGCCGCGAAAGAGCGAGCCGAGAAGCCCACGCGCCAGAGCGGTGCCGAGCTGGCGGCCGGCGGAACGCATGGCGTTCTTGGCGAACGACTCGGCCATGCCCTCCGGCTGGCGGCGGCTGCGGCTGGTTCGCGGGCGCGTCGTCGAAGCTGTCTCCCGTGAGGCGGCCTCCTCTTGTGCCTTGGCCCGCGCGGCCTTTTCGGCGCGGGCGGCAAGCTCTTCGTAAGCCGACTGGCGGTCGATCGCGAGCTCGTAATGGTTGGCGCAGGGGCTGGTTGCCAGGACCGCCGCCCGGATCTCGCCTTCGGCCGGCCCGATCTTCGACGCCGGCGGGCGGATGATGGTGTGGCGCACGACCGTCGGCGTACCCTTGGCGTCCAAGGTCGAAACCAGCGCCTCGCCGACGCCGAGCTGGGTGATCTTGTCCTCGGTCTTGAACGCCGGATTGGGCCGGAACGTCCCGGCAGCCGCGCGAACCGCCTTCTGGTCGCTCGCGGTGAAGGCACGCAGCGCATGCTGAACCCGATTGCCGAGCTGGCCGAGGACGTCGTCGGGAAGATCGGTCGGGCTCTGGGTGACGAAGTAGACGCCGACGCCCTTGGAGCGGATCAGGCGGACGAGCTGTTCGATCTTGTCGAGCAGAACCTTCGGCGCATTGTCGAACAGCAGGTGCGCCTCGTCGAAGAAGAAGACGAGGCGCGGCTTGTCCGGATCGCCGACCTCAGGGAGTTCCTCGAACAGTTCCGACAGCAGCCAGAGAAGGAAGGTCGAATAGAGGCTCGGCCGCTGCACCAGCTTGTCGGCGGCGAGGATGCTGATATAGCCCCGGCCCTGAGGCGTGCAGCGAATGAGATCGCTGATGGCGATGGCCGGCTCGCCGAAGAAGGCTTCCGCGCCCTGCCGCTCCAGTACCAGAAGCTGCCGCTGGATCGCGCCGACCGACGACGCGCTGATGTTACCGTAGCGCGCCTTCAGTTCCCTGGCGTTGTCGCCGACGAAGGCCAGCATCGAACGCAGGTCCTTGAGGTCGAGGAGCAGGAGGCCATCGTCGTCGGCGACGGCGAAGGCGACGTTGAGGACGCCTTCCTGCGTGGCGTTGAGATCGAGCAGCCGCGACAACAGCAGCGGCCCCATCTCCGAGATCGTGGTGCGGACGGGATGACCGCTTTCGCCGAATACGTCCCAGAACATTACCGGCGCCGCTTCACCCGTGATTGCGTCGAGGCCGACGCGGCGCGCGCGCTCGTTCAGCTTCTCGGAGGCTACCGCGGGGGCGCAGAGCCCGGAAAGGTCGCCCTTGACGTCCGCGAGGAAGACCGGCACGCCATGGCGGGAAAAGCCCTCCGCCAGAACCTGCAGCGTCACCGTTTTGCCGGTGCCGGTCGCGCCGGCGATCAGGCCATGGCGATTGGCGAGGCGAAGATCGAGGGTGACCGGCCCATCGCCGCCCTTGCCGATGAGGATCGTGCCGTCGTCCATGATTTCGCCTTTACCTCAAAGCGCTTATCCCGCGCCTCACTTGCCTGAGCGCTGCCGCCACTCTGCCTACGCCCGGCCGGCAAACGCAACGCGCCTGCGTGCGCCCGACGCCGCTGTTCCGCCGCTACAGCGGCTTTTCCATCAGGCGCTCCTCCCACTCCATTGCGGTTTCGACGATGAAGCGGAGGTCGTCGAAGCGCGGCTGCCAGCCAAGCGTTTCGCGAATGCGGGCATTGGCCGAGACAAGCGCCGGCGGATCGCCGGCGCGGCGGGGGCCGATCCGCCACTCGAGCCGGCCCTCGGCGACCGCGCGCACGGTCTCCAGCACCTCGCGGACCGTGAAGCCGTGGCCGTAGCCGCAGTTGAGCACGGTGCTGTCGCCGCCGCCGACGAGGTAGTCAAGCGCCCTGACATGGGCGTCGGCCAGATCGCTGACGTGGATGTAGTCACGCACGCAGGTGCCGTCGGCGGTCGGGTAGTCGTCGCCGAAAACCTCCATCCCTTCGCGCAGACCGAGCGCGGCCTGGCAAGCGACCTTGATCAGGTGCGTCGCCTTCTCCATCGACTGGCCGCTGCGGCCATCGGGATCGGCGCCGGCAACGTTGAAGTAGCGCAGGGCGACGTAGTCGAGCGGCGTCGCCGCCGCGGTGTCGCGCAGGATCCACTCGGTGCACAGCTTCGACGAGCCGTACGGATTGATCGGCGCAGTCTGGTCGGTCTCGTTCACGGGCGAGCGGGCCGGTTCGCCATAGACGGCCGCGGTCGAGGAAAAGATGAAGTGATCGACACCGGCGGCGACGCAGGCGGTGATCAGCGACAGGCTGGCGGCGGTGTTGTTGGCGTAGTAGCGCAGCGGATCGCTGACCGACTCGGGGACCACGATCGAGCCGGCAAAATGCATCACCGCGACGGGATCGTGGCGGACGAGGGCGGCATCGATCAGCGCCCGGTCGGCAATATCGCCTTCGATGAGCCGCACGTCGTCCGGCACCAGCTCGCGCTTCCCGGTCGACAAATCGTCGACGACGACGACCCGCCAACCGGCCTCGCGCAGGGCAAGGACGACGTGGCTACCGATGTAACCCGCGCCGCCGGTCACCAGCACGTATGGATGCTCCTGCATGATCTTCCAGCTCCCCTGTCGCGACCCCGGGCGAACGCGGCGCTCCTCTCGCGTACCGCCTATGCCCCCTGTTGCGCTCCCATGCGCAGAAATTTCATCCGGCGCGCCTGCCGTAAGGCGTCGGCGTCGAGATCGGCGAGCTCATCCAGCGCCTCCGCGAGCGCGTCGCCGACCGCGCTCACCGCCAGCTCGGGCGCGCGGTGGGCGCCGCCCAGAGGTTCGGCCACGATCCGGTCGATGACCCCGAGTTCCTTGAGATCCTCCGCCGTCATCTTCATCGCCTGCGCCGCCGCCTTCGCCTGCTCGCCGTCGCGCCACAAAATCGAGGCGCAGCCTTCCGGCGAAATCACCGAGTAGACAGCATGCTCCAGCATCATTACCCGATCGGCGGCGGCGAGCGCGATCGCGCCGCCGGAGCCGCCTTCGCCGATGACGACCGAGACGATGGGCACGCCGAGGCCGAGACAGATGTCGATCGACCGGGCGATGGCTTCGGCCTGACCACGCGCTTCCGCATCGACGCCGGGGTAGGCGCCCGGCGTATCGACCAGCGCGATCACCGGCAGGGCGAAGCGGTCGGCGAGCCGCATCAGCCGCTGCGCCTTGCGATAGCCCTCCGGCCGGGCCATGCCGAAGCTGTGGCGGATGCGGTCTTCGGTATCGGCACCCTTCTCCTGGCCGATGACGATGACCGCCCGGCCGCGGAAACGGCCGATGCCGCCGATCATCGCCGGATCCTCGGCAAAAGCCTTGTCGCCGGCGAGGATGACGAAATCCTCGATCAGGCCGGCGAGGTAGTCGCTGCCGTGCGGGCGGTCGAAGTGACGCGCGACCTGGACCTTCTGCCAGGCGCTCAATTTGCCGTAGACCTGCTTCAGCGAGGCGTCGAGCTTGACCTGGAGGCGGCTGATTTCCTCGGCGATGTTGATCTCGCCGGTGCTGCTCAGGTGGCGGAGCTCGGCGATCTTTCCTTCCAGGTCGGCAATCGGCTTTTCGAAGTCGAGAAAGGTCCGCATGGCATGGTTGGTACCATACCGCTCCGACGGGCGCTACCCGGCGCGCCCGTCGGCTCTCGCGGCGATGGCTTGGCCCTTGCGCACCAGAGCTTCCGCCTGACGGATCGAGGCGATGTCGATCATCCGCCCGTCCAGGGTAACGGCGCCGACCCCGTCGGCGCCCGCCTGCTCCATGGCGGCGAGGATGCGCCGGGCCTTGTCGATCTCATCGGCGCTCGGGGAGAAAACCTCGTTGGCGAGCGCGATCTGGCTCGGGTGGATGACCCATTTACCCTCCATGCCCAGCACAGCGGCGCGCATGGCAGCGGCGCGGAATCCCGCCTCGTCGCGGTAGTCGGCATAGGGGCCGTCGATCGGTCTCAGCCCGTGGGCCCGTGCGGCGACGACGAGGCGCGCGAGGGCGTAGTGCCACATATCGTTCCAATGGGAGACGCGCCGGCCGCCCGCATCGGCATCGGTGAGCACCGCGTACCCGGGGTGCGGGCCGCCGATGGTCATGGTCCGGGCGCCGATCGAAGCGGCGAAGTCGCCGGACCCAAAGTGTAGCGACTCCAGCCGCCGGCTGGCCCCGGCAATGGCCTCGACGTTCTGCATGCCCTGCGCGGACTCGATGAGGACCTCGATACCGAGCCGCCGGTCGCGACCCTTGGCCGTCTCGATCTGGGTGAGCAGGACGTCGACTGCGTAGACGTCGGCCGCCGTGCCGACCTTGGGCACCATGACCAGATCGAGCCTGTCGCCGGCCTGCTCGATGACATCGACAACGTCGCGGTACATGAACGGGGTGTCGAGGCCGTTGATCCGCACCGAAAGCGTCCGCCCGCCCCAGTCAAGGTCATGCAGCGCCTCGATCAGGGAGGCGCGCGCCCGCGCCTTGTCGGCCACCGGCACCGAATCCTCAAGGTCGAACATGATGATGTCGGCCGCGCTCTGCGTCGCCTTCTCGACGAACTTCCGGTTCGAGGCCGGGACCGAAAGCTGGGAGCGGTTCGCCCGGACCTTGCCCGGTGTGACGATGGTGAAACTCACGACGGTTCTCCGGAACGTTAGCATTCGCAACGGCGCGGATGGTGGAGCGTAGCCCGCCGGCGCCGCAGTTGGAATATGCCTTGGATCGAAAGATCAAGCTGCCTTTCAGCGGTTCATTCGAGGCGGGAAAGCCGATCGATGACGCAGATGGCGCCCTGTTATCGGCGGATGGATCGCGTGTGGCTCCGACGCGGTTTAAGTGTCTTCGCGCTGTCGGCGGCTCTCGCGCGCGGCGGCGAACGCCCCGCGAAGATACGCCGTCTGTTCGCTGACGGCCGAAACCGCCGCGGCGGCATCCCGGGCTTCGATCGCCCGAAGAAGCTCCCGGTGTTGAGCAACGATAGCCTGACGGTCCCGGAACCGGAACACAACCATGTTTTCGATCGGCTGGAGCGCCTCGATCACCGCAAACATGACGAACTGGATCACCGGGTTATGCGTCGCATCGACGAGAGCCCGATGGAAGCGCACGTCCGAGCCGCAGAAGTCTTCGTCGCCGATGCCGGCTTCCGTCTGGATTTCGATCTCTGCCGCCATGGACGCCAGTTCCGCGTCCGTGCGCCGTTCAGCGGCAAGGCGTGCGCAAACCACCTCAAGCTCGTAGCGCGCTTCGAGAACGTTAGACAGGTCGAACTCGCCAAGCCCGACAAGGAGCGCCAACGTTGTCGCGAGCATTGACCCGACTTCCTCCCGGTCGGGGCGATTGACAAAGGTGCCCCCCGTCGGTCCGCGTCGGGAACGGATCAGGTTCTGAGCGGCAAGTCGCTTAAGCGCTTCCCGAATTGTCGGACGCGAGACCTCAAACCGCCTGGCGAGCTCCTCCTCGGTCGGCAGCCTGTCATCCGCTTTCAGAGTGCCGGCGGCGATGGCGCCGCGGATACTCTCGGCAATCTGTTTGGCGAGACTGTCCGTTACCAGCGGTACATACTTGAGCGCCATTTCATCTCCCGCCGAAACGGTTCCGGTGCCGACGAGAACTGCAACAACCCTCAGTGTCTCGGCCGGCCCAGCCATGGGGACAAAGCCGAACCCCGATCCTCCTGGCACTGATAACCGAATCCCTTCGCGAGTGCGAGAGGATTATAAATATTCTCACATTCATTAATAGGTTTGACAAATAGGTGGAGTTCGCTTTCTCTCGAAGCCCGGCAACGGCCCATCGATCCGTACAGCGGATCCAACGAACAATCAGCCGGGGGAGGAGCAAGGATGCGGACTCTTATAGTCGTCGCTGCTGTACTGGCCGGACTGTGCGCCCCAGACGTTGAGGCGGCAGCGTTCAAGTGTCAGGACGATGTTCCGCATCCCGCTTATTCTGTTGATGAGCAGAAGTTGGTCGATCAGTTCTGGAAAGAGACGCTGGCGTATCTGGATGCCTATGTCGACGTGCTGAAGACCCCGACGGGAGTTTGCAAAGATTCTGCCGAGGCCACAGTACAGACATTCGACGCCGCGACCGGGCAAAAGCAGTCGCGCTGCA
Source organism: Rhodospirillales bacterium (assembly GCA_038250645.1). Lineage (GTDB taxonomy): Bacteria > Pseudomonadota > Alphaproteobacteria > Rhodospirillales > Defluviicoccaceae > JAEULH01. Next base: position 13,655 of record JBBSCD010000035.1, read on the forward strand.
TTCTCAAGTACCGCGATATGGAGCTGCTCACGAAGCACGTGCAGGCAGTTCTCGCCGAACCTGAAAAAGCCAAGGCGTGTTTCGACCCCCAAAAGAACTACACCGAAATGAACCTCTACACGCCGAACGAAGAACTTCAGACCGCATCGGCTGTCAGTCGGTGGATTGATCGGCCGTTACTGACGGATTACTATGAGAAAATGGGCGGAGCAATCGGCAAGGCTGGGCTTGAGCTGAACCGAAACTTCGTCAGCGTTGCCTCCAAGACCGACACGCAGGCACACTGGAAGCGCGATGTCAGCATCAACGGCTTGCCGAACCTGTGGGCGTCTGTCGGCTGGATCCCTTTCTATGCCGACAATGAAAACGCCCGAAACGACCGGTTTCGCGGCGGTTATCTTTACGCCGAGGTCATGGGGCCGTGGGGCAATCTCAGGATCGCGGACATCGACGGAGAGCCGGTAGGCGCCGAGATCGGGATGACCGTTCAGTTGTTCGATTCGTCTTATCCATTCCACTTTCACCATCCCCAGGAAGTCTACATGACGCTGACGAAGCCGCAGTGCATCGACCAGAACAAGTACATGGTCATGCACTGGGACAGTGGCGCAATGCATCAGGAACGTGTCGAGGGTGGATGGTCCGTTACGGTCGATGGCTCCGACGGCGCCTGGAAGACGTGGTTCAAGGACCAGAACCCGACTGACGAATGGCTCGCCTATTTCGAGCGTAACGCCATCCACGCCTTCTACCTGAAAGAGGGCTGCAACGCCACGATCGAGAATTCCGGGCTGGTCACCGTATGGGCCCGCTCGACCGCGCGCGACAACCAGCAGTCGACCCGGCTGTGCCGGCCGGCCGACGGCAAGCCCCATGTCAACGACATGATGCCGTGGACCAGGGCCGTATGCGATCTCAAGGACTGGAAGCCCTGATTCGGGGCGCAAGGTCGTTCTCATACTGACGCAATCGGTCGACCCGCCAGCACTGGGGTCGACCGGCCCGAGGTTCGTCCTCAACTCTTCCGGATGGTAGGTGGCGATATGACGTTCAAGGGATGGCGACTTGACAAAGATGATGGGGAGTTCAGCTGCGCGCTGACCGACCTGGACGAGGCGGAAATGATGGACGGGGACGTCACTGTCGACGTCCAGTACTCGACCATCAACTACAAGGACGGGTTGGCGATGACCAACTCAGGCCCGGTAGTTCGGCGTTGGCCAATGGTGCCGGGGATCGACTTCGCGGGAACGGTCAGCGGCAGCGAGCATGGCGACTTCAAGGTCGGGGATAGTGTTGTCCTCAACGGCTGGGGCGTTGGCGAGGTGCATTGGGGCGGTCTCGCTGAAAAAGCGCGCGTCCGTGGCGAATGGCTCGTGCCGCTGCCCGAGGCTTTCACGGCGGCGCAGGCGATGACCATCGGCACGGCCGGCTACACGGCGATGCTGTGCGTCATGAAGCTTCAGGACCAAGGGGTGACGCCCCAGGATGGAGACGTGCTGGTAACCGGCGCCACGGGCGGCGTCGGGAGCGTTGCCGTGTCTATCCTCGCATCCCTCGGTTACCGGGTGCTGGCAGCCACCGGGCGTGATAGCGACGCATCCTATCTGAAGGACTTGGGTGCCGCCGAAATCATTCCCCGCGCGGAATTGAGCGAAAAGGGGCGCCCCTTGGGCAAAGAGCGTTGGGCGGGTGCCGTCGATGCGGTGGGCAGCCATACGCTCGCCAACGTTCTGGCGTCGACCAGGTACGGAGGCACCGTCGCAGCCTGCGGCCTGGCTCAGGGTGCCGATCTGCCGACGACGGTCATGCCGTTCATCCTGCGCGGTGTAACACTGGCCGGCGTGGACTCGGTAATGTGTCCGAAGCCGACGCGCCTGAAGGCATGGCAGCAGCTTGGCGAATATCTGCCTTTATCCAAGCTCGAAGCGATCACCTCGACGGTCGGTCTTACCGAAGCCGCCGGGGTCGCCGAAGACATCATGGCCGGGAAGGTCCGAGGCCGCGTTGTCGTCGATATCAACGGCTGACACAGATCTTCTGTCCCGTGAGAATGCCGCTCATGGGTTCGGAGTCCGGTCTCCCGAGTGACCTAACCTCCCCGGTCCGGCATCTTGTGGTGGGCGAGGGGGTGGGCGTCGCGGACAAGGCGCTGCAGGCGCTCGTTCTGAACGTGGGTGTAGATCTGCGTCGTGCTGATGTCGGCGTGCCCCAGCAGCTGCTGCAGGCTGCGCAGGTCGGCGCCGTGGGCGAGCAGGTGGCTGGCGAATGAGTGGCGGATCACGTGCGGCGACACGAGCGCCGGATCGAGTCCAGCCGTGATCGCCAGATCCTTGAGCATCTGGGCGAAGCGAGTCCGCGTTAAATGGCCCTGGCGCGAGCGCGAGGGAAACAGCCACGGCGACTCGGCGGTGCCCGATGGCGCGGTCTTCGCGCCGGTTCGGCCCAGGAACGACGCCCGGATCTGGCGGTAGCGCGCCAGACTCTCGATCGCCGGCTCGGTCAGCGGAACGAGGCGCTCGCGCCCGCCCTTGCCGCGCACGAGCAGCAGGCCGGTCTCGCCGGCGAGCGCCGAGAGCGGCAGGCCGACCAGTTCGGAGACGCGCAGACCAGTCGCGTAGAGGATTTCCATGAGCGCCATCAGACGCTGCTCGTCCGGCGTCGCGGCCCCCCGCGCCGCCGCCAGCAGTCGGTCGACCTCGCTCTCGCTAAGGTATCGGGGCAGGCGGACGCCGCGCCGCGGCCGGTCGATGAGCGTCGTCGGATCGTCGGCGCGCACACCGTCGGCGAGAAGAAAGCGGAAGAACTGGCTCAGCGACGACAGCCGGCGCGCCGTCGTCCGCGGCGACAGGCCGGCGGCGACAAGACCGGCGACGTAGCTGCGAATGAGGGCGACATCCGCGGTCTCGGCGGCGTGGCCGCAGCGGCGGGCATAGCCGGCGAAATCGCGAAGATCACGGCCGTAGGCCTCCAGGGTATTGCGGGCGGCGCCGCGCTCGGCGGCCATCATTTCGAGAAAGGCCTCGACGTGCCGCGAAAGGCCCGCTACAGCGTCCGGGTGCGCCCGAACGGTCACCGTTTTTCACCGCTGGAAGCGGTCATCGGGAATAATTTTTTCAACATGAGTCGTTGGCGCGGGTATATCGGAGAACGCAAGGTAGACGCCACCACCGACGATCAGCAAAAGGGCCGCGGCCGCGGCAACGCGCAGAAGGGTCTTCATTCAATTAGGGCCTGTTCCTGTTAATATGCCCGGAGGATCAAGAGCCAGCTTTGTCGGACCAGCGGCGCGATGCGCCGCTCTTGCCCCATCGCGGCAGGGCGATCACTTAACGGAGGGCAAGGCGAGCCAATCACCATCTTATGCGGGGGCTGCCGCTCGATCAATGGTTGTGCCGGCTTCTTCCGGCGGGCGGGCGCGCCGCGCATGACCACCGCGGGCGGATCCACGCATATGGTGCGGCCGATCGTTCTTGTCGGCCTGATGGGCGCGGGGAAAACGTGCATCGGCCGGCTGCTTGCGCGCCGGCTCGACCTCGCTTTCGCCGATGCCGACGAGGAGATCGTCAAGGCGGCATCTCGCTCGATCCAGGACATCTTCAGCACCTACGGCGAAGCGGCTTTCCGCGCCGGCGAGCGCCGGGTCATGAAGCGGCTGCTCGATGGCGGGCCGAAGGTGCTGGCAAGCGGCGGCGGCGCTTTTATCGATGCGGAAACGCGCGCGCAAATTCGCGGGCGGGCAACCTCGGTTTGGCTGCGGGCGGAACTCGACGTGCTGCTGGCGCGAACCATCGGCCGGCCTGGCCGGCCGCTTCTCGACACGTCCGATCCGCGGGCGGTTCTGGAGGCCCTGATTGCGCAGCGCTACCCCATCTATGCCGAAGCCGATATCGTCGTCGACACCACGAACGAGGAGAAAGTCTTGACCGTCGAGCGGATCATCCGCGCCCTCGCCGCCTTCGCGGCCGATGCCGGCGAGGCTGGCGCGCGGTGAACGAACTCGTCGCCGACGACCTGCGCGTCGACCTCGCCGGTCGCTCCTACGACATCGTCATCGGCAGCGGCGTCCTGCGCGACCTCGGCCGGCTCGTCGCCCCGGTGCTCGCCCGCCCGACGGCGGTGGTCGTAACCGATACCAACGTCGCGGCGTATTACCTCGATACCGTCCTCACCGCATTGCGGGTTGCGGGCATCGCCGCCGACGGGGTGGTCCTGCCCGCCGGCGAAGCGACCAAGGACTTCGCCCATCTCGAGACGCTTTGCGACCGGCTCCTCGCCGCCCGGATCGAGCGGACGACGACGTTGGTCGCACTCGGCGGCGGTGTCGTCGGCGACATCACCGGGTTTGCCGCCGGGATCGTTCTGCGCGGTCTCGCCTTCATCCAGATCCCGACGACGCTGCTGGCTCAGGTTGACAGCGCCGTCGGCGGCAAGACCGGGATCAACACCCGGCGCGGCAAGAACCTGATCGGCCTGTTTCATCAGCCGAAGCTGGTCGTTGCCGATACCGACACCCTCTCGACCCTCGACACGCGCCAGCGCCGCGCGGGTTATGCCGAGGTCGTCAAGTACGGGCTGATCGGCGACGCCGGGTTCTTCGAATGGCTCGAGCGCAACGGCGCCGCTGTTTGCGCCGGCGCCGGCGCGGCCTGCCGACAGGCCATCCGCACAAGCTGCGCCGCCAAGGCCGAGGTTGTTGCCGCCGACGAGCGCGAGGTCGGCCGGCGCGCCCTGCTCAACCTCGGTCACACCTTCGGCCATGCCCTGGAGGCCGAAGCCGGATATGGCGACACGCTCCTCCATGGCGAAGCCGTTGCCATCGGCATGGCGATGGCGTTCGCTCTTTCGGCCCGCCTGGGGCTGTGCGCCGCCGGAACGGCTGAGCGCGTTCGCGCGCACTTGCGCGGCGTCGGCCTGCCGACAGCGCTCGACGAACTGACGCCGCGGCCTGACTGGTCCGCCGCCGCCCTCGTCGCCCACATGGACCACGACAAGAAGGTCGAGGGCGGCCGGGCGCGTTTCATCCTCGCTCGCGATATCGGCGCTGCCTTCGTCAGCAGCGCGGTGCCGCTTGACGATCTCATCTCCACACTGCGCAGGTTCGGGGCCACCTGAGCCGAGCGCCGACAGCCGCCGATCATCCGGAACAGCAATGATATCCCTCTACGTTACGATCGCCATTATCGTCGTGTTGCTGACCATGTCGGCCTTCTTCTCGGGTTCCGAAACCGCGTTGACCGCCGCTTCGCGGCCGCTGATGCACCAGCTTGAGCAGAACGGCAACGCCCGCGCCGGCGTGGTCAATCGATTGCACGCCAGGACCGATCGGCTGATCGGCACCATTCTGCTCGGCAACAATCTGGTCAACATCCTCGCCTCGTCGCTGGCGACGAGCGCGCTGATCACGGCGTTCGGCGAAGCCGGCATCGCCTATGCGACGATCCTGATGACCCTGCTGGTTCTCATCTTTTCCGAAATCCTGCCGAAGACATACGCCTTTCGGAACCCCAACGGCGTTGCGCTGACGGTCGGCCGGCCCATCTCACTCCTCGTCGGCATCCTATCGCCGTTCACCCAGACAATCGAAGCCGTCGTCCGCCTCACCCTGCGAGCGGTCGGCGGCGGCGGCGACAAGGAGGGGATCGGCCCAAGCATCGAGGAATTGCGTGGCGCCATCGATCTGCATACCGCCGACGAGCCGGAGATCCGGCATGAACGAGCGATGCTGCGCAGTATCCTCGACCTGGCCGAGGTCCAGGTCGGTGAGATCATGATCCATCGCAAGAACGTGGTGACCATCGACGCCGACCAGCCGATCAAGGACCTGGTCACCCAGGTTCTGGCCAGCCCGTATACGCGGATTCCGCTGTGGCGCGACGCCCCCGACAACATCATCGGCGTTATCCACGCCAAGCCGCTGCTACGCGCGGTGCGCGAGAGCGAGGGCACGACGGAGGGGCTCGACGTCGTCTCGATGGCGGCAGAACCGTGGTTCGTGCCCGAGTCGACGACGCTGCTCGATCAGCTCCAGGCTTTTCGCCGCCGCCGCGAGCACTTCGCCATCGTCGTCGACGAGTACGGAAGCCTGATGGGGGTCGTGACCCTGGAAGACATTCTGGAGGAAATCGTCGGCGAGATCGACGACGAGACCGACGTTGCCGTTGCCGGCGTCGTCCGCCAGCCGGACGGCGGTTTCGTCGTCCAGGGGACGGTGACGATCCGCGACCTGAACCGCAAGTTCGAGTGGCGTCTGCCGGACGAAGAGGCCTCAACCATCGCCGGGCTGGTGCTGCATGAGGCGAAACGGATCCCGGAGGTCGGCCAGGCGTTCATGTTTCACGGCTTCCGCTTCGAGATCCTCCGCCGCCACCGCCAGCAGATCGCCGCCATTCGGATCACCCCGCCGCCCGGATTCGAGCCGGCGGCCGACCAGTGAGGCGATCGACCGGATCAACCTGTGTTCGGATGGACTCATCCGAAAGCACGAAAGTTGATCGATTACAGATCTCCAAGCATCCTGTCTGCGCCCTCACGGGTGCAGGATCTTCTGGGAGCGCACCATGTCACTGAGCCGACCGAGCCCTCGCGAGCACATCCACAGCCGCGAGATCCGCTGCCGGGGGTACCGGCGGACCGACGGGCTGTGGGATGTCGAGGCCGTTCTCGAGGACACCAAGACCTACTCGTTCGCCAACCACGACCGCAACGGGATCGCCAGCGGCGAGCCGATCCACCGGATGCACATCCGCCTAAGCGTAGATGATCGCCTTGTCGTCCGCGCCGTCGAAGCCGTGACCGAGGCCGCGCCGTTCTCCCTGTGCGGCGACATCGCGCCGCGCTTCGCCGCGCTGGTGGGCCTGCGCATCGGACCGGGCTGGCGCAAGGCGGTGCGCGAGCGGATGGCCGGCGTTAACGGTTGCACCCATCTGACGGATCTACTTATCGGTCCTGTGACCCAGACCGTGATGCAGACGGTGGGGCCGGCGCGGTCGCGCCGCTCGAAGGCACCAGCGGACGGGGCACGGCCGCCGATCATCGACACCTGCCACGCGCTGGCCGCGGACGGCCCCATCGTCGCCCGCGAGTGGCCAGACTTCTACAGCGGGACGGAGTAAGGGGGAGCGGGCCGCCTGGATCAACCTGCCTCGGCCCGTCCGGGCGCAGGATGCTCTACGGTGCCGCCGGTCCGGCCTCGTCCGGGGTCAACAGGCGCAGGCTCAGGGCATGAACCGGGCCGGCCAGCTCATCGGCCAGGATCATGTGCACCAGCCGCTGTCGCTCGAGCCGGGACTTTCCCGCA
>JBBSCD010000036.1:0-20904 GCA_038250645.1 Rhodospirillales bacterium
ACCCGGACCGCTGACGTCGTGCGGATGCGCGGACTCCGACAGGTAGCCGAGCCATTCGTATTTCCCGGTACCGATCGTCGGCAGGCGCCGGTCGAGACCGCGCGGCCGACGCGGCAGCAATCCCGAAGAGAAGTACGCCGTCGCCTTGCGCGAGACGTAGGCCCAGTTGAACGTGAAGCCGAACTTGTTCGCCGTCTGCCAGAAGGCCGCGGGAGTGCGCGCCCTGCCCTCGGTCATGCGCTTCAGCGCGACCACCCGCATCGCTGTCGAGGTCGAGGTGGTGTTCCAGAACGAGGCTCAGAGCGCCGGGCTCAAGCACGGCGGGGTTCTCAACATCGTCCAGCACGAGGTCGAGCTGATCTGCACGCCGGGCGAGATCCCGGAGGCCATCTACGTCGATCTGGCGGGCATGGAGATCGGCGACGTGATCCACGCCGAGTCGCTGCCGCTGCCGGCCGGCGCGGAGCTCGCCGGCGAGCCCGACGCGACCATCGCCGTCATCGCCGCCCCGACCGTCGAAACAGCCCCGGCCGAGGCCGAGGAAGGCGCCGGCGGCGAGGCCGCCGGGACGACGCCGGCGGCCTGAGCCCGCAGACCTGTCAACCTGGTGGCGTTGGTGGCTGACCGCGCCGGAGGAGGCGCGAAGAGCGGTCATGCCGGCTGACCGGCTGCTCATCGTCGGCTTGGGCAACCCCGGGCCGGCCTACGCCGGCAATCGGCACAACATCGGCTTCATGGCGGTCGACGCCATCGCCTCACGCCATCGCTTCGCCCCCTTCCGCGCCAAGTTTCGCGCCCATTTCGCCGAGGGCGAACTCGCCGGACGCCCGGCGCTGCTGCTGAAGCCGATGACATTCATGAATGTTTCCGGCCAGGCGGTCGCCGCCGCGGCGTCCTTCTACAAGATCCCGGCGGACGACATCGTTGTCTTCCACGACGAGATCGACCTCGCCGCCGGCAAGGTGCGGGTCAAGGTCGGCGGCGGTCATGCCGGGCACAACGGCCTGCGCAGCCTTCACGCCCACATCGGCCCGGACTACGCCCGCGTTCGGCTCGGCGTCGGCCGGCCGCAAAGCAGGGACGAGGTTGTCGATCATGTCCTCGACAATTTTGCCAAGGCGGACAAGGTCTGGCTGCAGCCGCTTCTCGACGCGCTCGCGGAATACGCGCCGCTGCTCGCCGACGGCGACGGCGAAGCCTTCATGAGCAAGGTTGCGCTCGCCCTGCGTCCGGCCAAAAAGGAACCGAAGGAACCGGGAGCGAACGGCGACAATGAATTGTAATCATGGGATCTAGCTGTGGGATTTAATTGCGGCATCGTCGGCCTGCCCAACGTCGGCAAGTCGACCCTGTTCAACGCTCTGACCGCGACCGCTGCCGCCGCGGCCGCAAACTTCCCCTTCTGCACTATCGAGCCCAATGTCGGCCGGGTGCCGATGCCCGACCCGCGGCTGGAGCGCATCGCCGCGGTATCAGCCTCGGCCAAGGTCATTCCGACCCAGCTCGAGTTCGTCGACATCGCCGGTCTCGTCGCCGGCGCCAGCCGCGGCGAGGGCCTCGGCAACCAGTTCCTCGCCCACATCCGCGAGGTCGACGCGATCATCCACGTCCTGCGCTGCTTCGCCGACGACAACGTCATCCACGTCGAAGGCGCCATCGATCCCATCCGCGACGCCGAGATCGTCGAGACCGAGCTGATGCTGGCCGACCTCGACAGCCTTGAGCGACGCATCACCGGGCTCGTCAAGCGCGCGCGCGGCAACGAAACGGAGGCGAAGGCCACGCTTGCGGTGGCCGAACGGGTGCTCGAAAAGTTGCAGGGCGGGGCGCCGGCGCGCGGCGTTGCGGTCTCCGACGAGGAGGCCAGGGCGTTCAGGTCGCTGCAGCTTCTGACCGCGAAACCGGTGCTCTACGTTTGCAACGTCGGCGAGGATGAGGCGGCCGGCGGCAACGCCTGGACCGCGGCGGTCGATGCCAGGGCCGCGGAACGCGGTGCCGAAACGGTTGTCGTATCGGCCGGGATCGAAGCCGAGCTCGTCAGTCTTGCCAGCGACGGCGAACGGCTCGCCTACCTGGAGAGCCTGGGCCTTGCCGAGACCGGCCTCGCGCGCGTCATTCGCGCCGGCTACCGCCTGCTCGAGCTGATCACCTTCTTCACCGCCGGGCCCAAGGAATCGCGCGCCTGGACGGTGCGGCGCGGAGCGAAGGCGCCCGAGGCGGCCGGGGCCATCCACACCGACTTCCAGCGCGGCTTTATCCGCGCCGAGACCATGAGCTACGACGACCTTGTCGCTTTAGGCAGCGAGCAGAAGGTCCGCGACGCCGGGAAGATGCGGTCCGAGGGCCGCGACTACCTCGTGCGCGACGGCGACATCATGCTGTTCCGCTTCAACGTGTGAGAGGGGCGGGAGACCGGTGCCCAGGATCGTGAGCGAGCCGGCCCGCCCGAGTGCGGGGCGGCTGGCGTTCGTCGAACAATGCGCCGGCAGGATCGCGCCCGACGGCGGCGACCTGGAAGACTGGCTGCGCGCCTACGTTCGAAACCATCGGGAGCGCTTTGCCTTCGATCTCGACATTATCGAGCGCTACGCCGGAAAAGACGAGACTCTGCTTGAGGTTGGCTCGGTCCCCCTGGTCCTGACCCTCGCGCTGAAGGAGCTCGGCTACCGCGTTCAGGGCGTCGACATCGATCCCGGCCGCTTTTCCTCCGCAATTGCGGCACACCATCTGGTCGTTCACGCCTGTAACATCGAGACGGACCGTCTGCCGCTCGTCGACGGCAGCTGCGATGTCGTCATATTCAACGAGATCTTCGAGCACCTCCGCATCAACCCGATCTTTACATTGATGCAAACGCATCGCGTCCTGAGGCCGGGGGGCCGGCTCCTTGTTTCGACACCCAATCTCCGGTCTTTTCGCGGGATCGTGAATTTCCTGTTCCATAACAGGTGCTTCTCATGCTCAGGCAACGTCTATGACGAGTATCAGAAACTCGAACGGCTGGGGCACATGGGTCACGTCCGCGAGTACACCACGACCGAGGTGATCGAGTTCCTGACCAGGATCGGCTTTCGCGTGGAGAGTCTGATGTTTCGCGGCAAGTTTGCTGAACCTCTGGCGAAAGCCGGCACCCGAGTCTTCCCCCGACTTCGCCCCTTCGTGACCTACGTCGCCTGTCGTGCTGACGCGGGCGCTGACCGGGACGCTGACACAGCCGCCCGGCTGGACCGCGACGCCGGCAAAGGCTAGAGTCCGCGAATGGATCTTGGCTTCGAGACCTCCGGCGCGCGGATCCGTGACGATGATGTCGAGGACGCGGTTGCCGATGCGCTGATCCGCCGCGGCCGGCTGGACCAGGCGTCGCTGGATCGGGCGTTGCGCTTGCGCCGCGAGCGCGGCGATCGCGCGGAGCATCTCCACATCCTGCTGACCCAGCTCGGTCTCGTCGCCGAGGCCGACGTCGCCGAGGCGCTCGCCGAGGTTCTCGATCTGCCGCTGATCGCAGCCGGCGACTTTCCCGAAGAACCCGCACTCAACGGCGCGCTGAGCGCCCGCTTCCTCAAGGAGGCCCGGGTCATCCCGGTGAGCGAGACGGCGACCGGCCTTCGCCTTGCCATGGCCAACCCGCTCGACGCCTTCGCCCTCAAGGCCGTCGAAATCGCCGCCGGCAAGCCGGCCCGCGCCGGCGTCGCGTTGCCGGCCGATATCGAGCGCGCGTTCGAGCGCCTCTACGGCAGCGGCGGCACCGCCATCAGCCAGATCGTCGACGGCCTCGGCGAGGGCGAGATCGCCGAGCGCGACGAGGACGCCGAGCGCCTGAAGGACCAGGCGAGCGAGGCGCCGGTCATTCGGCTGGTCAACCTGCTGGTCACCCGCGCCGTCGAAGCGCGCGCTTCCGACATCCACATCGAGCCCTACGAGAACACCCTGCGCGTGCGCTACCGCATCGACGGCGTTCTGCACGAGGTCGAGACCCCGCCGGTCAAGCTGCGCTCGGCCATCGTCTCGCGGGTCAAGATCATGGCCAAGCTCAACATCGCCGAACGCCGTCTGCCCCAGGACGGCCGGGTCAAGCTGGCCATCCGCGGCAAGGAGGTCGACTTCCGCGTCTCGACCCTGCCGACGATGCACGGCGAAAGCGTCGTTCTGCGCATTCTCGACAAGGGCAGCGCGAAGTTCGAGTTTTCCGTGCTCGGCTTCGAGGAGGACACGCTCGCCACCTACCTCGACGTTCTCGAACGGCCGAACGGGATCCTGCTCGTCACCGGTCCCACCGGCAGCGGCAAGACGACGACGCTCTACACCTCGCTGCTGCGGCTCAACACGCCCGAAAAGAAGATCCTCACCGTCGAGGACCCCATCGAGTACCAGCTCGACGGGGTCAACCAGATCCAGGTCAAGCCGAAGATCGGCCTGACCTTCGCCAATGTGCTGCGCTCGATCCTCCGACAGGATCCGGACATCATCATGATCGGCGAGATCCGCGACCTGGAAACGGCGCAGATCGCCGCCCAGTCGGCGCTGACCGGCCATCTCGTGCTCTCGACCCTGCACACGAATTCCGCGGCGGGAACGGTCACCCGTCTGCTCGACATGGGCCTCGAAGATTATCTTCTCGCCTCGACGGTCAACGGCATCACCGCCCAGCGCCTCGTCCGCCGCTTGTGTCCGCACTGCCGGACGCAGGCGCCGGCGCCGGCGGAGCTCATTACCGAACTGCGGCTCGAACGCTTCGCTGCGCCAAACGGGCCGATCCTGGTCTACCGGCCCGGCGGCTGCGATCGCTGCAACGGCACCGGTTATCACGGTCGCTCCGCGATCGCCGAGATGCTGGTCGTCAGCGAAGACATCCGCCGCATGACCCTGCGCAAGGCCGACTCCCGCGAGATCCAGCGCCAGGCCGTCGAGGCCGGTATGCGCACGCTCTACGATGACGGGATGCGCAAGGCGCTGACCGGCCTGACCTCGATCGAGGAGGTCGTGCGGGTCACCCGGGAAACCTGAACGGAATGCCGCTCTATCGCTACAAGGCGGTCACCGATCCCGGCGATATTCTCGAAGGGGACATGGAGGCGCCCAGCCGCGCCGCCGTCATCGATCATCTCCGTGCCCAGGGGTATCTGCCAATCCGCGCCGACGAGGCCGCCGCGGGCGGGCTGCTTGCCCTCCTCAAGCGCGATATCGGCCGCCGCAAGGTACTGTCGCATCGCGACAAGACCATGATCATCCGCGAGACGGCGACACTGCTGCGCGCGGGACTGCCTGTCGACCAGACCCTCGACGTGCTGGTGAAGTTCGCCGAGAAGCCGGCGGCGCGCGATGTCCTCAAGCGGGTCGTCGACAAGGTCCGCGGCGGGACCTCGCTGGCCGATGCGATGGCCGCGCAGGGCGACACCTTCGACCGCTTCTCGATCGGCATGGTCCGTGCCGGCGAGGCCGGCGGCGCGCTCGATGTGGCGCTGACGCGAACGGCGGACTTCATGGAGCGCTCGCAGAAGGCCCGGCAGAGCTTCAAGTCGGCGCTGCTTTATCCGGCGATCCTGCTGCTTTCGGCGGTCATCTCGATCGCGATCATGGTCACCGTCGTTATCCCCAACTTCCAGCAGATCTTCACCGATGCCGGTTTCGATCTGCCCTTGCCGACGCGGATCGTGATGGGCGCCGGAACCGCCGCGCAGCGCTTCTGGTGGCTGCCGCTGGCGCTCATCGCCGGCGCGGCCGCGATCATATCGGCGCGCCGGCGCACGAGCGAAGGTCGTGTGGATCTGGCTCGGCGACTGCTACGCGTGCCGCTCATCGGCGATCTTCTGACCAAGGCCGAGGTCGCGCGGTTCGGCTTTACCTTGGGCATGCTGCTCGCCAACGGCGTGCCTCTGGTCGCCGCACTCGCGGTGGCGCGCGAGGCGGTCGACAATGCCGCCATCGCCGCGGCAGTGAGCGAGGTCGAAAAGCAGGTCAAGGAAGGCAAATCTTTCGCCGTGCCGCTGGCCGAGAGCGGGATGTTTCCGACGCTGGCCACCCACCTGGTGCGCATCGGCGAGGAAAGCGGCAAGCTCGAGGATATGCTCTTTCGCGTCGCCGACATCTACGACGGCGAAGTGCAGCGGGCGACGCAGCGGCTGCTGACGCTGCTGGTGCCGGTCCTTACCCTGGTCATGGCGGTGTTGATCGGCGGGATTATCATCTCAATACTGATGCCGATGTTGAGCATCAGCCAATTGGCATTCTGAGACAGGGGTTGCAATGAAGTTGCGAGGGACGGCAACAAAGCTTCCGGCTGAAACGAGGCGCGGTTTTCGACATCGGGCGCGCGCGCGGTCTCGTGCGGATGCCGGATTCACACTGCTCGAAGTGCTCGTTGTTCTCGTCATCCTCGGGCTCATCGCCGCCGTCATCGCCGGGCCGCAGGTGTTCAAGATCCTCGGTACGGCCAAGAGCGAGACGGCGAAAATGCAGATCGAGCGGATCGGCGGTGCGCTCGATCTCTACCGTCTGGAGATCGGCCGCTACCCGAGCGATCAGGAGGGCATTGCCGCCCTGGTCGAACCGCCGGCTGGCGTGCCCAGATGGAACGGACCGTACCTGAAGAAGAAGGAGTCCGTTGTCGATCCCTGGGGACACATTTACGTCTACCGCATGCCGGGCGAGCATGGCGAATACGATCTCTACACCCTGGGCTCGGATAACGCCGAGGGCGGCGAGGGCGAGGCCGCGGACGTGACCAGCTGGTGACGGTGGACCGGCGGAGCGGGTTCACGCTGTTCGAGGTCCTGATCGTTATCGCGATCATGGGCGTCGTCGCCGCGGTCGTGGCGCCGATGGTGTTCAGGGGCTTCTCCGGCGCGCAGAGCCGGGCGGCGGCCCTCGAAATAGCGGCCGCGCTGCGGCAAGCGCGCGGCGCCGCCGTCGCCGAAAACGCGGATGTCGCGGTCGTCTTCGACCTCGGCCGCAACGCCTACGCCGTCGATCGGGCGAGGCCCAAGGTTCTGGCCGGCAACCTTCGCCTTGCCTTCTACGGCGCGCAAGGCGAGCAGGTCGCGGCGGACATGGGCGGCATTCGTTTCTTTGCCGACGGCAGCGCCACCGGCGGGCAGGTTACCGTGGGCGACGGGAAGACGCGTTACAATGTGGATGTGGATTGGCTTACCGGGCGCATTACGGTCGCTGCGACGCCGGCTTCGTGAACGCCGCGCCGGCGCTGGATCAACCTGCTTTCGGATGGAATCATCCGAGAGCAGAAAGTTGATCGATTACAAGAAGATCGAGCATCTCATCTGCCCTCCGCGCGCAGGATGCTCTAGTGGCGGCTTTACCCTGCTTGAAGTGCTCATTGCCTTCACCGTGCTGGCGCTATTGATGACCGTGCTGCTGCGCATTTTTTCGGACGGCTTTCGCGGCATGACCGCCGCGGAGGTGAACGCGACGGCGACTCTGCACGCGCAGACGGCGCTGGCCGGCGTCGGCGCCGAGATCCCGCTTGCGGAGGGCGAGTGGGCGGGCGTGTACGACGACGGCTTCCGCTGGCGGGTAGTGATCGAGCCGTATGAAGAACCCGGGATGATCGTCCCGCCGCGCACGTTCATCGCCTATCGGGTCGTTGCCGCCGTCGAAGGCCGGCATGCGGGAGGCGTCACCCTGTCGAGCCTGCGCCTCGCCGGCGCCAGTCCGCTGCAGCCGAGTGAGGACACGGATGTCGCGCAGTAACGCCGGCTTCACCCTGCTTGAGCTGCTCGTCGCACTGACCGTGCTCGGCGTGCTGATGGTTCTGATGTTCGGCGGCCTGCGCTTCGGCGCCAGGGTCTGGGAGAGCGGCGACGCCAGCCTGCGCGGCCTCAGCGAAATGCAGACCGCGGCCGGGTTCATCCGCCGCGAGATTTCCCAGGCGACGCCTGTGAGCGCGCCGCGCGAGGATGGCGACACAGGCGCCGCCGCGCCTCTGTTTCGCGGAACCCCCGATGCCCTGCGTCTCGTCGGTCCGCCGCCGTCGCAGCTTCTCCCCGGCGGTCTCTACGAGACGGTCATCGGCATCGAGGACGGCGGCGGCGCCACGGGCAATGGCGGTCGCCGGCTGAGCGTCTGGTGGCGGCCGCTGCCGCGCGGCGTCGGCAACGCTGCCGCCGGTCAGCCGCGGGCGACGCCGATCGACGCCGACACACGGACGCGGCAGGTCGTTCTGCTCGACGGCATCGCCGATCTCCGGCTCAGCTACTTCGGCCAGGGCGAGGATGTCAATGAACTGCCACAATGGCATGATCGTTGGGACACCATGCTGTCGCCGCCGAGCCTGGTGTCGGTGCGGATTGCCTTCATGCCCGGCGACAGGCGCTCCTGGCCGCAACTCGTTGTCGCGCCGGTGGCGACACCGTCGGACTGATATGGGAAACTGAGGCCATGGCCGCCGCCCGCGCGCCCGCTCTGACCAGCCTGCTCATCGATCGCGTCGGCGCGCCGGTGCATGCGCTGCTGCGGTGGTGGTTGGGGGAGCTGCAGGCGATGCTGCCGGCGCCCTTGCTGCGGCTGTTCCGGGGCCGCGCCGACATCGTCCTGTTCGACGTGGACGAGGGCGCCGTCCTCTTGCGCCGTGTTCACGCGCAGAATGAGGACGAGATCGGTCGGATTGTTCTTGACGGCAACGACACGGCAAGCCGCCGGGAGCAGTTCGATGCCTTCGCCGACCGGCTCGGCGGGGCAAAGAAACAGGTGATCGTCCGCCTGCCGCCAGACCGGGTGCTGCGCAAGGTGCTGGATCTACCTGCCGCGGCGCGGGAGAACCTGGGCGAGATCCTGACCTTCGAGATGGACCGGACGACGCCGTTTGCACTCGACGAGGTCTGCTTCACCTACCGGATCCTGGAGCTCGCGCGACAGACCAAACGCCTGAGCGTGGAGTTGCTGATCCTGCCGCGATCGAGCGCCGACCCGGCGATCGAGCTGGTTCGCTCCTGGGGGCTGAGCGTCGACCGGCTGGAGGTGCAGACCAGGGGGCCGCGGGTCGCGGCCGCCCCCGGCGCCGTGGTCGATTTCCTTCCGGCGGCGAGCGAGGCGCAGTCGCCGCCGCGGCGGCGGCCGTTGACGGTGCTGCTGGCGCTCACGGCGCTGGCGCTGCTCGTCGCGGCCCTGTACCTGCCGTTGCAAAAGCAGGACCAGGTTATCGAAACCCTACGCGCGGACGTCGCCAGCGCCAAGCGGAAGGCCGACGCCGATCGGCGCCAGCGCGAGGAGCGCGAGCAGGCGATCAGCCAGAGCAACTTCATCATCGAGCGCAAGTTGCGCCGTCCGGCGTTCGTCGACGTTCTCGATGAGCTGACGACGCTGCTGCCCGACAAGACCTGGCTGATCCGCGTCCGCTACTACGGTGACGAGCTGCAGGCCTTTGGCAATTCTCCGACCGCGTCGGCGCTCGTAGGCCTGCTTGAAGACTCGCCGATGTTCACCAATACCCAGTTCCGCGCGCCGGTGACCCGCGATCCCCGCCTCGGCGTCGAGCGCTTCCACATCGGCACCCGGGTCGCCGACCGGGGGGAACCATGAACACCCAGATCTCCCCGCGGCTGAGCCGGCTGCTGGCACTGGCGATGCTCGTCTTTGTCCTCGCGGTACCGTACATGGCAATCGTCCGGCCGTACCTCGACGCGCGTGCCGCCAGTCGCGACACGATTAGCGAGCAGGCGGGGCTGCGCGACCGCTACATCGCGCTCGCCGTCGGCGACGCCGCAATCGACGAACGCCTGGCCGATCCCGGTGACGAGACGGATGGCGGCGAGAGCGCCTACCTGGAAGGCGCTAGCGAGGCGCTGGTTGCGGCGGATCTGCAAAATCGGGTCAAGACCGTCGTCCAGGACAACGGCGGGGTCCTCAACAGCACCCAGATCCTCGAAACGACTTCGGAGTCCGGCTTCCGTCGGCTCGCCGTGCGCGCGCGCATGAGCGCGAACACCGAAGCCCTTTACAAGGTTCTTTACGATCTGGAAACGCAGCGTCCGTTCCTGTTCATCGACAACATCGACATCAACGCGCGAACCGTGCGGATGCCGGATCATAAGCGCGAGACGGTCGAACTAATCGTTTCGTTCGACCTGTTCGGCTTCATGCGCGCGAGTGCGTCATGATCCGGCTTCTCCGCCGGCTCGCGACCCCGCCGGGTCTGCTCGCTCTGGCCTCGATCGGGCTTGGCGGCATCGTGGCCCTGCAACTCCGAACTCCGCCCGAGGTTCCGCCGCCTGCAGCGAACATTGAGGCGGCCGCTCCGGATGAGACCACCGAGAGCGGGGAGGCCCAGCCATTCGAGCCGCGGCCGCTCGAGAGCTACGCCGGCATCGAAGCGCGCCCGCTGTTCATGCCGTCGCGCCGGCCGCCGCCGCCCGGTGCGACCGCGGCCGGCAGCGGGAGCGGGCACGACGCGCTTATGCTCGCCGGCGTGATCCTGACGACCAACAAGCGCATGGCGATGATCGAGACCAAACGCACGTCGGGTGTGGTCGTTGTCCGCGAGGGCCAGGTCGTCGAAGGCTGGAGTGTCGACGAGATTGGGCCCGACCGGGTCGTCATCAGCCAGAACGACGAAGTTTACGAACTGCTGCTCGACGACAAGCTAAAGGCGCCGCGCAAGGAGGTCCGCCGGACGCCGCGCACCCAGCCCCAACCCAAGCCGCAGCCTCAGCCTCAGCCGGCTCAGTCGGCCCCGACCGCGGCGCCCGGCGATGACGGACAGCCTCAGGATGGAGAGAACCCGCCGGCGGACGAGTCGGAGGATGTTGGTGGCGCCGGCTAGGCGGACGAACCGGCGAAGCCTTGCCGTTGCGCTTGTTCTTTGCGCGACGTGCTTGAACGGCGGCGCTTCGCCGCCAGCTTTGGCGCAATCCGCCCCGACCGCCGGGGCACGGCCGGGAGCCGACCATGCGGCCGACCGCGGGCCGGATTCGGGCGCGATGTGCGAGCAGGCCGTGGCGCTGGCCGAGCGGGCCGAGGGCATTCCCCGCGATCTGCTCGCGGCGATTGCCCGCGCCGAAAGCGGCCGACCGGTCACCGCCGACCGGGTCGCCGGGCCGTGGCCGTGGACGGTGAACGCCCAGGGCCAGGGCCTGTTTTTCAACACCAAGACCGAAGCCATGGAGAGGGCCGAGGTGCTGCTTGCCGGCGGCGTCCGCAACATCGATGTCGGCTGCCTGCAGATCAATCTCGGATCGCACCCGGACGCTTTTCTCGATCTTGAGGAGGCGTTCGACCCTCTCGCCAACGCCGCCTACGGCGCCGCCTACCTCAAGGCGCTGTTTATGGAGACCGGCTCGTGGCCTGAGGCGGTCGGCCGGTACCATTCGGCGGCCCACGGGCGCAACACCGCCTATCGCGACAAGGTTCTCGATCTCTGGAACCGGGGGCGCGGCCGTCCTGTCCTGATCACCGGTGACGAGCAGCAGGCACGACGGCATCTCGCGCCGGGCTCACCGGCCGGAATGACGCGGCTGCCTCCGACCGGCGGTGCGCCGGTGGCGCCTTCGGGGGTCGGCGCGGATGCCGTCGACGAACTCAGGAGCCGGCTGGAGGCCCTGGCGCCGCGGTAGAGAACGTTCGTCGCGCGGTCGTCGCCCGTCAGCATCGCCCGCTGGGCCCGTGCTGCCAGGACCGGACAACGGCTCCACCCTCTCGCTTCTTTATTCAGGCACATCAAAGTTTAACGGGGTCAAATCGCGAACCCGATACGGTCCGACTCCCGGTCACAGCAAGCGTTTCGCAACTCGCCCCCGCGTACCGCTGGCAGGCGTGGCGGCGGGCATGGCCCTCAGTCTCAGGATCAGCGCCGGTGAAAATGAGCTTCAGGCACCGCCTCCAGGAACCGGGCTCTCCACCCATCAATGACGGTGTCCGGAAGCTGTCGGCACGCGACTACGGACATCGCAACGATGACGCCGCTTCGCGTTCGGGACCGTAGCGGCTCTTGACCGCGCTTCGCAAAAAGCAAGCGATCGCATGGTACCCGGAGGCTTTCAGCCTCACGGCCCAACACGAGTCGAAAACCATCAAGTCCGTTCGTGCGGCGAGCATTGTCGCCGCCGAGATCCCGTGGCACGCGGCGGTTGCGATTCCGGCCCGCAATGAAGAGCAGCG
Source organism: Rhodospirillales bacterium (assembly GCA_038250645.1). GTDB lineage: Bacteria > Pseudomonadota > Alphaproteobacteria > Rhodospirillales > Defluviicoccaceae > JAEULH01. Next base: position 12,106 of record JBBSCD010000036.1, read on the forward strand.
CATTATTCGGTGCCTCGCGGCTTTGAACTTGGCCATGATTGCATCTAACCGCCTGGTTGGGATCGTGCTCGTCGTCAACAACTCATTCGATGCGACCCATCAGCGGGCTGAGAGATGGCTCTCACGCGCGAACATTCCCTACATGCTGCTGGATCTCGATTTTGCGGATGCATACGCCTTTGTAGGATCGGCGCGCCGCCTGTCACTCGATCTCGCGGCGGAAATGGTTGAGAGCGAGGGATTGCTCTTCACGACTGATGCGGACAGCGCCGTTGACCAGGGCTGGATCGTGGACGGATTTAGTGAACTCCGCGACCGTGCCGATCTGGTCTGTGGAACGATCCTGCGGTTCGAGGACGAGCAGGAACCGTTGCCAGCGGGGATCGCCGAGCGGTGGGCGCCAGAAAGCGAATATCTCACCCTCAGTGTAGAACTCGCCGCGCGGCTTGATCCCAGGCCGCATGACCCTTTTCCCGCACATTGGAATGTCGGCGGCGCGGATCTGGTTTTCGGGAAATCGCTCTACGAAACCCTTGGCGGCATTCCCGTTGTGGCAAGTGGTGAAGATCGCGCGTTTGTCGCCGAAGCTGAGCGCCACGACCATCGGGTGGTCTATTCGCCAAATGTCGTCGTGCGAACATCGTGCCGATTGAACGGCCGGGCTACGGGTGGAATGGCGGACTCGCTGGTTTCGTGGATCGTGGACCGAGACCCGCTTTGCGACGAACGTTTGTTCGCCGCCGAGATAAGCGGGCGGAGGTTCTGGCTTCGGGGCTGCCTGCGGCGCCTCGGCAGCGGTGCGGCTGGCGACGCTCTTTTCGACGCGCTCGGCCTCGACCCGGAGACGGAGCGGAGAGCGAGCAGCGAGACCTTCGGCAAGTTCTGGGACCGGGTCGATGCGCGTCGCTTTCAAGTTGAACGAGAACGCATGCGCGTGAGCGATGTCGCTCGGGAACTGCCTGCCCTGCGGACGATCGTCAAGCGATTGAGAGCCGGCGATGCACCGGAAGATAATGTCGACCAGGCCCACGCTTGGTTCGCCCAGTGCGATGAAGGAGACGTCTAGACGTGGCTGGGAGACCGGCAAACAGGGACAATGCCCCCGCGCCGGAGGTTGCGCATTACACGCGCGCTCTGGCCGACATCGCTCGCCACGCCGTTCACGCAGATCGACAAGAGAGCCCGATCGATGACGACGTACACAGGCTGTTGTCCACAAGCCTGGGCCGAATGGCAATTGATTACGCAGAACATTGCGGTCGCGACGGCCAGCTAATCCTGTCTCTTGCGGGTGCTCTGCGCCGCATCGGCCGCGCCGACCTTTCCGTCGGGCGGATTATCGAAGGTCATTTGAACGCTCTTCGGCTCATCGGACTTTATGGTGATCAGGCGCAAAAACGCCGATTTCTCGCCAGCGCCGGCGAAGGTGCCGTTTTTGGGGTTTGGGGCGCCGATGGACCGAGCCCCGTAGAGATTTCCGCTGCTGCTTCGGGGCAATCGCGCCTCAGTGGGTCGAAGCGGTTTGCGTCAGGGCTTGGCTTGTTGAGCTTCGCGGTGGTCACGGCGCGCGATGGCGATGGCCATGTCCAGCTACTTATCGCTGAGGCGAGCGATCCCGAGCGCGGAAATCTCTCAAGCTGGAAGCCGTCCGGCATGCGCGCTACTGCATCTGGAGATTTCACCTTCGATGGCATGGATATTCCAGTCTCGCGGATCCTGGGTGATCCTGACGTCTATATGCGCGAACCTTATTTCGAGGGTGGCATCTGGCGTTACGCGGCCGTTCAGCTTGGCGGACTGGAGGCGCTTACGGAGATCGCGCGTCGGCATGTTCGCGACAGGAAGCTTAGCGGCGACGGCAATTTCGCGCGTCGGATCGCTGACCTCGCGATAGGGTGCGAGACCGGGCGGCTTTGGCTTGAAAGCGCCTGCGACCGGGTCGAGACGGCTGGCGCTGGACAGAACGAGGTCGCCTACGTGCTCCTGGCGCGTGAAGCGATAGAGCGGGCTTGCGTCGAGGGGATGACGATCATTGACCGGCTGATCGGGGCCGCCAGCTTCTTCGACACCCATCCGGCGGATCGCATTCGGCGCGATCTCTTATTCTACCTCAGGCAAGCCAATCTTGATGGTAAAGCACATGCAGCAGCGCATTCATATGCGGCGAGTGACGCGGCTGTGGGAGACATGTGGCGATGAGTTTGACTGGTTCATTGCTTGAGAAAGCCAGAGGAGCGCCCTACGCGGCGATCGACGCGCTGACGGGTCCGGGAAGCGTTATGGTGCTTGCACCCCATCCGGACGATGAGTCGCTCGGGTGCGGTGCGGCCATTCGCGAAGCAACCGATAGGGGCCATCTGGTCACCGTCGTGGTTGTCACCGATGGGCGAAGATCCCACCGGGAATCGAAGGTGTGGCCGCCGCATCGGATAGCTCAACAGAGACGGAGCGAAGTCGAGGATGCAGTAGGCATCCTGACCGGCACAGCTTCGAATCTCGTATGGCTTGGGTTTGAAGATTGCGGCGCGCCGACCCAAGACAGCGAGATCGCGCCAGTTGTGGACGATCTAGCGGACATCTGCGCACGTCGAGGCAGTACTGCGGTATGGTCGAGCTGGAATCGCGATCCGCATGTCGATCACAGGGACACTGCGACCTTGGCTCAGGCTCTGGTGGCGCGCCGTCCTCAACTTCTTTGGCAAAGCTATCCGATCTGGGGTCGGTTCGAAGACTTGAGCCCAAGCGATCTGCCGACGCTTCGCACCATTCAACTTTTCGACGGTGCGGAGCAAGCCGATGCCAAGGCTGCGGCAGTGGCAGCACATCGCAGTCAGATGACAAAGTTGATCGATGACGATCCCAACGGCTTCGTCATGGACCCCGACATGCAAGCCCATTTCATCGAAACGCCCGAGATTTTCATTCACGAGAAATGATGGCGAAGGCGCGAAGGACTCACTTCGAACGTCTCTACGGACGCTCGATCGATCCGTGGAACTTTCAAACCAGTCCGTATGAGCGCGAGAAATACGCTTCAACTGTGGATGCGCTGGATGGGCGGCAATACCGTAACGCGGTCGAAGTCGGCTGCTCGATTGGCGTCCTCTCGGCGATGCTTGCAAAGCGCTGCGACCGGTTTCTGGGCGTCGAGTTGAACGCCAAAGCAGCGCGCCTGGCTCAGGAACGCTTGTCGTACATAAAATCGGCACAGGTCTTGGTGGCGGAAGTGCCCAAGAGCTGGCCGAGGGACCGGTACGATCTCGTGGTGCTGTCCGAGGTTCTCTACTTTCTTTCGGCGGACGAAATTGAGCGGGTGGTTTCGTATATCGTCCGGGATCTGGAACCGAACGGCGACTGCGTTCTGGTCAATTGGCTGGGAAACACTGACACTGGGTTAGATGGCGAGGCCGCTTCGGCGCTTTTTCGCGATCTGCTTGGAAAAAGTGCCATGTTCGACGAAATCCATTTGCGCGTGACCGATCGTTATGAACTGCGCATGTTGCGAATCCGTGGGCGCAAGCGTTCTCATGGCGCGGCAAGCGCGTCCCCGTCCACGCCGAAGACATGACAGGCGCGGGCCGAGAATCGGGCCGTGACCGGCTGCCCGGGCCGCACATCCGGCGGCTCGCGGGTCGAGATCGTCAGCCCGTGCGTCCTGCCGTCCATATCCGCCGCGGTGTCGAGGTAGACGTGGGTCTCGGCGCCGAGATGCTCGACATGGGCGACGGTGCAGGCCATGGCGGCGTCGCCGGGGCCGCGGTCCTCGCCTGAGCCGAGGCGGAGGTGCTCGGGTCTGAGCCCGAGGCTGAGGCGATCCCCCTCGCGAGCGTTGATCAGGAGCGGCAGACGGACCTCGCCGCCGCCCGCGATCGCGAGCCGGGTGCCGCCACCGTCACCGGGGCCGGCCCGCACCGGCAGGACGTTCATCGCCGGCGTGCCGATAAAGCCGGCGACGAACAGATTGCGCGGCCGCCGGTAGAGCTCCAGGGGCGCGCCCACTTGCTCGATCCGGCCGTCGCGCATGACAACGATGGTCTGCGCCAGCGTCATCGCTTCCGTTTGGTCGTGGGTGACGTAGAGCATGGTCGCGTCGAGCTCGCGCTGCAGCCGGGCAATCTCCAGACGCATGCCGACGCGCAGGGCCGCGTCCAGGTTGGACAGCGGCTCGTCGAACAGGAACACCGCCGGCTCGCGGACCAGCGCCCGGCCCATGGCGACCCGCTGGCGCTGGCCGCCCGATAGCGCCCGCGGCTTGCGCTCGAGCAGGTGATCGATCTGCAGCAGCCGCGCCGCCTCATCGATGCGGGCGCGGATGGAGGCTTTGTCGTGGCGCGCGAGCTTCAGCCCGAAGGCCATGTTGTCGTAGACGCTCATGTGCGGGTAGAGAGCATACGACTGGAAGACCATGGCGATGCGCCGCGCCGCCGGCGGCAGATGGGTGACGTTACGTCCGGCGATCTCGATGACCCCGCTCGTCGCTTCCTCCAGCCCGGCGACCAGGCGCAGCAGCGTCGACTTGCCGCAGCCCGACGGGCCGACGACGACGACAAGAGCCCCGTCGGCGATGTCGAGGTCGATGTCGCGCAGCACCTCGACCCCGCCGAAGCGCTTGGTGATATTGCGAAGGCTGACCGCGCCCATGTCCGCCGCCTAGCCCTTGACCGCGCCGGCGGTCAGGCCGGAGACGATCTTGCGCTGGAAGACCAGCACCAGCGCGATCATCGGCAGGGTGACCGTGACCGACGCCGCCATCAACGGCCCCCACGGAACCTCGTACTGGCTGGCGCCGCTGATCAGCGCGATAGCGACCGGCACCGTCCGGGCCTGGGCCGTCAGCGTGAAGGTGAGCGCGAAGAGGAACTCGTTCCAGGCGACGAGGAAGGCGAGCAGGGTTGTGCTGGCGATGGCCGGGCCCATCAGCGGCAGGAAGATGCGGGTGATGATGATCCACGGGCTGGCGCCGTCGACCAGCGCCGCTTCCTCCAGCTCCTTCGGCAGGTCGCGCATGAAGGTGGTCAGCACCCAGGTGGTGAAGGGCAAAGTGAAGATGAGGTAGGAGACGATCAGCGCGACGTGGGTGTCGTAGAGGCCGAGCGTCGTGACCAGCTCGAACATGCCGGACAGCACCGCGACCTGCGGAAACATGGAGACGGCGAGGATCACCATCAGCAGCAGGGCGCGGCCGCGGAAGGCGACTCTGCCCAGCGCGTAGGCCGCGCCGAGCCCTAAGACCAGCGACAGCGCCACCGTGCCGGCGCCGACGATCAGCGAGTTGACGATGGTCCGGCCGAACGGCTGCTCGGCGAAGATCGCCGCGTAATTGCGAAGGTTCGGCTCTGCCGGGATCGGGCTTGCGTCGAAGATCGCCGCGCCGGTCTTCAGCGAGGAGATCACCGCCCAGGCGAACGGAAAGAGCGCGAAGGCCACGATCAGCAGGGCGAGGGCGTAGAGGCCGCCGGCCCGCAGGGCGCTACTGCTCATGTAATGGCCTCGTCCGGGCGCAGCCGGGCGGCACGGAGATAGACGAGGGTGACCGCGCCGACGATCAGGAAGATCAGCACCGAGGCCGCCGAGCCGTAGCCGACGTCGGCGAACTCCACCAGCTCGCGCCGGGCGAAGATGGACATGGTCGCGGTCTGCCGGCTGTTGGAGGTCATGATGTAGACCAGATCGAAGATCCGGAGCGCATCGAGGGTGCGGAAGATGACGGCGACCAGCAGCACCGGACGGATCAGCGGCAGGGTGATGCGGAAGAACACGCGCACCGATGACACGCCGTCGAGGCGCGCCGCCTCGTAGACGTCGTTCGGCACCATCTGCAGCGCGGCGAGGATGAGCAGGGCCATAAACGGCGTCGTCTTCCAGACGTCGGTGGCGATGATCGCGGCCATCGCCAGATCGGCATCCGCGAGCCAGGCAATCGGCGCCGAGATCACGCCCGTGCCGATCAGTGCCGCGTTCACCACGCCGTAGAGGTCGTTGTACATCCACGCCCACATCTTCCCCGAGACCACCAGCGGGATCGCCCACGGCACCAGGATCGCGGCGCGGACCAGCGCCTGGCCGCGGAAGCGGGCATTCATCACCAGGGCGAAGACGATGCCCAGCACCGTCTCGATCGTAACCGAGCCCATGGCGAAGACCAGCGTGTTCCAGACCGCGTTCCACCATTCGGAATCGCCGATCAGCAGCCGGTAGTTGTCCAGCCCGACGAAGCGGGCGAGCCCGGTCTGGCCGAGGCGGGCGTCGGTGAGGCTGAGCCAGACCGTCCGGCTCAGCGGCCACAGCCCGACCGCGGCCAGCGCAGCCAATGTCGGCGCCAGGAACAGCCACGCCGCCCGGGTTCTCCGCCGGGTGAGCGACATCGCGCCGGACGAGCGGCCGGCCGTCGTTCCTGCGGTCATTGCACCCAGCCCTCGCCGCGGATCCGGATCAGCCGCTCCTCGAGCGAGGCCAGCGCCGCGTTCGGCTCGGTGCGACCGGAGAGTACGTCGTGAACGGTGTTCCAGAACGCGCTGGAGACCCGGTTGTAGGCGATGCCGGTGATCCGCGACGGCCGGGCTAGCGCCTGGTCGAGCACGGCCGCCAGTGTCGCATAGTGGGGATTGGCGGCAAGCACGTCGGCGTCGGCGTAGAGCGCCGGCCGGGTGGGGTTGAAGCCGGCGGCGATGGCGCGGGTCTTCTGGACTTCGGCGCCGGTCAGCGTCCGGACCAGATCGGCGGCGATCTCGGGATACTTCGAGTAGGCGGATACGGCGAGCTGGGCGCCGCCGAGAACGCCGGTGTGCGCCTCGCCGGGAGCTGCGGGGAGCGGCGCCAGCCCGACCTTGCCGGCTATGGTGCTGCCGGGCGCATCGGCCAGCGCCCAGACGTAGGGCCAGTTGCGCATGAACACCGCCTGCCCGGTCTGAAAGACCCCGCGGGCCTCGTCCTCCATGTAGGTGAGCACGCCTGCGGGCGCGATGGTGCCGATCCAGCCGTGGGCCAGCGCCAGCGCCTCGGCGGCTCTGGGCCGATGCAGGCCGATGCTGCCGTCGTCCTCGATCAGCCGGCCGCCGCCCTGCGATGCGATCCATTCCATCGCGTTGCAGGTCAGCCCCTCGTAGGCGCGGGCCTGGAAGACGTAGCCCCACAGCCGGGTGTTGCCCTGCGCCCGCTCGGCGGCCTGGATCGCCCGCGCGGTTTCGGTCAGTTCGGTCCAGGTTTGCGGCACCGGCCGATGATATTTTTCGAGGAGGTCGCGGCGATAGTAGAGCAGGCCGACGTCGACGAACCATGGCAGGGCGACCAGCCGCCCGGCGACAGTGTTGTTGGCGATCACGACGGGGAGGTGGGCGTCCCGTTCCGCCGCCGACACGTAGGAGGAGAGATCGACGAGTTGGCGGGCGAGGATGCCCGGCCAGACGACATCGATCTGCATCACGTCGATGGCGTCGGAGCGGGCGGCGAGGAGCTGCTGGTAGAGTGCGAGCCGCTGGTCGGCGTCGTTGGGCGTGGCGATGATCCGCACGCTGTGGCCGCTGCGCCGGGCCCAGGCCTCGGCGGCCTCGCGGCAGAGCGCCAGTTCCTGGCCGACGGCGCCGCAGGCGAGCGCGATTTCGACGGCGCCGGCGGGGCGCGGGGTGCCGAGGCCGATGAGCCAAAGCACCGCGACAATGGCGACTAAGCGAATGCATTTCGATGCGTGGATTGCCGCGGCGCGTGCCGCGCCTCGCAATGACCGCGTCTGTAACCGAGCCTGAACCGTCATCGCGAGCCCAGAGGGGCGTGGCGATCCAGAGGCAACGGTCCCGGCGGACGGTCTTGTGCAGCGCTCATCTCAACGTTGGTACGCTCGCCGGCTTGACGCCGCAAGCCGCCGACGCTACCGGCTGTGCGAAAAACGCTTTTTCAGGCGGCGGCCTGCTCGCGGTCGGGCGGGGCCATGAACTCCGGGCCGACCGGATCGGTCACTTCCTCCGCAACGATCCTGTCGATCTCAACCAGGGTTTCTTCGTCGAGGTGCCAGCCCAGCGCGCCATCGATCGGCGCGAGCTGTCCCGGCTTGCGCGCGCCCCACAGCGCCACGGAGACCCCCGGCTGATCGAGCACCCAGCGCAACGCCAGATGGATGGCGCTCTTGCCGAAGCGCTCCTTCGCCAGCGCATCGATCCGGGCGACGGCGGCGAGGTATTGGGTGAAGCGCGGCTTCTGGAACTTGGGGTCGACCGAGCGCAGGTCGCCCTCGGCGAAGGTCGTCTCTTCGCTCATCCGCCCCGACAGCAGGCCGCGGCAGATGGCGCCGTAGGTCAGGGTGGCGACGCCGTTATCCTGGCAGTAGGGCAGAACGTCGGCCTCGACGCCGCGCTCGAACAGGTTATAGGGCGGCTGGGCAACGTGCAGCGGCGACAGCTCGCGCAGCGCATCCATCTGCGCCGGCGAGAAGTTGCTGACGCCGATCGCGCCGATCTTGCCGCTCTTGAGCAGCCTGTGCATCGCCTCCGCGGTCTCGTGGCACGGGGTCAGCGGATCCGGCCAATGGACGAAGTAAATGTCGATCCGGTCGGTGCGCAGGCGCTTCAGCGAGTCCTCGACCTCGCGTTCGATCCGGTCGCGGGTGGCGTTGCGGAACGGCTGCTCGCCGCGCCAGTCGATGCCGACCTTGGTCGAGAGCACCACCCGGTCGCGAAGGCCGGCGTCGGCGAGGGTGCGGCCGACTAGCGCACGTCAGGGTTGACGTGAATCGGGTTTTGGTGAGTTTCTTCTGCTCCATGATGTTGTGTCCGGTAGGATTGGATGCGCGATATGGGGTACGGTCAT
>JBBSCD010000037.1:0-20750 GCA_038250645.1 Rhodospirillales bacterium
ATGGACGAAACCATCGACGTGATTGTCCCGCGCGGCGGCAAGTCGCTGATCGAGCGGATCAGCGCCGAGAGCCGGGTGCCGCTCTTCAAGCACCTTGCGGGGCTGTGCCACACCTACGTCCATGCCGCCGCCGACCCCGAGGTCGCGAGGCGCGTTGCGGTCAACGCGAAGATGCGCCGGCCGGGGATCTGCGGCGCCACCGAGACGCTGCTGGTCGATCGCGCCGCCGCCGGCCGCCTGCTGCCGCCGATCCTCGCCGACCTGCTCGCGGCGGGCTGCGAAGTTCGCGGCGACGCCGAGACGCAGGCGCTCGACGCACGGATCCTTCCAGCCGCGGCGGCGGACTGGGACACGGAATATCTCGACGCTATCGTCTCGGTGCGGGTGGTCGAGGGGCTCGACGAGGCCATAGCCCACATCAGGGCCCACGGCTCGCAGCACACCGAGGCTATCATCAGCGACGATCCGGCCGCGGTCGACGCTTTCTGCCGCCGGCTCGACAGCGCCATTCTCATGGTCAACGCCTCGACCCAGTTCGCCGACGGCGGCGAGTTCGGCATGGGCGCCGAGATCGGCATCGCCACCGGCAAGCTTCACGCCCGCGGACCCGTAGGGGTCGAACAACTGACCAGCTTCAAGTACGTCGTCCGCGGCAGCGGCCAGTGCCGCCCGTGACGCCGCCGGACGTGCTGCCCACGGACATGCTGCCGGCGGACGTCGCCCCGCGCCTCCGGTCCTGATGCGCGCGGTTGGCCTGCTCGGCGGCTCGTTCAACCCTGCACACGATGGTCACCGCTACATCTCCCTGCTGGCGCTCAAGCGGCTGCGCCTGAGCGCGGTGTGGTGGCTCGTCGCCCCGCAGAACCCGCTCAAGGACGCGACCGAGCTGGCACCGTATGACGCACGTCTGGCGCGGGCCCGTCACGTCGCCCGGCATCCACGCATCCGCGTCAGCGCGATCGAACGCGACATCGCCACGACCTACACCGTCGATACGCTTGAGGTTCTGACCCGACGCTTCCCGGGGATCCGCTTTGTCTGGATGATCGGCGCCGACAATCTCATCCAGATCTCGACCTGGGAGCGGTGGGAACGGATTTTCTCTCTGGTTCCGGTTGCGGTCTTCGCTCGGCCGCCTTATGCTTTTGAAGCGCATGCGAGTATAGCTGCGCGTCGCTACGCGGAGGCGAGGATCGCAGAAGCGCGGGCGGCGGGGCTGGCATGGAAGACGCCTCCGGTTTGGGTCTTCCTGCATACGAGACCTCACCCCGCGTCGGCGACGATCATCCGGGCGAAGCGGCGGGCCGGCGAGGACTTGCCTGGGTGCGATGAAAAGTCATCGCGGGACCACCTGCAAAGGGAACCTGGACATACCAGCGACCGATGAAGTGCCTTCCGGCCCGACTTTCACGTCCGGCCTGGAGCCAGATCCGCAGGCAGAGACGCTGCTGTCGGCCGTAACGGCCTCTCTCGACGACAACAAGGCGGAAGACGTCGTCATCATCGACCTTAACGGAAAAACGAGCATCGCCGATTACATGGTCATCGCCTGCGGAACGTCGCAGCGCCATGTCGGCTCGATGACGAACAACCTCCGCGAGCGGCTCAAGTCGCTCAGCGGGAGGACGCCATCCGTCGAGGGCGAGGCGCATTGCGACTGGGTGCTGATCGATGCCGGCGACGTTGTCGTCCATCTGTTTCGGCCGGAGGTGCGCACCTTCTACTCGCTTGAGCGCCTATGGGGTGCACCGCCCGTGGCCGCGGCATCGGCGCAATCGGCGGGACCGCCGATGTCGGGCTGAGAAGCTCTCATTACATGCGCGCCGTCCATTTACTGCCGCCGTACAATCCGTCTAAAGTGCGCGTCGAACGATCGCGCGGGCGCAACGCCGTCGCCATTCGGGTCGACAGACGCGCGTTCCAGGGGACAAGGACATAAGCATGAACTCCAAGCTGATCCTGCTTCGCCATGGTGAAAGCGTTTGGAACCTGGCCAACCGCTTTACCGGCTGGATCGACGTTGACCTCTCGCCTAGGGGCCGCGAGGAAGCCGAGTGGGCCGGCAAGGAATTGGCCAAGGAAGGTTTCAAGTTCGACATCGCCTTCACCTCCGTGCTGAAGCGGGCGATCCGTACGCTGTGGTACACCCTTGACGAAACCGACCAGATGTGGATCCCGGTGTACCGCGCCTGGCAGCTCAACGAGCGTCACTACGGCGGGTTGCAGGGCCTCAACAAGTCCGAGACGGCGAAAAAGTATGGCGAGGATCAGGTCAAGGTCTGGCGGCGCAGCTATTCGACGCCGCCGCCGCCGCTGGATGACAACGACCCCTCGCACCCGCGTTTCGACCGCCGCTACCGCCATCTCGATCCGGTCATCCTACCGTCGACCGAGTCCCTCTCGATCACCCTGAGCCGGGTGATGCCGTACTGGTCGAACGAGATCGTTCCCCACCTTCGCCAGGGCAAGACGGTATTGATCGCCGCACACGGCAACAGCCTGCGCGCGCTGGTCAAGCACCTGAACAAGATCTCGGACGACGACATCGTCGGTCTGAACATTCCCACCGGCATCCCGCGCATTTACGAGCTGGACGAAGAGCTCGGCGTCATCTCCGACCGCTACCTGGGCGGTGAAGAGAAGGCGAAGGCGGCCGCGGCGGCGGTGGCGGCCCAGGCCAGCGCCTGAGCCCTCGGCACGAGAATGTGGGCCCAGCCGGCGTCGACGCGCGTCAGGCGCAACAGCGTCGGCCGGGCGCCAAGCCGACGCGCCTCCGTCGCGGTGGGGACCGCGAGCGGCTTGCCAGCTAACGGGCGGATGTGCCGGGCTTGTCCGCATCAGCCGCCCGGACTATGATAGGTTGTGCGCGGTCAGGATCGCGGCGCGGTTCCAGTGCGAGGCGTGGATCGGCAAAAACCCGGAGCGCCGGTCATTACGCCGGGCTCGCTCGCGCACGACCTCCGACGTAATCCGCCGGATCCTTGGCGATCCGGCCGGTCGACGCTCGGCACGGCCTGTTTCTCCGACTGTGAAGGCATGTGCATGATCTTCCGTAGTCTGCTTGCCGCGGTAGCGCTCGCGCTGCTGTTCGCCTCCCCCTCCCCCTCCCGCGCTGAGGAAGCGCAATCTGATCGCGTCGACACTTACGAACTGCTCAACCTGTTCGGGGACGTTTTCGAGAGGGTGCGTTCCGATTACGTCGAGCCGACCACCGACGAGCAGCTCATCGAGGCCGCCGTCAACGGCATGTTGAGCGCGCTCGATCCGCATTCCAGCTACCTCGACGCCAAGAAGTACGAGGACATGAAGGTCCAGACCCAGGGGACGTTCGGCGGCTTAGGGATCGAGGTTACGATGGAGGGGGGCCTGGTCAAGGTCGTCTCGCCGATCGACGACACGCCGGCTTTCAAGGCCGGGCTCCAGCCGGGCGATCTTATTACCCACATCGATGGCGATGAAGTTCTTGGCATGAACCTCGCCGACGCGGTGGAGAAGATGCGCGGCCGCATCGGCACGCCGATCAAGCTCACCATCCGCCGCGCCGACCGCGAGCCGTTCGACGTCACGCTCACGCGCGACGTGATCAAGATCCGCTCGGTGCGCTCGCGTCTGGAAGGCCGGGTCGGCTATATCCGGATCAGTTCGTTCAGCGAACAGACCGATGAGGGCGTTCGCGACGAGATCGCCAAGCTGAAGAAGGATGCCGACGGCGGCCTCCAGGGGCTGGTCCTCGATTTGCGCAACAATCCCGGCGGCCTGCTGTCGCAGGCGGTGGCGGTCTCCGACGATTTTCTCGACCAGGGCGAAATCGTGTCGACACGGGCGCGCAAGCCCGAGGACGCTCAGCGGTTCAACGCGCGTCCGGGTGACGTCGCCGAGGGTCTGCCCATCGTGGCGCTGGTCAATGCCGGCACCGCCTCGGCCTCGGAGATCGTCGCCGGCGCGCTTCAGGACCATGGCCGGGCCATCCTGCTCGGAACGAAGTCGTTCGGTAAGGGATCGGTGCAGACCATCATCCCGCTCGCCGGGCACGGGGCCATGCGCCTGACGACGGCGCGCTACTACACCCCGTCCGGGCGCTCGATCCAGGCCGTCGGAATCGAGCCCGACATCGTCGTCGAAGCGGCGAAGATCGAGTCGCTTGCCGCGGCGGTTCAGCAGCGCCGGGAGGCGGACCTGCGCGGGGCCCTGGATCTGGTCAAGCCCCAAGGTCCGAACGGGAAGAATCCGCCCAGCGACGGCCCCAAGGTCGAAGGCGCCGAAGACGGCCCGTTGACGCCGGATACCGATTACCAGTTGGTACGGGCCATCGATCTCGTCCGCGGACTGTCCCTGTACACGGAGAAGACGGCACAGCACACCCAGTGAGCGCAGCGTTGGACTGGTTGAAAGCGGCGGTCACGGCGACCCGGCAGCTGTGGAAGAAAATTTTGGGCCGTCTGCCGCCGCGCAGCGCGCTTCGATCCCGCCGCACGCCGGTCGCCGCCGTTGCGGTTGCGAGCGCGTTGCTGATTTTGCTGTGGCTCGCGGCGGTGTCGGACCGGCCGACGGAGCAGACCGTCGAGGTCGACCTGCCGCCGGCGGCGGCGCCTCCCCAGCCTGCTGTGGCGCCGGCCGACACCGCGCCGCTTGCGCGGGTCGCGCAACAGCTGCCCTCCTCGAAACCAGCGGAGGCGACGGATCCGGTGGCGTTGGCTCGTCCCGACCCGGCCAACTCGCTCAGCGTGCCCGCGGTGACGGCGGCGGCCTTTGCCGCCATACCGCTGGCGGCGGCGGAGGCCGCTCTCTCGCCCGCACCGGATCCGGCGCTGGTCGAAGACAGCGCTTCCGGACCGTTGCCGAAGCGCGGCGCGGACGGCCGTGTCGCCTGGCGCGTCTATGCCCGCCCGTTCGCCGTTAACGATGATCGCCCACGCATCGCCGTCATCGTCGCCGGCCTGGGCCTCAGCCCGACAGCAACAAGAGAAATGATCCAGCGCCTGCCCGGCGCCGTCACCTTCGCCTTCGAGGCGTCCGCCGCCGACGTCTACGACTGGGCGCAGGCGGCGCGCGCCGGCGGCCACGAGATCCTCCTCGGCCTGCCGCTCCAGGGAGACGCATTCCCCTTCGTCGATGCCGGGCCGGACGCGCTCGCTCCGGACCTCTCGCCCGAACAGAATCGCGAACGCCTCACCGCGCTGCTTGCCCGCATGACCGGCTACGTCGGTGTCCTCACCGCCGGCGGGGGCGAGGCGGACGGCGGCGACGGCGCGTCCGACGGGGACCAGGGCGGCGCGTTCGCGGCGATCGATGCCGACCTCGCCGCGCGCGGTCTGCTCGTCGTCGACGAGCGAAGCGCCGTCCGCGGAGCCGGATCGGTCGAGGAGGAGAGCGCGCCTCGGATACGTTCCGATGTAGCCGTGTCCGCCGACGACAGCATCGCCGCGATCCGCGCCCGCCTGGCGCTCCTGGAAGCGCTCGCGCGCTCGCGGTCCTACGCGGTCGCCGTGGTCGAACCGTCGCCCGCCGCCGTCGCCGAACTGGCGGCGTGGTCGGTCACACTGGCCGGGAAGGATCTGGTGCTCGCGCCGGTCTCCGCCGTCGCCGCGACCGTCGATGGGACCGTCGATGGGACCGCCGCGCGAGCGCAGGAATGAGCCGGGGAATGGGCGCGGCGCGGGCTGACCTGCCCTACCGTCGGGGCGTTGGCGCGCTGCTGTTCAATGCAGTCGGCCGCGTCTTCGTCGCCCGCCGCATCGATACGCCGGGCGAAGCGTGGCAACTTCCTCAGGGCGGAATCCGCAAGAACGAGGCGCCGCGCGAGGCGGTCTTCCGCGAGCTTGCGGAGGAAACCGGCACGAACCGCGCCGAGGTGATCGCGCAATCCAGCCGCTGGCTTCGCTACGATCTTCCCGAAGATCTCGTCGACAAGGTCTGGAAGGGCCGGTTTTGCGGCCAGGAACAGCTCTGGTTCGCCTTGCGCTTCACCGGTTCGGATGACGACATCGATCTCGCCGCCCACGGCAAGCCGGAGTTCGATGCCTGGCGGTGGGGGGACTTTTGGGACTTGCCGCAGCTTGCTGTCGGCTTTAAACGCCCGTTGTATCAGGATCTCGTTTCCGAGTTCCGCTCAATCCTGAGCGATACCGCGGCGCTGCGCCGGTAGCGTCGCGCTAGAAAGGCGATGCATCTGGCTGCTTTCATGCCTGACATTGCACGAATCCTCCTCGTCAACTCCCGGTGCACCAATGAGCGATGCGGCCGCAATGTACCTGCAGCTCGGCTGCGGTTTCATCCTGCTGCTCGGCGGCGCCGATATCCTTGTCCGGGCCGCCGCGGCCCTGGCCCGTGAATTGTCCATCTCGTCGCTCGCGATCGGCATGACCGTTGTGGCGTTCGGCACGTCGGCGCCGGAGCTGATGGTCACCCTCGACGCGGCGCTGTCGGGTGCGCCGGACGTTGGCGTCGGCAATATCGTCGGCAGCAACATTGCCAACCTGATGCTGATCGTCGGCGTCTCCGCCTTGATCTGCCCCATTGAGATCAGCCGACCGCCGCGCCGAGACACAGCGATACTGGCCGCTGTCAGCGTGCTGTTCGCTGCTCTGGCGCTCACCGGAATCCTGGAGCGCTGGGCCGGCGTGGTCCTCGTCATCT
This sequence comes from Rhodospirillales bacterium, assembly GCA_038250645.1. Classification (GTDB taxonomy): domain Bacteria; phylum Pseudomonadota; class Alphaproteobacteria; order Rhodospirillales; family Defluviicoccaceae; genus JAEULH01. Next base: position 6,637 of record JBBSCD010000037.1, read on the forward strand.
GCCTGGCTCTTTTTCTCGTCGGCGCAGGTCGCCGCGAGCGGCGCCGGGGACACATCGGCAACGACCGCGAGGACGCCGGGCGCGGTGACAGGCCGGTATCCCCAGGCGGTCGCCGCTGGCGGGCCTGGGCAGGGCTCCTCGCGGGACTGGCCGGCGTTGTTATCGGCGCCAACCTGCTCGTTACGGGCAGCATCGCCCTCGCCCGCGCCGCCGGCCTATCCGAGGCGGTGATCGGTCTGACCCTGATCGCCGTCGGGACGTCCCTGCCCGAACTGGCGGCGTCGGCCGCCGCCGCCCTCCGCCGTCATCCGGAAATCAGCCTCGGCAACGTGATCGGCAGCAACATCTTCAACATGCTTTGCGTCGCCGGCCTGACCGCGGCCGTGGTCCCTCTGCCGGTTGCCGACCAGATCCGCGGCTTTGACCTGTGGGTCATGCTCGCCGCGACCGCCGCGCTGTTCCCGTTCCTCTTCGCCGGCCTGCGCATCGGCCGGCTCGTCGGCCTTGTCCTCGTTCTGCTTTACGCCGGATACATTGCGGCCCTGGTCTTCACCGGCGCCGCGCCCGCCACGGCTAGACCCATGTAAGCGAGGACGGACAAGGACAACCGAGAGGGAGACTGGCTTGAGCTCCGCAGTTCTGATCACCGGCGCAGCCAAACGGATCGGTCGCTTCATCGCTCTCGATCTCGCCGCCAGGGGATGGCGCGTAGCGGTGCATTATCATCGGTCCGCGGCCGAAGCCGACGCCGTTGTTGCGGAGATCGCCGGCGGCGGCGGCACCGCGGCGGCCGTTTCGGCCGACCTTTCCCGCGAAGAAGACACAGCCAGCCTGGTCCACCGCGCAGTCGCCGCCGTGGGCCCGCTCACCGCTCTGGTCAACAACGCCTCGGTCTTCGAAACGGACGGAGCCGACACCGCCACCCGCGCCTCCTGGGACCTGCATATGGAGGTCAACCTCCGGGCGCCGTTCGTCCTCACCCAGGCGTTTGCGCGCGCGCTGGCTGCGGACGCACGAGGCAACGTCATCAACATCCTCGACCAGCGGGTCTGGAACCTGACGCCGTTCTTCACCTCATACACCGTCAGCAAGGCCGGCTTATGGACGCTGACGCAAACGCTGGCGATGGCGCTGGCGCCTTCGGTTCGCGTCAACGCCGTTGGGCCGGGGCCGACGCTGCCGAGCGCGCGGCAGACAGAGGAGAGCTTCCGCCGCCAGTGGTCGGCGCTCCCTCTTTCGCGCCGCGTGCGACCCGAAGAGATCGCGGCGGCGATCCGCTTCATCCTTGACGCACCCTCGGTTACCGGCCAGATGATCGCTGTCGATGCCGGTCAGCATCTCGGCTGGTCTCCACGCGGCATCGGACGGGCATCCGCCGATGAGTAAACGACGTCGGCAACAGATCCCAGAGGGAAGCAACGCGATGACGGCAATTCCGGCGGCGTCGGTTCAGCCCTTGCTCATCGCCGACGCCCGCAACGCGTTGCGCCATGTCTTCATACGCGACCTCGTGCTGTTGTGCAGCATCGGCGTGCATCGCCACGAGCGGACGGATCATCAGCGTATACGGATCAACATCGATCTTGCCGTTCGAGACGACAGGGACCTTGACGACGACATCGGCAACGTGGTTTGTTACGAAAAAATAACTATGGGGGTAAGGGAAATTGTTGCGAACCGTCACATCAAACTCGTCGAGACAGTGGCGGAAGACATCGCGGCAATGTGCCTGGAGGATCTTCGCGTAAAGTCAGCACGGGTTCGCGTCGAGAAGCTCGACATCCTTCCAGATGCGACCAGTGTGGGGGTAGAGCTCGAGCGCTTCTCACAAGTCTGAGCGGCAGTCCAATTCCTGCCTCATGGGCGTGGTTGCCCCCGTACGGGTTGGTGCCGTTTGCATTTCTGCACAGGCCGAATCAACGGCCGCGCCCGCACCGCGAGCAGATCCGTGCGTCCTCTTCCCGTCGAGCGGGATTGCAGAAACTCCAGCATTTACAATCATTTGGCGGACTGCCTCTCCGGCGCGCAATGCCACAAAAAGGTAGCAATCCTCGCAACCAACGCCCACTTGACGCCCGTTCGTCAACAGGGTTTTCCACAGATAGCGGGGATAGCGAGAAAGTGCCTGGGCGCCGCCGCGGGCAGCGTCGGCGTTGACGGCAAAACGAGCGCGGGGCACATAGATCCCATGCGGCCCAATCCGTCCGAACACCCAGCGGAGCCGGAGGGTTCCACAGGCGTCGCCAGCAGCCTTCCAGCGCATGGCGCCGAGCTTATCCAGGCGCAGCTTGCGACCATGCCCGGAAGTCCTGGCGTCTACCGCATGCTCGGCGCCAAGGGCGACTTGCTTTACGTCGGCAAGGCGAGAAACCTCAAGAAGCGGATCGCCAACTACGTCCACGTCGCGCGCCTCGGCCCCAGGCTGCGCCGCATGGTCGCCGAAACCGTGGCGCTCGAGATCGTCACCACTCACACCGAGGCCGAGGCGCTGCTGCTCGAGGCCAACCTCATCAAGCGTCACCGGCCGCGCTACAACATCGTCCTGCGCGACGACAAGTCGCTCCCGTGCATCCTCGTTACCGGCGACCACGCCTATGCCCAGGTGCTGAAGCATCGCGGCGCTCAATCGCGGCGGGGCGACTACTTCGGTCCCTTCGCCTCGGCCTGGGCGGTCAACCGAACGCTCGTTGCGCTTCAGCGCGCGTTCCTCCTGCGGAGCTGCTCCGACGCCGTTTTCGCGGCACGCACCCGGCCTTGCCTGCTCCATCAGATCAAGCGCTGCGCCGCGCCCTGCGTCGGGCGTATCAGCGAGGCGGAGTATGGCGAGCTCGTCGGCGAGGCGCGCGCATTCCTTCGCGGCGAAAGCCAGCGCATCCAGCAGGATCTGGCGCGGCGAATGGAGGCGGCGGCGGCGGCGCTGGACTTCGAGGAGGCGGCCCGATACCGCGACCGCATCCGGGCGCTGACCGCCGTCCAGTCGCACCAGGACATCAATCTCGAAGGCATGGACGAGGCCGACGTTGTCGCCGCCCATCAGGCCGGCGGCCAGACCTGTATCGAGGTCTTCTTCTTCCGCGCCGGCTGCAATTACGGCAATCGCGCCTACTTTCCCTCGCATGTGGAGAGCGCCAGCGCCGGGGCGGTGATCTCCGCGTTCCTCGGTCAGTTCTACGCCGACCGATCGCCGCCCCCGCTCATCCTGCTCAGCCATCTCCTGCCCGATCAGGCGATAATTGCCGAGGCCCTGTCCGTGCACGCCGGCAGGCGCGTGCAGCTTGCGGCGCCACAGCGCGGGGCCAAGGCGAACCTGGTCGAACACGCGCTGGCCAACGCCCGCGCGGAACTCGGCCGGCGCGTCGCCGAAAGCGCCTCCCAACGGCGTCTGCTCGACGGGCTGGCGCGGGCGCTGCAACTCGAAGCGCCGCCGCGCCGGATCGAGGTGTACGACAACAGCCACGTCTCTGGAAGCGAAGCGGTGGGCGCGATGATTGTCGCCGGGCCGGAAGGCCTGACGAGGGCCGCCTATCGCAAGTTCACCATCCGCCAGCGCGACATTGCGCCGGGCGACGACTACGCGATGATGCGCGAGGTGCTGACCCGCCGGTTCAGCCGAGCCCGCCGCGCGGCGGCCGAACGTACACCGGAGGTCGAAGGGGAAGGCGGTCGCGGCGGCGAACAATGGCCGGATCTGGTCCTGATCGACGGCGGGCCGGGTCAACTTGCGGTCGGCGTCGAAGTCTTCGCCGACCTCGGGATCGCCGACGTGGCGCTGGCGGCAATCGCCAAAGGGCATGATCGCAACGCCGGACATGAGCGGATCCACCGGCCCGGCCTGCCGCCGCTGGAACTGGAACCGCGCTCGCCGGTGCTCTACTTCCTGCAGCGACTGCGCGACGAGGCACATCGCTTCGCCATCGGCAGCCACCGCGCCCGCCGGTCAGCCCGGCTGAGCCGGTCGACGCTGGACGAGATCCCCGGCATCGGGCCGCTCCGCAAGAAGGCCCTGCTTCACCACTTCGGCTCAGCCCGCGCCGTCAGTCGCGCCGGCCGCGGCGATATCGAAGCGGTTCCGGGAATCAGCCGGGACATGGCCAATAAGATCTATGAATGGTTCAATGCGGAGCGATAGAATGGTCTGAGATGGATGCCAACCTTCCGAATATGCTGACGTTGTCGCGGATCCTGGCGACGCCGGTGGTTTGTCTCCTCCTTCTCGCCGGCACCGTGACCGGCTCCTGGCTGGCCTTCGCCGTCTACCTCTATGCCTGCATTACCGATTTTTTCGACGGCTACCTTGCCCGCGCCCGTAGCCAGCAGTCGAGCTTCGGCCGCTTTCTCGACCCTGTCGCCGACAAGCTGCTGGTCGCCTCGATCCTGCTCATCCTTGTCGGCATCGACCGGCTGAGCGGCGTCGACATGCTGGCCGCGATCGTTATCCTCTGTCGCGAGATCCTGGTTTCGGGGCTGCGCGAGCATCTTGCCCAGATCCACGTCGGCATGCCGGTTACTCGTCTGGCCAAGTGGAAGACGACGATCCAGATGATCGCCATCGGCCTGCTCGTTGCAGGCAATGTCGGCCCGGCAGTGTTCGGGATGACCATGGCCGAGATCGGCGCCTACGGGCTTTGGCTGGCGGCGGGGTTGACCCTGATTACCGGCTACGACTACCTGCGCGCCGGAATGACGCACATGAGCGCCGACGCCGACGCCGGCGCCCGCCGGGCGGCGATCAAGCGCGCGGATCCGGCTCGCGATCTCGGCTAGGGCGGTATGAAGATCCTCTGTTTTGCCGCCCAGCGCGAGGACGATGGTGCGCGGCGGCCTGTACCTGACGCTGACGACGCCGAAGCCGCGGTCTGTCGGGACAAGGCGGCGGAATGAACGCGCTCGATCCTTGCGTCCGCACTGTCGACGCCATCTTTTTCGACTTCGACGGCGTCCTGGCAGAGTCTGCTGACATCAAGACCCGCGCGTTCAGGGAATTGTACAAGGACTATGGCGACGACGTTCTGGCCGGGGCCCTCGCCCACCATCGCGCCCATGGCGGTGTCTCGCGCATCCAGAAGATCCGTCACTGCCACCGCGAATTGCTCGGCATCCCCCTCGATCACGACGAGCTGGCGAGCCTGGGGCGCCGCTTCTCACGGCTGGTCGTCGACGCCGTCGTCGAATCGGATTGGGTCGACGGCGCGCGTGAGGTGCTCGATGCGCTCGTTGGCCGCCGCCCCCTGTTCGTTGTTTCCGGAACGCCTGAGCCGGAGCTCCGCGACATCGTCGCCCGCCGGAGCATGACCGGCTACTTCACCGTGATCCGCGGTTCGCCGCCCGACAAGGTCACGGTCATCCGCGAGCTGCTCGCCGATCACGGCCTGGCCGCCGGGCGGGTGCTGTTCATCGGCGACGCGATGACCGACTACGACGCCGCGCAGGAGACCGGGCTGCGGTTCATCGGCCGCGTTCCACCGGACGAGCCGAGCCCGTTTCCGCCGGCGACCACGGTCGTGCCCGACCTGCGTCATCTCCCAGTCTAGCATTCACTCAGCCCGCGGAGTTCCCATATGGCCGACGACACGGCGCCGCGCCCGGAAAAAGCCTACGCCAGCCCGCGTTTCATGGGCAGCCGCCACGCCCGACCGCTGCGCATCCTCTCGGAGTACCTGCATCCCGAGTCCCGGTTCGAGGGCCTCAGGATCAGCGACACGATCGTCTTCTTCGGCTCGTCGCGGCTGCAGTCCCGCGATGTCGCTGAGGCCGCGCTCGAAGCGGCGCGAGCGACCGGCGGCGACGAGGGCGCCGCGGCCGCGCAGGTCGGGATGTCGCGCTACTACGAAGAGTGCCGCGAGTTGGCCCGCCGGCTGACCGCCTGGTCCAAGGGACTGGAAGAGAAGAACCGGCGCTTCGTCGTCTGCACCGGCGGCGGGCCGGGCATTATGGAGGCGGCGAACCGTGGCGCCTCGGATGCGCGCGGGATGAACATCGGCCTGTCGATCTCGATCCCGAACGAACAGTGCGGCAACCCCTACATCACTCGCAACCTCGGCTTTGAGTTCCACTACTTCTTCATGCGCAAATTCTGGTTCGTTTATCTGGCCAAGGCGCTGGTTGCTTTCCCCGGCGGCTTCGGCACGCTGGACGAGGTCTTCGAGGTTCTGACCCTGATCCAGACCGGCAAGCTGCGCAAGCGCCTGCCCATCGTGCTTTACGGCCGAGCATTCTGGGACAAGGTGCTGAACCTCGATGCCCTCGTCGAGTTCGGCACCATCAGCGCCCGCGACCTGGACCTGTTCCACCGTGCCGACAGCGTCGATGAGGCGTTCGCCTTCATCACCCGAGAACTCAGCGGCAGCGCCCTGGAGACCCCCGGCGGCCACCTTTAGGCCCGGCGCCTGATGCGCATGTAAAACCCGTCATTGCGGGGCGGCGGTGGAAGACGGAGATGACCGGGACAAGCCCGGTCATGACGCGTAGAAGATGCAAGTCGACGGGCGAGTCCAGGTCGCGACTCGAGTTGATGACGCTGTCCTCTGATCAGGGCTGTTTGAGGACGACCCGGCGCGCGGGCACCGTTTTGCCGAGCTGACCGATAAGCTTGGGTATAAGAACCTGCGCCGCCTCGACCGGATCGGACGTTGGCAGGGCAGCCGTCATGGAGCCCTGCCACAAGGGCGGCGAGTCGCTGTTGCCGACGATGAAGTCGAGATTGTACTGGGTTGGAGGTTCGAGAGGATTGCCGCCGCCAGAGTCGTACTCGATGATCACGTTGGGCATCTGCGGCGCGTCACCGACGGGCCCCTGGTCGCCAAAATCGACGCCTGGAACTTCGTCTTCCGACTCGGCCGTTTCTTCCTGCATGCCGCTGTCGATGGCGCCTGACGGGATCGGGCTGACATGATGGCTTTTCTGCAGGCCAAAGGTCAAAAGCAGCGGCGCATCGAAGCGAATGGTGTAACCGCGGGCGGTTAGCGCCTGCTCGATCATCCCCTGAATCTGTGTATCAACGTCATTGTAGATCTCGGCCACAACCGCGATCGGTCCGCTTACCGGAACCGGCTCCTCGCCAGCCACCGCCCGGAGGACACCGACATCCGCCGATTGCGCCCTCGCTACTTCGGGCAACACAAGTATGAGGGCCGCGCATAAGAGCCCGATCGCAGTTCTCATCATCGCAGTGCTCGCTCCGTGCTGAAGCCTTGCATCAGGCGACGCTCGCCGCCGCAGCGGCGGCCTCCGTCGCCAGTTGACCCGTCGCGCTTTCATAGGCGCGCATCAGAGAGCGGGTCAACTCGCCGGGTTGGAACCGGTGGTGATCGATCTCGCGGACCGGCGTCACCTCGGCCGCCGTTCCGGTGAGAAAGACCTCCGTCGCGCGCGAAAGCTCGGCGGGCGTGATCGGCCGCTCGACCACTTCGATCCCGCGGTCGCGGGCGAGCTCGATGACGGTCTGACGGGTAATCCCGTTGAGAAAACAGTCGGGCGTCGGCGTGTGCAGCCGCCCGTCGCCCATGACAAAAAAGATGTTGGCGCCCGTCGCCTCGGCGACGAGGCCACGCCAGTCGAGCATCAGCGCGTCGTCGTAACCCTGCGCTTCGACCGCGTGCTTCGACAGGGTGCAGATCATGTATAGCCCGGCCGCCTTGGCCATGACCGGGGCGCAATCCGGCGGCGGCCGATGCCATGGCGCGGTTTTCAATCGGATGCCGCGCAGCCGAGCCTCCGGCGAGAAGTACGACGGCCACGACCAAGCGGCGATCGCCAGATGAATCCGGTTGTTCTGCGCCGAGACGGCCATCATTTCGCTGCCGCGCCAAGCGACCGGGCGGATGTAGCCGTCGACGATGCCGTTGGCCCGCAGCGTTTCCGCGCAAGCCCGGTCAAGGTCATCGACACTTAGCCGCAGCTTGAAGCCCATGATCCGCGCCGACGCGGCGAGGCGCGCGGAATGCTCGGTCAGCTTGAAGATCGAGCCGTTGTAGGCGCGCTCGCCCTCAAACACCGAAGAGGCATAGTGCAGCCCGTGGGTCAGGACGTGCAGCCTGGCGTCCCGCCACGGGACGAGTTCGCCGTCATACCAGATGAAACCGTCTCGGTCGTCGTAAGGGAGCGTGATCATGTCGCGGAGGTCCACAAGAGGAAGCATGACGCAATTATGTTGCGGCAGCACCGCATAGCTGTTGCGTTTGCTACCACCGCATGCGATATATGTCAATGTTGCTGTCGTAGTTCGCAAGCATGGCGTCCGATCCCGTGCACGGCTCAATCACTCTTACAGGTCCCGGCGCGACAAACTCCAGCCGCGATGGTGCTGCTGTTCCGCAGCCTGGATCGACGCGGCCGCCGGCCAGCGATGGGGAGTTGCGCCAGGCCACGGAGCTTCTTTTCTTTGCCTATCGCGACTTCACCGGTGACGCCGACCGGCTGCTCGTCCGCTACGGCTTCGGCCGCGCCCACCACCGGGTGATCTACTTCGTCGGCCGCAATCCGGGCATCAATGTCGGCGATCTCCTCGCGATTCTCAAAATCACGAAGCAGAGCCTCGCCCGCGTGCTTGGCGAGCTGATGCGCGGCGGCTTCATCGTCCAGCGCGCCGACAGCGCCGACCGCCGGCGCCGCCGGCTCTATCTCAGCGATGAGGCCGTCGCCATGGAGCGGATGCTGAGCGAGGCCCAGGCCGGGCGGTTGCAGACCGCCCTGCGGGCGGCCGGACCGGAGGCGGCGGCCGGCTTTCGCGCCGTGCTACGGGCAATGATCGATCCCCGGGACCGGAAACGCTGTGATTAGAAGCTCCGGCGATCCGGCCGACCGGCCCGCCCTCACCCCACCCTCTCCCATCGGAAGAGGGCTTCATCGCCCAGCGGCGACAACGAGGGTCGCGGCAGGATTGCGACCATGAGCGAAGCCGCGGCGCACATCCTCGTTGTCGATGACGACGGCAAGCTGCGCAAGTTGCTGGCGCGATATCTGACCGAACACGGGTTCATCGTCGCCACCGCCAGCGATGCGCCGGACGCGCGCGGCAAGCTCGCCAGCGCCGCGTTCGACCTGATCATCCTCGATCGGATGATGCCGGGAGAAAGCGGGCTCGATTTTGCCGCCGGGCTGCGGCGAACAAGCGCGGTGCCGATCCTGATGCTGACCGCTATGGGCGAGGCCGAGGATCGGATCGCGGGTCTCGAACGCGGCGCCGACGACTACCTGACCAAGCCGTTCGAGCCGAAGGAGCTGCTGCTCCGGATCAACAGCATCCTCCGTCGGGCACCGCCGGTCGGCGGCCAGGGGAACGAGGTCCGCCTCGGCGCACTGACCTTCGCCCTCGATCGCGGCGAACTCCTCGCTCTTGACGGCCCGATCCGCCTGACCTCGGCCGAAGCGGCCCTGCTGGGGACGTTGGCTGCGCGTCAGGGCATGATCCTCAGCCGTGAAGACCTGATCGAACTCACCGGCGCCGCGGTCGGCGACCGCGCCGTCGATGTCCAGGTTACCCGGCTGAGACGAAAGATCGAACCCGACCCGCGTGAGCCGCGTTACCTGCAAACCGTGCGCGGCAAGGGCTATGTCCTCCGACCGGACTAGGGCCGACCTGTAGATGCTGAAGAGTTACTTTCCGCGCAGCCTCATGGGCCGGGCGCTGCTGATCGTGGTAACACCGCTCATCGTCCTGCAGATCGTCTCCGCCTACATCTTTTACGAAAGCCACTGGGACCAGGTGAGCAAGCGGTTGGCGCTCGGCGTCGCCGGCGACATCACCCTGCTGACCGATCTTCTCCGCCGGTTTCCCGATGCGGACAGTCGCGCGTGGCTGCTTGAGGCCGCGGCCCGGGATATGGATATCCACGCTCGTCTCGAACCGGAGGCGATCCTCGCCAGCACCTTGTCTGGGCAGACTTCGGTCGAGGGCGAACTCCGCCGGGCGCTGCTGAGCAAGGAGATCGGGAAGCCTTTCCGCGTCGATTCGCGATCCGAGGACAACAAGATCATCGTTGTGATCCAGCTCCCGGAGGGGATCCTGGAGGTGACGACGCCCCTCGCCAGGCTGTTCAGTAAGACGACCTATATTTTCATTCTGTTTACGGTCGGGACCTCGCTGATCCTCCTTGGGGTCTCGACGATGTTCATGCGCGCCCAGGTGCGCCCCGTGCTCCGCCTTGCCCGCGCGGCGGAAGCCTTCGGCAAGGGTCGCGAGATGGACACTTTCCGGCCCCAGGGCGCGCGCGAGGTGCGCCGGGCCGCGCTCGCCTTCATCGCCATGAAGACGCGCATCCAGCGCCAGATTACCCAACGGACGACAATGCTGGCCGGCGTCTCGCACGACCTGCGCACGCCGCTGACCCGGATGCGACTCGAACTCGAGATGATGTTCGAGGACGACGGCGTGCGGGCGCTGAAGGATGACGTTGTCGAGATGGAGCGGATGCTGGACGGCTACCTCGCCTTCGCGCGCGGCGAGGGCGCGGAAAAGCCGGAGCCGCGCAACGTTGCGGTGCTTCTCGATGACGTGGTTCGTCAGGCGCGCCGTTCAGGCGCCGCTGTCGCGTACCGCAGCCGTGGCGATCTGACCATCCCGGTCCGGCCGAACGCCTTTCTCCGCTGCATGACCAACCTCCTCGAAAACGCATCGCGTTACGGGACGCGGGTCGAGGTCCAGGCCGAGCGGCGCGGCAGCGCCATCGAGATCCTGATCGACGATGACGGCCCTGGCATACCCGAGGAATTGCGCGAGGAGGTATTCAAGCCGTTCTACCGGGCCGAGGGCTCGCGCAACCCCGAGACGGGTGGCGTCGGCCTCGGCATGACCATTGCCCGCGACCTGGTCCGAAGCCATGGCGGGGAGATCTTTCTTACCGATTCGCCCCGTGGAGGCCTCCGGGTCCGGGTGCGGCTTCCCCTGTAGGCAAATCAACTGGACATGCGACCGCAGTCAGTACAGCCGGCCGCCATCGGGCACGCGTGTTGTCGGCGCAATCAGCACGACCTCGCCGTCGTCGTCCGAAAAGCCGAGAACCAGCACCTCTGAAAGGAATTCACCGATCTGACGGGGCGGAAAGTTGACGACCGCGGCGACCTGGCGGCCGATCAAGGCCTTTGGATCGTAGTTGCGGGTGATCTGCGCCGAGCTCTTTTTCTCGCCGAGCGTGGCGCCGAAATCGATCCAGAGCTTGAGCGCCGGCTTACGCGCTTCCGGATAAGGCTCGGACCGACGAATGGTGCCGACCCGAATATCGACGCGAAGAAAATCGTCGTAATCGATTGGAGGGGTGAGCGGCGGCGGGTTGGCGGACAAGCGTTCAGCGATGTCGGGAACCGCAGGCGGCGCGCCCGAAGGCGGCCGCCGTCCGGCTCAGCCAGTCTTAAGCGGCGGGCTGCTTCATCTTCATCGCCATGTCCTTGATCTCGTCAAGGGTGGCGGAGATGCGGGCATTGATGGTGCTAGTCGCTTCCTCGTTCGATTTGGCGACCATTTCGGCGAGCTCGCGCATGTTCGACAGCGCCCGCTCGAAGGCGTCCTTGGCCAGTTCGGCCTGCTTCGCGGCGACTTCGGTCGGCGATCCGGCCTTGGAGAGAACGTCGACGGCCTTGGAGGCCTCGTTCATCGTCTCCTGCAGGATCTCGGCCTGCCGCTTGGCCACGGCCTGCATGCCTTCGAGGGCGACGCGGTTGGCGGCGGTCAGCGCTTCCATGTTCTTCTTCTGGCTCGCCATCAGCGAATCCATGTCGACGCCCGGCAGGTGGTACTGCTTCAGCATCTTGGAGAATTCTTCCATCATCTTCCCGGGGTCCATGTCCTTCATGTACTTCGTGACGTCAAAGAGTGGATCTGGGCTCTTGGCCATAACTGTGTCTCCTAAGCCCGCAAGCGGCGAGCTGAATCGGGGTTCCAACGCTCGGGCAGTATGTACGGAGGCCCGCGCACTGTCAATGTTTATGTTGCACTGCACAAAAATATCCGGCAGCCGCATCCTGGCGCTAACTCTTTGCAAACAAGTGAAATTCCTGCGAGTACTCAACGCCCAGCGGCAATGCGCCTGACTTTTTGCTGCACTGCGGCAGTCCGCTTGCGACGGATCCGGTAAGACGCGACCCGCCTCACCCCGCCGGCGACGGCTCGGGATCGGCGGCCGCGGGCGGAAAAGGCGGCTCCGCCTCGGGATCCTTCACCGGCCGCAGGGGGCCCGGCAGTCGGCGGGCGAGCGATTCGGCGCGCTGCAGGTTGCGGTCGAGAGCGGCCATGGTCTTGGCCATATCGAGGCTGTCGTCATCGAGCCAGGTCCGCAGGGTGGCGAGATAGACAACGGCCAGCCCTTTCACCCGCAGCGAGCCGACCACGCCCGTCGTCGACAGCCCGGCGGCCTCCAGCATCCACGCGATTGACGCAGCGAAACCCAGGGCGAGTTGCACGGCGGTTAAAGGGTCGCCCGGCAGCGCCCTGACGATGGCAACAACGCCGTCGCGCTCGGCGGCAAGCGCGTCGAACCGGCGCATCAGAATGTCAAACAGCCGGTCGCGAGGATTGTCCTCCGGATCGGCCGGGCCGGCTTCAAGAACCTGCCGGTCGGTGCGGGCGAGCAGACCGGCGAGCAGGGCGAGGCGGGTTGGAAACACCGTATACGCGTCGACAAGGGAAACGTCGGCATCAGCCGCCAAGGCGGCGAGCGAGGCCGACTGCCAGCCGCCGGCGGCGGCCCTTTTTAGCGCCGAGCGCATGATCCGCTCACGGAAGTCCTGATCGTCAGCCGACACGCGACGCCCCCTTTCCACCGATTGTCATCGCAACCGCCCCTTCAAATCGCAAGCGGGCGAAACCAAGATATGGAAGGAGATGGGAACTGAGCAAAGGCCCGCGAAACGATTGGCGACGGTTGGAAGCGCCGGCAAACGCGAGCAGCTTCATGAACACGATGCGTCTTGATCGCAGATCGCCCAGCATCTTCGTAACCGGAGCCGCGGCGGCTCCCATCCTCGGAGCCGAGGAGGAGCGCGAGCTTGCGATCCGCGCCGAAGCAGGCGATGCCGAGGCCATGGACCGGCTCGTCGCCAGTCACCTCCGCTTCGTCGTCAAGATCGCCCGATCCTATCGCGGCTGGGGCCTGCCGATGAGCGACCTCGTCCAGGAGGGCACCCTTGGCCTGATCCAGGCCGTACGCCGGTTCGATCCGCACCGCGGCGTTCGCCTGTCGACCTATGCGGGCTGGTCTGTGCGCGCCGCGATCCAGGAGTCGGTCCTGCGCTCATGGTCGGTGGTGCGTCTTGGCACCTCGAACGCACAGAAGAGCCTGGCGCTCAATTTCAAGCGCATCATGGCGGCCGCCGACCAGGAGAACCGGGAGATCAGCGAGGATCTCGCTGCCGGCATGGCCGCACGCTTCGGCGTCACCATGACCGAGGTCATCGCGGTGGCACGGCGAATGGCCGGCGGCGATCGCTCGCTCGACCAGGCGACGGACGCGGCGCCGGCGGCGCTAGACCGACTGCCCAGCCCGGACCCGAGCCCGGAGAGCATCGCCGTCGTGGCGAGCGAGCATCGCTTCGTAGCCGCGGCCCTCGGCGCCGCGTTGCAACGGCTGTCGCTGCGCGAGCAGACGGTGATCCGGAAGCGCTACTTCGCTGAAGCGCGCTACACCTTCGAGGCGATCGGCCGCGAACTCGGTGTCTCCAAGGACCGCGTGCGCCAACTCGAAGCCAAAGCCCTGGGCAAGCTGCGGGACTTCCTCGGCGACAGCATCCCCCACCCCTTCGTCTGAAGGCTCTCAGGCTACTGCGACAGCGCGCGGGAGCGGCGGACGGCGGCCTCGACGGCGGCCGCAAGCAGGGCCGCGAGACCGCCCGCGCCGACCTTGTCATCTCCTTCGCCCATCAGCACCGCAAGCGCCGCGGCCGTGGTTCCGCCGGAGCTGGTGACGTTGCGGCGCAGATTTGCTGCTGGTTCCGGCGAACGATGCAGCAGCTCGCCGGCGCCGGTAACCGTTTCGCGCGCCAGCGACTCGGCCAGATCCCTGGGCAGACCGGCGGCAGCGCCAGCCTCGGCCAGGCATTCGACGAGGTAGAAGACATAGGCCGGGCCGCTGCCTGACAGCGCGGTCACCGCGTCGAGCAGAGCCTCGTCATCGACCCACGCCACC
>JBBSCD010000038.1:0-20720 GCA_038250645.1 Rhodospirillales bacterium
CTGAGCCAGCAGCAGATGGCCAACCTGATTGGCGTGACCTATCAGCAAGCGCACAAGTACGAACGCGGCATCAATCGCATATCCGCGGGCCGCCTGTATGAGATCGCCCGGGTGTTGAGCGTTCCGGTTAGTTTTTTTTACGAGGGCCTGGACGACGTCGAGAACGGCGATGATCTGTCGATCCGGCAGCGGATGTGCCTTGAGCTCGCGCGTAATTTTACCCAGATCCCGAACGAGCGGCATCGCGAGGCGTTAAGCCAGCTTGCCCGTGTGCTTGCCACGAAATAGCGTTCGACGCTGACCGGCTGCGCCGCCACCACCCCGCCTCAGTCGAGCGGGCTTTCAGGCGTGAGCCCGCGTAGGGCATTGCCGAGAGCCACCGCGACGTTCCGCACCATCCGCCCGCGTCCGCTGCGCCTGATCGCGGTGCCTGTGAATAGAGCCGCATAGCCCTCGTCATCGAGGGCCGCAAGCGCCGTTAGCGACGGCGCCTCCAGTGCCGGTCGCGGCTTAAGGTCTTCATTTTCCACCGGCGACGCGAACTTCGTCCACGGACAGGCGGCAAGGCAGTCGTCGCAGCCGTAGATCCGGTTGCCCGCCGCCGCGGCGAGATCGGCCGGTATATCCCCCGCATGCTCGATGGTGAGGTAGGACAGGCAGCGGCGCGGCTCGATCCGGTAGGGCTCCGCCAGGGCGTCGGTGGGACAGGCGCGCAGACAGGCGTCGCATGACCCACAGTGGTCGGCCTCGGCCGCGTCCGGCTCGATCTCAAGCGTCGTGAAGACCTCGCCCAGGAACAGCCACGAGCCGAACCGCCGTGACACCAGGTTCGTGTGCTTGCCGATCCAGCCCAGTCCGGCGCGCTGCGCCAGCGGCTTCTCCATGACCGGCGCGGTGTCGACGAACACCTTGGCCTCGCCGCCATGGGTCGCGCACAGCCAGCGGCCGAGCGCCTTGAGCCGGGACTTCACAACCTTGTGGTAGTCGCGGCCACGGGCATAGACGCTGATGGCGCCGCATTCGGGATGCGCGTGCACCGCCAGCGGATCGTCGGCGGGACAGTAATTGACACCAAGACAGATGACCGTTCGCGCCTCCGGCCATAGCACCTGCGGTGACGCGCGGCGCTCGGCCGTGCGCGCCATCCAGGCCATCTCGCCGTGCCGGCCCTCGGCCAGGTAGCGGCGCAGGTTGTTGGCGTCCCTCCCGACGGCCGTCGCCGAGGCAAAGCCGCAGACGTCGAAGCCCAGGTCAAGGGCGCGCGCGCGAATAGCATCTTTCATCGCATCGCTATGTCGTCAAAGCCGCAGCGACAAAGGCCAATAAGATGCCCTGGATCGCCACGCGCGTGGCATGCGCTCGCGATGACGCGGGCGGATTCAACACTTCCCGTCGTCACTGCGAGGAGGCGTGAGCGAAGTGAGAGCCGACGCGGCAGCCCAGCGGTGCTTTCGAAGTAGCCACGAGCAGGCGCCAATCTGCTCCGCCTAAAGCCGCATCTTGACGTAAGCGCCAGGCGCGTCCTCAATCGCGGGCACCTTGCCGGCCCCCGGCTCGCGCGCCGCGACCTTGCCGCCGCCCTTGCGCGCGACCCACTTGCTCCAATCCGGCCACCATGAGCCATCGTGGCGCTCGGCGGCGTTCAGCCATGCCTCGGAGGTGCGGCCCTTGCGGGTGTTGGTCCAGTAGTTGTACTTGCCGGCGGCGGGCGGATTGATCACTCCGGCGATATGGCCCGAGGCGGCAAGCACGAAGCGCACCGGGCCGGTGAACAGCTTCGTCGCGGCAAACGTCGAACGCCACGGCGCGATATGGTCCTCGCGCGCGGAGAGGAAGTAGGCCGGCGTATCGATCCGGTGGAGGTCGATGGGCGTGCCGGCGACGGTCAGCGCGTCCGGCTCGATCAGCCGGTTGTTCAAATACATCTCGCGCAGGTAGAAGCCGTGCATCATCGCCGGCATCCGCGTCGAGTCCGAATTCCAGTAGAGCAGGTCGAAGGCCGGCGGATCCTTGCCGAGCAGGTAGTTGTTGATGAACGCCGACCAGATCAGGTCATTCTCGCGCAGCATGTTGAAGACCTGCGCCATCTGCGAGCCGTCGAGAAAGCCCTTCTTCTCCATGTGCTGCTCGACCGTATCGATCTGCGCCTCGTCGATGAAGACCCCGAGCTCGCCCGGATCGGCGAAGTCGAGCATGGTCGTGAAAAAGGTCGCCGAGGCGATCCGCGCATCCCCACGCGCGGCCATGTGCGCCAGGGTGCAGGCGAGCAGGGTGCCGCCGATGCAGTAACCGAGCGCGTTGACTTCGCGCTCGCCGGTCGCCCGCTGGATGGCGTCTAGCCCAGCGATAGGCCCCTCGAGCAGGTAGTCGTCGAAGCGCTTGTCCGAATGTCCGGCGGCGGGGTTGATCCAGGAAATGACGAACACCGTGTGACCCTCGCCCACCGCCCAGCGGATGAAGGAGTTCTTCGGCTGCATGTCGAGAACGTAGTACTTGTTGATCCAGGGCGGCACGATCATCAGCGGCCGGCGATAGACCTTATCCGTCGTCGGCGTGTACTGGATGAGCTGCATGAGCTCGTTCTGATAGACGACCTTTCCTGGCGTCGTCGCGATGTTCTCGCCGAGCCGGAACGCTTGCGCATCGGTTAGCGCGATCTGCAGCGGCCCGCGGCTGCGTTCCATGTCGTCGAGGAGGTTGGTGAAGCCGCGGCGGAGGTTCTCGCCGTTGCTCTCGGTCGTCGCCCGGATGACTTTGGGATTTGTCGCCATGAAGTTGGTCGGCGCGACCGCGCTCAGGAACTGGCGCATGTAGAATAGCGCCTTCTGCCGGGTCTTCGGGTCGAGCCCGTCGGCGCTGGTGACCATCGACTCCAGCCACCGCGCGGCGAGCAGATAGAACTGCTTGATCGCGCTGAAGGTGGGGTTGGCGCTCCAGTCCTCGTCCTTGAACCGGCGGTCGCCCGGCTGCGGATCGATGACCGGCGTCGCCGTTTCGCCGCGCAGCGCCGCCGCCGTTGCCTGCCACAGCCGGCCGTAATCCTCGGCCAGGCTTTCCTGCGCCTTCATCAATGTTTCGGGCTTGGCCAGAAGCTGTTCGGCCACCTGGACGAACAGTTGCCCCATCAGTGTCGGGTTGACGGCGCTGAAAGCGTCCTCGCGCTGCAGCCGCTCCCGATAGGCCTCGCCCACTGTCCGGCTGCGCTCGAACAGTGCTTGCCATTCCGGAGCGAGCCCTGTCGCATGTCCTGCTGTTTCATCGGCCATTTTCATCCTCCCTCAGGCGTTCGCCCCCAGGACCGACGATCCAACGCGACGATCGGGGCCGACCGGACCGGATCAGGGCCGCTCTTGCTGACGACCCGTTCTTATTGTTTCGATGTAGCGGCTCGCGCGCCGATCCGCCAGCGGAGTCGGCCCGCAAAGCCGTTGCTGCGACACTCTACGCAGGCGAGCGTGCGCTACCGGTCCGAAGCCGACGGATCAACCTCATCCGCAGCAGGCTGGTACAGATTCATTAGGAGGCCTGAACCGCCAACGGCTCCTCGCGCACAAGCGTGTCTTCGGCGCCGACAAGGTCGCGGTAGGCGTGCCATGTGGCATAAGCCAGAACCGGCAGGGCCACGGCGAGACCGAGCAGGAACGTCGCGAGGCCGCAGGCGATGACCAGCACGATCATCGCCGCCCAGCCGAACATCAGCCTCCAGTTCTGGCGAACCGCTAGCAGGCTGGCGCTGATCGCGGTGATCACATCGATGGGCCGATCGTAGATCAGCGGCACCGAGATGGCGGATATGGAGAATACGACCGAGCCGAAGGCGGCGCCGACGATAGAGCCGACGATGAGCAGCGGCGCGCCGTTCATGGAAAAGACGACGTCTTCAAGGAAGCGATCGAGCGGCGGCGGGGTCAGGCTGAAGAACAGCATGAACAGGAACAGCGCGACCTCGACCCAGACCAGGTAGCAAACCAGCAAGGCGACGCCCATGGCCGCAAGCTGGCCGACGCTCTCGCCGAAGGCGTTGAAGATGTCGCCGAGGTGGGCCGGTTGCTCCCTTTCCAGCCGCCGGCTGACGTCGTAAAGCCCCACAACCAGGATCGGCCCGAGCATGACGAAGCCGCCCGCGAGCGGCAGCACGAGCGAGCCGAGCCCGGCGGCGATCAGGCCGTAGGCGAGACCGAAGCTGATGAGGACGAAACCGCCGCCGTAGATCAGGCTGATGACCGGGGTCCTGCGGAAGTCCCGCCATCCCGCGGCAAGCCAGCGACCGGAGCGGTCGACATCGGCGATCGTGTTGATACTCACCGGCAGCCGATAGGTGCCCTTTTGCGGTTGCGCATTCATCGTCCTGTCCCTCCCCGCCCTCCGACGACCCGCTCCGGCATTTTTCCGCGCGCGGCCGCCGACGTTTTCCTTCCTCGCCGCCCTTCAGGTGCCGCCGAGCCGCCCCGGCTCGTCCACCGCGCGGAACCGGTACTGCAGCGCTACGGTCAAGCCCTTCAGCGGCTGCAGCAGCCCCACCGTGCCGAACGCGATCAAAGGCAGCCACAGCAGCGCGTGCAGCCACATCGGCGGCGCGTAGAGATACTCCACGAGGCCGGCGAGACCGGTGACGCCGAAGCCGAGAATGAAGATCGCCGCCACGGCCGGTCCGTCGCCGGCGTCATGACCGCTCAGGTCGAGGCCGCAGGCCGGGCAGCGGTCGGCCACCTTGAGAAATCCGGAGAAAAGCCGGCCGCGGTGGCAGCGCGGACAGCGCCCGCGCAGCCCGGCCGCCAGCATGGCCGACGTCGACGGTGCGGCGGCATCGTTCATATCCGCTCCGGCCATGGTCTCCTAATGCGCCGGAGGTCCGTTGTAGCCGGCGCTGCCCCACCAGTAGATGCAGACGAACAGGAACAGCCAGACGACGTCGACAAAGTGCCAGTACCACGCCGCAGCCTCGAAGCCGACGTGCTGATTGGGAGTGAAGTGGCCGGCCCGGGCGCGGAAGAAGCAGACCGTCAGGAAGGCTGCGCCGACGAAGACATGGAAGCCGTGGAATCCGGTGGCGATGAAGAACGTCGAGGGGTAGATCCCCTCGGTGAAGCCGAACGCTGCGTGGTGATACTCGAACGCCTGCAGGCCAAGGAAGAGAAAGCCGAGTACGGCGGTCACGCCGATCCAGAAGACCATCTTCTCCCGATCGTTGAGCCGGACCGCGTGGTGAGCCACCGTGACCGTGGCGCCGGAGGTGAGCAGGATCAGGGTGTTGAGGAAAGGCAGACCCCAGGCGTGGAAGGGCGTGATTCCTTCCGGTGGCCATGTCGTGTGCGCAGCGGCGTTGATCAGCGGCACGCTGGCGTTGAAGTAGGCCCAGAAGAACGCGAAGAAGAACATGACCTCGGAGGCGATGAACAGGAGCATCCCGACGCGCAAGCCGTGCTGAACAACCGAGGTGTGATCGTGCCCCGACTGAGCTTCCTTGACGACATCGCGCCACCAGCCGAAGAACGACACGAGGAGTACGGAGAAGCCGGCGATGAGGATCCACGGCGGCCCACCGTGCATGAACCAGATGCCGCCGGTGGCGATGGTGAGCGCCGCGATGGTCGCGACGATCGGCCACGGGCTCGGATCGACCATGTGGAACGGATGGGTTTTCGTCGTATGCGTCGCCATTGCCCCGCTACCCCTTTCCTCTTCGGCTCGGAAGCCTAGCCGTTGCCGCCGCGGGCATTGCGGGCCGCGACGCCGGCGCTCTTCGCGCTGTTCTTATCATCCCCGTCCGTCCGGTAGAAGGTATAGGACAAGGTGATTTTCGTGATGTCACGCGCGTCCACGTCATCGGCGATTGCGGGGTCAACGTAGAACAGGACCGGCATCGACACTTCCTGCCTTGGCGCAAGCGTCTGCTCTGTAAAGCAGAAGCACTGAATCTTGCTGAAGTACTGCGCCGCGGCGTCCGGGGCGATGTTGAACGTTGCTGTGCCCGTCAGGGGCCGATCCGATAGATTGACCGCCGTGTAATGGATCAGCGTCTCCTCGCCGAGGCGAATATCGACCTGACGCTGGGCCGGTTTGAACCGCCACGGCAGGTCGGGATTGACGTTGGCGTCGAACTGGACAATGACGCGGCGATCGGCCACCGCGGTCGGCGCGACGACATTCTCTGTGCGCGGCGTGCCGCCGTAGCCGGTCGCCTGACAGAATGCACGATAGAGCGGGACGGAGGCGAACGAGAGGCCGACCATGCCGCCGACCACGGCAAACAGCGCCGCCGCCCCCAACCTGTTCTTCGTCCTGCCGGCCTTGACCCTCCCGGCCTTATCGCTCCCGACCTTATCGCTCATCTTGAAAGCTCATCGTGTTCGCCCGTCCGTCCCTAACCTGCGTTGCGCGGCTCGACCGTTACTCCGCCGGCTTCAGGCCGCCATGAACGGGACCATGGCCATGATCGCTTGCACCGATAACCGGCAGTTCTTCGTGGGTATGGAAGGGCGCCGGCGACGGAACGGTCCACTCCAATGTGGTCGCGCCCTCGCCCCAGGGATTGGCCTCGGCTACTTTGCCGTACCGGAACGTGTGCCAGATGATGTAGTAGAACATGAGGGTGCCGGCCATCGTGATGGCCGCCCCAACGGAGCTGACCATGTTCCAGCCGGCGAACGCGTCCGGATAATCGGGAATGCGCCGCGGCATCCCGTTGAGGCCGAGGAAGTGCTGGGGGAAGAACAGCACGTTGACGCCGATGAAGAACACCCAGAACTGGATCTGGGCCAGCCGTTCAGAGTACTGCCGGCCACTCATCTTGCCGATCCAGTAGTAGTAGGCGCCGAACATCGCGAAGATCGCGGCGATGGCCATAACATAGTGGAAGTGCGCGACCACGTAGTAGGTGTCGTGCATGACGAAGTCGATGCTGGCGTTGGCAAGGACGACGCCGGTTACGCCGCCGATGACGAACAGCCAGAGGAAGCCGAGAGCGAACAGCATCGGCGCCTTTAATTCGATCGAGCCACCCCACATCGTCGCCAGCCAGCTGAAGATCTTGATGCCCGTTGGCACCGCGATGATCATGGTCGCGACCGTGAAATAGGCCCGGGCGTTGGTGCCGATGCCCGAGGTGTACATGTGGTGGGCCCAGACGATGAACCCGACGAAGCCGATGGCGCACATCGCATAGGCCATGCCGAGGTAGCCGAACACCGGCTTCTTCGAGAACGTCGAAATGATCTGGCTGATGATCCCGAACGCCGGAAGGATGATGATGTAGACCTCGGGGTGGCCGAAGAACCAGAACAGGTGCTGCCACAGGAGCGGGTCGCCGCCGCCGGCGACGACGTAGAATGACGTGCCGAAGTTGCGGTCGGTCAGCAGCATGGTCAACGCGCCGGCCAGTACCGGCAAAGCCAGCAGCAGCAGGAACGCCGTCACCATGATCGCCCAGACGAACAGCGGCATCCGGTGGAAGGTCATACCCGGCGCGCGCATGTTGAAGATGGTCACGATCAGGTTGATGGCGCCGAGGATCGATCCGGCCCCCGCCAGATGCAGCGCGAGAATACCGAAATCGACGGCCGCGCCCGGATGGTAGGCGATGGATGATAGCGGCGGATAAACGGTCCAGCCCGTTCCCGGTCCTTCGCCAACGAACGCCGAGGAGACGAGAAGGGTCAGCCCCGCCGCGGTCAGCCAGAAGCTGATGTTGTTCATCCGCGGGAAGGCCATGTCCGGCGCGCCGATCATCAACGGCACGAACCAGTTGCCGAAACCCCCGATCATCGCCGGCATGACGACGAAGAAGACCATCAGGAAGCCGTGGGCGGTGACGAGAACGTTATAGAACTGGGTATTGTCGAAGAACTGGATTCCGGGCTCAGCCAACTCGAGACGGATCATCCACGACATCACCCCGCCGATCAGGGCCGCCACCAGCGACAGGATGATGTACATCGTGCCGATGTCTTTGTGATTGGTGGAGTAGATCCAGCGGCGCCAGCCGGTCGGGTGATGCTCGTCGTGCTCGCCGTGGCCCGCGGTCGTTGCGTATGCCATGATCGCTCTTCCTCCTCGATCCGAACGTCTTCGCGCCCTCAGTCGGCCTGATCCGCGCGGGCCATGCTGGCCGCGGGTTTATCCCCGGCTGCGAACTGCTCTTTGGCCTGCTTGGTCCACGCCAAGTAGTCTTCCTTCGACAGCGCCTCGACCTGGATCGGCATGAAGTAGTGGTTCACGCCGCACAGCTCGGAGCACATCCCGTAATACGTACCCGGCTCCGTGATCCGTACCCAGGTCTCGTTGATGCGGCCGGGAGCCGCGTCCTTCTTCAGGCCCAGCGACGGAACGGCCCAGTCGTGAATGACATCGTCGGAGGTTATAAGAACCTGGACGGTGGTGTCGACCGGCAGCACCACCGGATTGTCCACCGCCAGCAGCCGCGGCTGCCCAGCCTTCAGGTCCTCGGCGGCGATGGGAATGCTATCGAAGGTCATGTCGTCCTGGTCGGGATACGTGTAGGTCCAGTACCACTGGTGGCCGGTGACCTTCAGCGTCATTTCCGGATCAACCGGCTTCGCCGAGTAGAACAGAAGCCGGAGCGACGGAATGGCGATGACCACCAGAATCATGATCGGCACCGCTGTCCACACGACCTCGAGCAGCGTGTTGTGCGATGTCCGCGACGGGACCGGGTTCCGCTTGGCGTTGAAGCGAATGACGACATAGGCGAGAATCCCCATCACCAGGGCGGTAACGCCGATGATAATGACGAGCAGCAGATTGTGGAAGTGATGGACTCCCTCCATGACCGGCGAATAGGCTCGCTGAAGATTGATGCCCCAGGGATGGGGTTCCCCGTTCGCCGTCTCGGCCATCAGATCGCCGGCCCCGGAGAGCGTGGCGGCCGCGGCCACAAGAACGAACGCAAGCAGTTTCTTCAGCATGTTCCCCATCCATCAACCATCATGTTTTTAATGAATGTACTCCATTCGCCACCCCGGCGCACGAACGGCTTTTCGCCCGCGCCGCGTCGAGCCGCAGCCCGCCGCACACTGTCCACCCTTGGATTTTGAAGCCTTTGGTAGCTAACATGAGAAAAACTGAATGCAAAGGATTTTCTTTTGCGATACCACTCCGCCGCGCTCGATGGTTGCGGCGGTTAGCCGGATCGTGAGGGCGGTGCGCGGGATCACATGCGGCAATGTGGTGTTGTTGCACATCGCACGGGTGAGATGGTGGAGCAGGATGGCTGGACGGTGAACACGCGCAACAAGGTGATCCTGGCGGTCGTGCTCGCGCTCGCCGCGCTGGCGATGTACGTCAGCGTCTTCGTTACCGTCAGTCGCGGATAAGGAAGGCGCGGTGCTCGCCATTGCCGAACTGCCGCACGTCAACGCCGCGCTGAATGCGCTGACGATCGTGTTCCTCGGTTTCGGCTATGCCTTTATCCGCGCCGGCCAGCGGAAAAAGCACAAGGCGTGCATGCTCTCGGCCGTCGCCGTCTCGGTGGCATTCCTGGTCAGCTACCTGATCTACCACTTCAATTCCGGACTGGCGCGCTTCGGCGGCGAGGGCTTGATCCGGCCAGTCTATTTCACCATCCTTCTTGTTCACGTCCTTGTCGCTGCCGTCGTTGCCGTGATGGTCCCGATCACGCTGGTGCGCGCGCTGGCCCATCGTTTCGACGGGCATCGCCGGATCGCCAGGTGGACTTGGCCATTGTGGATGTACGTCGCGATCTCCGGAGTTGTCGTCTACGTCATGGCCGTCCACCTTTTCCCCTACGGAGGCGGTAACCATGGTGGTGGATAAGGCCGCAGGCGCTGCGGACATAAGGATCCGGGGTATTTCCACCGCGCGGGTCGGAACGGTCGACCGCGCGCTGTTCGGCTGGGCGGCGCTTGGCATTACGGCGCTCGGTGTCGCTGGCGCCTTCGCCTTCCTGCTCGCCATCTCGCGCATCCCGGGGGTCGAGAGCCTGATACCGAGGCCGATCGGTTTCTTCTACAAGGGCCTCGTCATCCACGTCACCTTCTCCTTCGTCGTCTGGTTCCTCGCTGTCTTCGGCGCACTCAACGCGCTTGCCTCCCGGGCCGCCGCCGACCGGTCGGCGATCGAGACCCCGGGCGGCAGCATCGCGGGAGTCGCCGCATTTGCCGGCTTAGCCGCCGCGGCGCTGGCGATGCCGATGCTGTTCGTCCCGGCATTCCTCGATCGCGGCGAAGCGACGCTGAACAACTACGTCCCAACCATCATCGATCCGCTTTACTATGCGGGCCTCGTCCTCCTTGCCATTGCTGTCGCCGGCCCCACCGCGGCGCTCGCCGGTTCGCTTCTTACCGCTGGCCGGCGAAGCCTCGCCCGGCCGCTGCCTTTGGCCATGGCGGCAGCCGTCGTCGTCTACGCCATGGCCCTCGTCTGCTTCTTCGCCGCCGGGGCGCTCCAGCAACACGAGCCCCTCACCTTCGCCTACAACGAGCAGCTCTTTTGGGGCGGCGGCCACGTCCTGCAGATCCTGAACACCCTGCTGCTCATCGTCGCCTGGAGTTGGCTTGCCGCGAACGCGGCCGATGCGCCGGTGGTGCCGCGCGCGGCCTTTCTCGCCGCAGCCGGTATCCTCCTCGCGCTGGCCATCGTCGCGCCGTTGTTCTACCTCCTGTTTGCGCCGTTCTCCGCCGAGCAGACCCGCGCCTTCACCGCGCTCCAGTACGGCCTCGGCCCGGCCGCGCTCATCGTCGCGGGCGCGCTCGCCATCGGCGCGCCCAGGCCGCTGCCGTGGGACCGGCCCGCCCTGCAGTGCCTGGCCCTGTCGTTTCTGCTGTTCGCCGTCGGCGGCGCCTTCGGCCTCTTCGTTGATGGCGCGGATACCCGCACCCCGGCGCACTATCACGGCGTCATCGCCGCCGTCACCCTCGCCTTCATGGGGCTGTTCTACACCGTCTTCCTGCCGGCGCTGGGCAAACCGGGCCCGCGCGAACGGACAATGCGGATCCAGCTTCACCTCTTTGCCTGGGGCCAGCTCGTCGCCTGCATCGGTCTGTTCCTAGCCGGCGGACACGGCGCCCCGCGCAAGGTCGCAGGCGACGCCCAGGGGCTGCACGAGATGGCGGCAAAGATCGGCATGGGTCTGAACGGTTTCGGCGCGCTGATTGCCATCATCGGCGGAATCCTTTTCGTTTGGCTGGTCGCAAGGGCGCTGTTAAGACACGAGGAGAGCCGACCCCGCATCCTTGTGTCCCGGTTCTGGCGGTAGGTGGTCGGGAGGAGGATTGGAGACGTGTCCAGCGCGCAGACTCACGCAGGCGCCGCGTTGACGGCGGCGGCGGACCGGCCGGAGCCCCGCTTCAGTCTCCGCGATTACGCCATCCTGCTCAAGCCGCGGGTCATGTCGCTGGTCGTCTTCACCGCGATGGTGGGTCTCGTTCTCGCGCCGGGTGAGCCTTCGCCGGTCGTCGCGGTGATTGCCGTCCTCTGCATCGCTCTCGGCGCCGGCGCCGCGGGCGCCATCAACATGTGGTATGACCGCGACATCGACCGGGTCATGACCCGAACCATGAGCCGACCGCTGCCGGCCGGGCGAATGCAGCCGGTTGAGGCTCTGGTCTTCGGAGTGAGCCTGGCCGCCGCTTCGGTCGCGGTCATGGCGGTCTTTGTCAACGCCGTGGCTGCGGGCCTGCTGGCGCTTACCATCGTCTACTACGTCCTGGTCTACACCGTCTGGCTGAAGCGGCGGACGTCGCAGAACATCGTCATCGGCGGCGCCGCCGGCGCCTTCCCGCCGGCGATCGGCTGGGCGGCATCGTCCGGCGATATCGGCGTCGGCGCCGTCGTCCTGTTCGCCATCATCTTCCTGTGGACCCCGCCGCACTCATGGGCGCTGGCGCTATTTCGCAAGAGCGATTACGACCGCGCCGGCGTACCGATGCTGCCGGTGGTCGCCGGCGAAGCGGTTACCCGGCGACACATTCTCGTCTACACCTGCGTCCTCGTGCCGGCGACCCTGCTGCCCTTCGTCATCGGCCTGTCGGGCATCCCTTATGCTGTCGCCGCGCTCGCCCTCGGCGGCTGGCTGCTCTATCACGCCGTCCGGGTCTGGCGGGACGCCTCGACGCAGGCCGCGCGGGCGATGTTCTTTTTCACCATCCTTTACCTGTTCCTGATCTTCGTCGCGCTGCTGGCCGATCGCGCGTTAGCCGGCCTGGTGTAAGCGCAGCCATGACCGGACCGGAGGATGGTCCAGCCGCCGACACGGCCTATGCAGGGCTGGAAAAGCGCTTTGCCCGGATCAACGCGCTGGCCGAGGCCGAGGGCATGCTCCACTGGGATCTGGCGACAATGATGCCGAAAGGCGGCGCGGCGGCGCGCGGCGACCAGCTTGCCGTGCTCCGGGCCGTGCGGCATGGCCTGCTGACGGCCCCCGAGGTCGGCGACCTTCTTGCCGAAGCCGAAGAAGAAACCACCGGCGACGGAGACAATGACAGCGACGCGGCGTGGCGGCGCGCCAATGTGGCCGAGATGCGCCGGCTGTGGCGGCACGCGACGGCGCTGCGCGAGGACCAGGTCGAGGCCCTGTCGCGGGCGGTCTCGGCCTGCGAGTCGGCTTGGCGTGGCGCCCGCGCCGACAGCGACTTCGGCGCGGTTGCCGGCGAGCTCGAGACCGTGCTGGCTCTGGTCCGCGAAACCGCCGCGGCCAAGGCGGAGGCGCTGGGGCTCACGCCTTATGACGCGCTGCTCGACGAGTACGAACCGGGCGGGCGCGCGGCGGAGATCGACCGGATCTTCGCCGATCTGGAAACCTTTCTTCCCGAATTCCTCGGCGAGGTGCTCGACCATCAGCGGCGCCGGCCACCGGCTATCCGACCAGACGGCCCTTTCCCGATCGAGCGCCAACGCGCCCTCGCCGTCCGGCTAATGGAGCGGCTGGGCTTCGACTTCGACCACGGCCGGCTCGACATCAGCCTGCACCCCTTCTGCGGCGGAATGCCGGACGACGTGCGCATCACCACCCGCTACGACGAAGCCGACTTCACCTCCGCGCTGATGGGGGTTCTGCACGAGACCGGCCACGCTCTTTACGAACGCGGGTTGCCGGAGCGCTGGCGTCGCCAGCCGGTGGGGCAGGCCCGCGGCATGTCGATCCACGAAAGCCAGTCGCTGCTGGTCGAGATGCAGGTCTGCCGCTCGCGCACCTTCCTCGGCTTTGCCGCGCCGCTGCTGCGCGAGGCCTTTGCCGGCGACGGCCCGGCGTGGGAGGCGGACAACCTCTATCGGATCTATACCCGGGTCAAACCCGGATTCATCCGGGTTGACGCCGACGAGGTGACCTACCCCGGCCACGTTATCCTCCGTTACCGGCTGGAGCGGGCGATGATCGCCGGCGATCTCGCCATCGCGGACCTGCCCGCCGCCTGGAATGAGGCTCACGCCCGCCTCCTCGGGCTCACGCCGCCTGACGACCGCCGCGGCTGCCTGCAGGACATCCACTGGTACGACGGCGCCTGGGGCTACTTTCCCACTTACACGCTGGGCGCGATGACCGCAGCCCAGCTCTTCGCCGCCGCCAGCGAAGCCGATCCGGGTATCGAGACGGGCATCGCGACTGGCGACTTCAGCGCCCTGCTCGCCTGGCTGCGCGCCAACGTCCACGCCAAGGGCTCGCTCCTCGACGCGCCGGCGCTGCTCGAACAGGCCACCGGTCGGACTCTCGATGCGGCGGTGTTCAAGGCCCACCTCCGCCGCCGCTATCTCGGCTGACGCAGACCAAGCGTCTCGAGCAGGCGGCAGATCTCGCCGTCGATGTCCGCGAGCCTATGCAGGTCCGCGAGCCCGAAATGCGTCGAAAGCTGTTGGCGGTTTACAGGCTTCCTGTACTCCCGCCAAATGGCGCGAAGCTGGGCCAACGCCGTTGCGGGGTTTGGCGGCCGAACCTGCTCGTGACCGTCATGCAGTCGAAGCAGAACAGCCTCGAAGGAGGGCTCTTGCCTGATGAGATCCAGGTTCTGGCCCTGGGCGATCTTCATTGCGTTTCGACTTCTCTCGCTGTTGTCATACAGCCGATCGGTGTCGATAAGCAGGACACTGTGCCGATGTCCTTCACCCGCCCGCTTCCGGCTCTCCGCGCGCAACTGGAGAGCGCACTTCACCAACGCCATAGGGTCGCCGCCGCCTTTCATCCGTTGAGGCCGGTCAAGGTGCACGAAAAGGCCTCGATCGTCGCAGAGGTCCTGCAACCAAGCGCCGAACGCGTTCTCCGACTTGCCCTCGAACGCAAAGAAAATCCGGGTTCTCTTCCGGGAGCGCCGCCTCGCCATGATCAGCCGATGTTGGGGACGGCGCCGAAGACGCCACCTAGGTACTTTCGCTGCAGGCTCGGCTCGCGCCTGACCCCCTTGATGTCCTTAAGCGCCGTTATCACGCTGGCGCCGTCCCGGGCCTTCTCGACGAGAAAGATCTCCTCCTTCTCCAGGTGTTCCATGATGGAGACGTTGTGCGCGGCGAAGAAGAGCTGGGCTCGATGCGGGTTCAGCTCCGGATCCTGAAACCAATTCAGGATTTCAGGGATCAGCATCGGATGCAGATCGACATCGAACTCGTCGATGATCGCCGGCCGTCCGGTCTGCAGTGTGAACCAGAGTAAGGGGAACAGCAGGATAAAGCGCCGCGTACCGTTCGATTCTTCCAGGACGTGCACGCTCTCCTCCAGTCCCTCGTGGGTGAAAAAGGCGAGCAAACCATTGGCCGTTTCGATGACATCAATGCCGAGAATGCCGACGTCCAGACGGGCAAGCTGGTCCTGAAGGTCATCGAGCGCCCCATCATGATCTTTCAAGAAGCGCAAAGCGTCTTGAAGTTGCGGAACGAAAAGCGCGTGGCCGGCGATATTGGTCAACATGTAATTCACGTCGGAGCGCACGCGGCGGAAGAACTCGTGGTTGAACTGCGCCATCGTCGAGATGACACTGGCATTGGGGCGGACAGCCTTCAGCCGCGCATCGGACGGCGGCAGCTCAAGCTCGGCGGCGCAGCGGATTTCCTGGTGCTTCCGCGCGAATAGGTTCCGAAAGCGCCGCCCGTCCTTGATCGACAGCGACTCGTGGATCACTCGCCCTCCCGCCTGCTCGCCGTGTCCGATGGCAAGCTGGTAGCGATGCATGCGCAAGGTTTCGTCGATCCAGGACGCATCGAAGTCGACGCTGATCCTGGTCGGGCGGCTGCGCCACTCGCCGGCGCGGAACGGCACGAACCATGGAATGGCGGCGTCCGGCCCGGTCTCGAAGCTGCGCACCGCGAAATCCTTCGCCGCCACGGCGGCGCGTAGGGCTGTCGACTTCCCGGACGCGTTCGGCCCGAAGAGCGCGATCACGGTCGGCAAGCGGATTCGTTCGGACGCTCTGGACGCAGGAAAGCGCTCCAGCGGCGGCGCCGTCGCCGGCACGCTCAGATCCATGATCTGACGCTCTCGGATCGAGCCGAAATTCTCTATCTCAACGCGGTGAATCATGGTCTTGCACCGAAATTGGCTAATGCCAGAGTATAATGTATATGCGGCCGCGCCGAAACTGCAGTTCCGACATTTTTCCTTCAGGAGATGGCATTTCGGTGATAAGCCGCTGTCGTCCTCCGTCCACCGGGTTGCGGCGGGGCCGAGGGCGGCTATAGTGCAAGGGATCCATCCACCCTTGAGAGCGAGCGGACGGGAGTGAAGTACGTCAGCACCCGCGGCGCGGCGCCGATCCTCGGCTTCGACGACGTCGTCCTTACCGGTCTTGCCCGCGACGGCGGCCTCTACGTGCCGCAGTTCTGGCCGCGCCTGTCCGACGAAAACCTCCGCGCCATGGCCCAGCTCAACTATCCCGCGCTCGCCGCTCGGGTCATGGCGCCGTTCGCGGTGCCGTCCATCCAGGAGTCGGATCTGCGCGCGATCACCGGCGCGGCCTACGCCGACTTCGACCATCCGCTGGTGGCGCCGCTGAAGCGGCTCGGGCCGAAGCTGTGGCTGCTCGAGCTGTTTCACGGGCCGACCCTTGCCTTCAAGGATTTCGCACTGCAGATCCTCGGCCGGCTGTTCGACCTGATCCTGGCGCGGCGCGGCGAGCGGATCACCATCGTCGGCGCGACTTCGGGCGATACCGGCTCGGCCGCGATCGAAGCCTGCCGCGACCGGACCGCCATCGAGATCTTCATCCTCCATCCCAAAGGCCGGGTCACGGAGGTCCAGCGCCGGCAGATGACCACGGTCGACTCGCCGAACGTCCACAACATCGCCATCGAGGGAAGCTTCGACGACTGCCAGGACCTGGTGAAGGCCATGTTCAACGACACGGCCTTTCGCGAAAGGATGAATCTGGCCGCGGTGAATTCGATCAACTGGGCGCGGATCCTCGCCCAGATCACCTACTACATCCATGCATCGTTGACCCTCGGCGGTCCGGGTCAGCCCGTGGCCTTCGCCGTCCCGACCGGCAACTTCGGCAACGTCTTCGCTGCCTTCGCCGCCCGCTGCCTCGGCGCGCCGATCGCCCACTTGGTGGTCGGCTCCAACCGCAACGACATCCTGACCCGCTTTTTCGACAGCGGCCGGATGGAAATGGGCGCCGTATTTCCCACCTTAAGCCCGAGTATGGATATCCAGGTCTCCAGCAATTTCGAGCGGCTGCTGTTCGAACTCTACGACCGCGACGGCCCGACCGTCGTCGGGCTCATGCGGGAATTTCGCGATCATCGCGCGTTCCAGGTCGACCGCAAACGCTGGCAGCAGGCGAAGAGCCTGTTCTCGGCCTGCCGGGTCGACGATGAGGCGACGACCGCCGCGATCCGCGCCGTTTATGACGAAACCGGCGAATTGCTTGACCCGCATTCGGCCATCGGCGTCGCCGCCGCGCGCGCGATCCGGAAGGATGACGGCGTCCCCGTCGTCGCCGTCGCCACCGCGCATCCGGCCAAATTCCCCGACGCGGTCGAACGCGCCACCGGCATCCGCCCCCCCCTGCCGCCGCGCCTCGCCGAATTGATGGATCGGCCCGAGCGCTACGTCACGCTGCCGGCGGATCTTGCCGCTGTGGAAGGCCACGTTGCCCA
This sequence comes from Rhodospirillales bacterium, assembly GCA_038250645.1. Lineage (GTDB taxonomy): Bacteria > Pseudomonadota > Alphaproteobacteria > Rhodospirillales > Defluviicoccaceae > JAEULH01. The sequence continues at coordinate 17,059 of JBBSCD010000038.1, forward strand.
TGGCCGTGACTCAGGAGGGGCGCGGGCATGACCGGCATCCGGGTTACGACGCTGGCAAGCGGACTCCGGGTCGCGACCGATCCGGTCAATAGCGTCGAGACCGCGTCGGTCGGCGTCTGGGTCGAGGCTGGGAGCCGGTTCGAGACCGGGCGGATGAACGGCGTCTCCCACTTCCTTGAGCATATGGTGTTTAAGGGAACCAAGCGCCGCGACGCCCGCGCCATCGCCGAGGAGATCGAGGCGGTCGGCGGCCATCTCAACGCCCACACCTCGCGCGAGTACACCGCCTTCTTCGCCAAGGTCCTGAAGGAGGATCTGGCGCTCGCCGTCGATATCATCGCCGACATTCTGCAGGAGCCCTGCATCGACGCGATCGAGTTCGCCCGCGAGCGCTCAGTCGTCCTGCAGGAGATCATGCAGTCGCTGGATACGCCCGACGACATCATCTTCGACCGCTTCCAGGAGACGGCGTTTCCATCGCAGGCGCTGGGCCGGCCGGTGCTTGGCTCGCCGCGGCTAATCAAGAGCATGCCGCGCGAGATGATGCTGCGTTACCGCGAGGATCACTACGGTCCCTCGCGCCTGATCCTCGCCGGCTCGGGACGGGTCGATCACGACACCCTTGTCGCTCTGGCCGAGAAAACCTTCACCCGCCTGCCGCCGGCTACGGGCAAGATGCGCAAGAAGGCGAACTACCAGGGCGGCGACTGGCGCGACGACCGCGACCTGGAACAGGTCAACTTCGTCCTCGGATTCGAGGGCGTCGGGTACCAGGATCCGGACTTCTACGCCCTGTCGATCCTGTCGGCGCTGCTTGGCGGCGGAATGTCGTCGCGGCTGTTCCAGGAGGTGCGCGAGAAGCGCGGCCTCGTCTATAGCATCTACACCTTTCCGGCCTCGTATTCGGATATCGGCGTGTTCGGCATCTATGCCGGAACCGGCGAGCGCGAAATCGAGGAGCTGGTGCCGATCGTCTGCGAGGAGCTGGTCAAGGTGGCGGCGGCAATCGGCGACGACGAACTGGCCCGCGCCCGGGCGCAGCTCAAGTCGAGCGTGCTGATGTCGCTGGAAAGCACCTCGGCGCGCTGCGAACAGCTCGCCCGCCAGCTTATGGTTTTCGGCCGGCCGATCCCGGTCGCCGAGGCCGTCGCCCGGATCGAGGCCGTGGACATGGAGGCGGTGCTGCGCGCTGCCCGCCGGCTGCTGGCGTCGAAGCCGACCGTGGCCGGCCTCGGGCCGATCGGCAAGCTTGAACCGTACGAGCGCATCGTTGAACGGCTGACGGTGTAGAGGCTTGAGATCACCGGATCTGGCCGCCTGGATTCATGTGCGAACCTGTTTTCATGATGATTCACGAGGGCATGTTGACCGAAGACGTTAAGAGTGCCTCGCTGTTCGAGCCCGTCTCGGAACAGCACCAGCGGCCTGACGAGTGGAGCGCTCCCCTCGGCTTTGTTATCGGCGGTATGGCCGAACCTGCAACGCAGGCCGAACGCGACGGCGCATTGGCGGAGCAATACTTCAACGCCGCGATGGCGCTGATCGACGACATCATTCAGGGGCGCATTGCCGATTACACGGTCGCGAATGCGGCTTTGTTCCTCTACCGGCACTGCTTCGAATTGCTGCTGAAGGCCGGTCTGCCGCCGCAAGTTCGTGCGGACAAGGATATTCATCACCTCGGCAAGCTCGCCAGGAGCTATACCCATCATAAGAAAGAGGCGGGAGAGACGATTCCATCATGGGTCATCAAGCGTTGCGACGAACTCGTGGCAATTGACCCTGGTTCTCAGTACTTCCGGTATGGTGGGTGGAAGGACGATACGACTGCCTTAGATGAGATCCATATCGACCTCAACAATCTCAAAACCGTGATGCTCAAGCTTAAAACCGCTCTGATTTCGCAGACGTAGCTGGGTTGAGCGCCTGTATCCGAACTTCATCGCATGTAGTCCCCGCCTCGTCTGCTTGAGGTCAGATCATCGAGGAACCGCTTCACGGCGGATGGGGCGGGGCCGATTGCCGGCCGAGGGCGGCCTCGCGGTGGGCGATATACGCCGATGAGGCGACGATGACGCCGGCGCCGATCCAAGTCCAGACGTCCGGGCGTTCGCCGAAGAACAGGTAGCCGAGGATCGCGACGAAGACGAGGCGCGAGAAGTCGAACGGCAGCACCGCGGAGGCGTCGGCGGCGGCAAAGGCCCGGGTGAGGAAGACCTGTCCGACCGTGGCGGCAAGGCCCATCCCTACCAGCCACGCCCACACGTGCGGATCCGGCGCCTTCCAGACGAACAGCGCCGGGACCAGCGACATCGGCGTCATCAGCAGCCCCATTAACAGCACGATCGTGTTTGGATGCTCGGTCCGCGCCAGCGACTTCACCGTGAGGAAGGCGCAGGCCATCAGCGCCGCGGCGGCAAGGGCCACGAATGCCTCGGGCCGCAGCGCCTCAACCCCGGGGCGCAGGATGATCAGCGCGCCGATCAACCCGACGAGGGTCGCGGTCCAGCGCCGCGCCTTGACCGTCTCGCGCAGGATGAGGGCCGCGCCGATGGTGGTGAACAGCGGTGTGGTGAAGGTCAGTGCGGTAACCTCGGCCAGCGGCAGCAGGCTGAGCGCGGTAAAGAACGTCAGCATCGCCGCAAGACCGATCAGCGAGCGCAGGGCATGCATGCCGAGCCGTCCGGTGGTCAGGCTCTCGCGGCCGACCCGGACGATCCACGGCAGCATGAAAACGGCCCCGAACAGGTTGCGGAAGAACGCCAGCTCGAACGGATGCAGCTCACGCGAGGCGTAGCGGACGATCGCCATCATCACGGCGAAGCCGGCCGCGGAGGCGAACATGAAGATGGCGCCGCGGCTCGTTCCCGGGAGGCTGGTGAAACGGGCGGCAAGGGAGCCGGCGACGGGTTCGGACATGTCACCCAGGAGCTAAGGCCAAGTAGATGGTCATGGCATTGCGCGGCGCCGCTTCGATGCCGTTCCGCCGCGGATTGCGCCAGTTGCGACGCTTTCGCATACTGACATTGCATACTGGCCGACTCGCGGGATCTAAGATAGGGCGAAGGAGACGAACGATGGCCGAGCCACAGTCTGAGCCCCTCTGGCGACCGAGCGAGGCGCGCGTTCGCGACGCCAACCTCACCCGGTTCATGAACACCCCCGGGTCGACAGCCACGGGCCCATTCGCCGACTTCGCCGCACTCTACCGCCACTCCATCGACGACATGGAGGCGTTCTGGCGCAGCCTGTGGCGATATTGCGGCGTGATCGGCGAGGGGTGGGAGAGCCAGACCCTCGAACACGGCGACCGCCTGCCCGGCGCGCGCTGGTTTCCCCAAGCCCGGCTCAATTTCGCCGAAAACCTGCTCCGCCGCCGCGACGACTCCGACGCGATTGTCTTCTACGGCGAGGATGCGGTGCGCCGCCGGCTCAGCGCGGCCGAGCTTTACGCCGAGGTCTCGCGCCTCGCCCAGGCGCTGCGGGCCGCCGGCGTCGGCGTCGGCGACAGGGTGGCCGGCTGGCTGCCGAACATGCCCGAGGCCGTCATCGCCATGCTCGCATCAAGCAGCATTGGCGCGGTGTGGTCGTCATGCTCGCCAGACTTCGGCGTCGATGGGGTCGTCGACCGGTTCGGCCAGATCGGCCCGAAGATCCTTTTC